>CAMCSO010000172.1 GCA_945877545.1 Bifidobacterium breve | reverse complement strand
CGTCGACGCGGGGATCGTGGAGTTCGAGATAACCGGGTTCTTGGACGAGGAGCAGTTCCGCGACTACCTGCTGGCCGTCGATCTTGGCGTGCAACTGCGGGTGAGCCCACTGCTCGGAGTGAGCGGACCCCTCAGTGACCTTGCAGCCTTTGGTACCCCGTCTATCGCGAGTCGAGGCCTTGCGATAGACGTGGACACGCCCGCGTACATCGACCGCCTGCCCGATGAGGCGAGCCCGCTCATGGTGGCCGAGGCGATCGAATACCGGCTGGCCCACCCGGCCGACCGCGAGGTGATCGAGGCGCAGCGAGTCGACTACCTCGAGCGAAAGTCGCCAATGGTCTACGCAGAGGAGCTGCTGGCGGTGCTCGCCAGCCTGCAGTCCTAACCCGGCCGCGTTTGGGCAGGTCGTTGTCGCTGCGACCCCCAAGAACGCGCTGGAGAGCGACATCGCTCCGCCCAAACGTGGGTGTGGGCAGAGGCGTGCCGTCCCCGTCACGCCCCGAACGAGTGAAGTGTTGCCCCTACTGTTGTGGGGAGTTCCTGAGCCCAGACTGACGGAGCCTCGGACCGATTACTCGGCTACGGGTACGCCAGGCGGGCATGAACGGAGCTACAGATTCCTGTCGTGCGGGGTATGAGCGGGTAAAGTGCGGGGTATGAGCGGCAGTGCATTGGTGAGTCCGGAACTCGGAGCTCTATCTGAAGGTGACGGTTCAGAGGAGTTCTCTCCCATCGTGGCGGACGTTGAGGGTGTCCGGTTGCTGCTCCACGCGCGCCAGTTGCGCGGCCGCATGACGCTCGTTGAGGCGTCCCGCAGGGCGGGCCTGAACCGTGATGAACTCAGTCGACTCGAGAAGGGCGAGACCACGCAGGTGCGGTTCTCGACAATTGCCAAGCTCCTGGTTGCCTACGGATGCAGTCTGGCTGACTTGGTTGAGGTGGAGCGCGTACCGGCCGCGGCGCCCTTGTACGCCGGGGCTTTGGCAGCACTGGAAGCGGGCGTGCTGGGTGGTGACCGGCCTGGCCGTCGCGCCGTGCGACGAAGCTCAGACCTCGACGTCATTTCCGAGGACGAGGAGGCTACCTTCGCCCCTGCCGTTGCGGGCGCGTCACGCAGGCGGCGCCCCGCGGTCGGGACCGTTCATCAGTGAGTCGCCTCGACGTACGGGCCTTCTACTCAGTGCTCGACGAAGCGCCCCAGCAGGGTGACATCCTCATTGGCGCCGTCAGCCGCGTCGTCGGTGACGACGGCTACACGCCTGAGCGGTGGCAGGCACTCGACGAGCACCGAACACTGCTCGCGCCGTCCCAAGCGGCCGGGATTGCACTGGTGCCGGCCCTGCGTGTGGCCGCTGGGCGCGCGCTTGTGATGGTGTGCTCCCACGATTGTGGGCTCAACAAGGAGTTCAACGCTGTTGTCGACGAACTCACCAAGCCCTCGGAAGGCGAGCGCGTAGATGAAGACACCGCCCAGGCCATGGCAGAAAGCAGGGAAGACCTGGACCGCAGCTTCACGGTAAGCCCGCTGGTAGACCCGTCCACCGTCCTCGTTGCAGGAAAGCAGGTGGACCGTGGCCTGCTCATGGGCGGCCACATCCTTGGCTACCTCCCTGTACCTGAACTGAGAGTGGGCGACCTGGTGGTTGTGCCGGAGTCGGTCGTGGACTTGACCTATCGGTCCACGCTGGACCGAACTGCCTACACCCAGCGAATCAGCTGCATCAGTGAGCCGGCCAGGGAGCGCTTGCGCTTCGCCCTGGCGAAGCTGGATGTCCTGCGTACGCCTTCCCTGGAAGTACAGCTGTCCGCTGCAGTGGGCCAGAAGATCACGTCGGCGAAGGTGTCCAAGAGCAACCCGTTGATCGTCGAGTTGACCTTGGCTGACGGCTCGCGGATCGAGTTGCTGAAGAAGCCAGGCAGCCCCGCGCCTGGACCAACATCCCGGACCAAGCGCAGCGTTCGTGGAGACCGACCCAAGTCGTAGTTGGGTCCAGGCACCAACACGAACGTGCCGCCCTCGTGTCGCTACCTCTCGAGCACGGGAACGGTGGTTCAGATGGCGCCCGCATGCGCGAATAGTTCATGGAACCGGCGGTTCCGTACTCATTCCCCGACCTGATTCGGTGTTCGATCGCGCGCAGGAGTGGTCCGATCTCTCCGATATCGCCGGCAGCTGCCAGCCGAGGGCTCGCGATCGACGTCGACACTCCAGCCTTCATCGACCGCCTGCCTGACGAGGCGAGCCCGCTCATGGTCGCCGAGGCGATCGAGTACCGGCGGGCCCACCCGGCCGACCGCGAGGCGATCGAGACGCAGCGAATCGACTACTTGGAGCGAAAGTCTCCAAGGGTCTACGCCGAGGAACTCCTCGCAGTCCTAGCCAGCCAGTAGCCCGACCCTGCCGCGTTTGGGCAGGTTGGTGTCGCTGTGGGCTACGAGAACGCTCCGAAGCACGACATCTACCCGACGCAACGCGTCGGATCGCCGGGAGATCTTCGTTTACTCGGCTCGGAAAGCGAAAGGGCGACCCGGCCATTCACTCGTAGACCCGCTGGTCGCGCACCTGCTCGAAATCGTCCTGCGTGAGGGTGTGAGAGAAGAGCTTGACGACTGGGCTTCGAAGCCTATTTCGGCCTCCCCATGAAGCGATCTCAATGTGGGCGCCGAGACGAGAGGCCGACTCAAGCGCCGGAATGAGATCGGTGTCGTGCGAGAACACGATGCCAACCTCGAAGTCGCGATTAATTGCGGCTTCGACCAAGTGCACGGCCAGTTGAACGTCCACACCCTTTTCCTGGGCCCTGCCCGCGTTGCCTGGCTCGCCCCAACCCCGCGGATAGCGCAATTGGCGTCGGAACACGTGCACTCTGGGATCGGCTTCCCACGCCGAAGCCTGATGGTCGGAGCGTGCCGCTGCTTTCGGTTCACGGCGGGGATCAGGACGGCCCCTGAAAACGTGAACGGCCTTCAGCTCACCTCCAGGTCCACGCCGCGCAACGAGAAGCGTGGCCAGCAGGAGCGGGTCGACCAAACATAGGTGCCGAGCTTCGGCCTGCTGGCACCAGCTGCCGTGGCCTGTGAGGTGGACATTCTGATAATCAATGAACACGTGCACTATCGGTGCCAATGGACTCCCCCGAGTAAAAACCCCGCCAGTCCCCTTGCGGGGAGGGCGGGGAGCAAGGACAAAAACATAACCCGGGATCGGTGTACATGTCAACAACGAGAACGAGAGGCTGAGTGGCGCGCGAGGTTACTGTCAGCACGTACCCGACGGGGTCGCTTTTGGGCGGGATGATGTCGCTGCGGCCCACAAGAACGCGCCGAAGAGCGACATCTACCCGCCCGAACGAGGACTGGCGGGGACTTTGCTCGTCTGAGCGGGGGATCGTAGGTATACGTTCTTACCGGTGAAGGCGGCTAAAAAGTATACATTTTAGATGGGTAGGGCGGTAAGAACGTATACTTTTGCGTCATGGGGACGAAACTTGGCCAGTTGGCGCAGGAGTTGGCGACTCAAAATCCTTGGTGGCGAGATCCCCGCTGGCGAACACGCGACCTGGACCTTCTCGAGGTCGAGAACTCCGGCCTTTCCTATCGCTCAGGCGTGCTCAGCGATCTCTCACCCGGGTGCCTCTACCTGCTTCGAGGCCCCCGGCTCGTGGGCAAGACGGTCGCGATCAAGCAACTTGTTGAGGACCTCATCACCGCAGGGGTTCCGCCTACTGCAATCGTTCGCGCGGCCGTCGATGGCTGGTCGGCGCGTGACCTGCGGAGCCTCACTCAGAACACCGCGCTCCCCCGGGTCCCATCTGGACAGCCGCGGTATTGGCTGCTTGATGAAGTGACGTCTGTGACCGGCGATTGGGCCACCCAGGTCAAATGGATGCGCGACAACGATTCGGAATTTCGGTCATCGACAGTGGTCCTCACTGGTTCGAGTGCCACGGGCCTGACCGAGGCATCCGGGCAGCTCGCCGGTCGTCGCGGTGGCGCTTCGAACCTCGACCGCACCCTCATGCCGATGGGGTTTCGAACGTTCGTCCAGCAAATGCAGGGCCCCGAAACTCCTCCGCAACCTCAGTTGCCGCTCACCGGCTTGCATTCCCCTGCCGCGGCAGCCGCGTACCAGGATCTTCTTCCATGGCTCGGCGACCTGGTGCCGCTGTGGGAGCAGTACCTGTCATACGGCGGGTACCCGCTGGCGGTGGCGGCAGCCCATCAAGGTCGGCAGATTCCTGGCGGATTCGTCGAGGACATTTTCAACATTGTGGCGAATGACGCGTTCGTTGCCTCCCGACTCGGTGCGGCGAAGGAAATGGCCCTGCTCGAGCGGCTGTGGGAGACAATCTCCAGTTTCGCCAACATGACGAAGGTGGCCGACGACCTCGACATCCAAACCGATGCCGTCACCAGACACGTCGAGTACCTGCGAGATTCGTACCTGCTCTGGCAGTGCCCGCAGAAAGGCGACCGCATGTGGGCGGGCAGGCCCAAGACGCAGGACAAGATCTACGCGGTCGACCCGATCGTTGCCCGCCTCCCGCATCTGCGCAATGCCGGGCGCCAAGACATCGATCCGACGGTGCTGAGCGAAATGCAGCTTGGCAATGCGATCCGTCGGCGGGTCGTCGCGGAGCAGCCGCACTTGCTCAGCGACGACTTCCTGTTCCACAAACGAACGCCCACCCGAAAGGAGATCGACTTCGTTTGCGATCATCTCGGCGGGGTTGCGATAGAGGGCAAGTACACAGAGGGTTCGTGGCGCTCGAAAGCTGCCACGGTCAATGCCTCCGAGTGGGCGGGGATTCTTGCTACGCGCAATGTTCTCGACACGAGCTCTGGCGGTGATCGGGCGTGGGCTGTGCCTGCCGCGTTCCTCGCCTTCCTGCTCGACACATGACGGGTCGAACGATGGAGCAAAAGATTTAATGTTAACTGGACTTAACATAACTCCAGTTAACATTCCATGTGCGTTCCGACCAGCTGGTGCGCCGAGTTGATCGCTACCGATGATCACGGCCGGGTGCGAGAGATATTCTCGGAAGTGCAAGACACCCCGCACGACTCGTGCGCGGGCATTGGACGGCTCACGGCAGCCCAGCGAAACGGTGACCTGAAGGATGACGACGGTCGGCATTGACCTCGAGCAGTTCATCCGCGACCCCTACGCGACCGGCATCCAGCGGGTGCTGCAGCAGCTCGCCATCAACTGGCCCGACGGCGAGACCAAGGCCGAGTTCGTCGTGCCGAACAAGCGCGGCTCGTTCACCCTCATCGACCGGCAGGCGGCGGCAGAGCTGCTGTCGCTGCCGTTCCAGGAACGGCTGCCGGACGATGACCTGCGCCAGACCGTCAACGAATTCCTCGAGCAGCACGAGCGGCGAGCGTCCACCGTCCAGGTGAATCTCGGCGACCTCGTCGCCATCTACGACGCCTGGCTCCTGCCCGAGGTCTCCTATCTGCCGAGCGTGCTCGAGCGGCTCGATCTTTTCGGCCGCTGCATGCCGACCACGATGATCGGCTACGACGCGCTGCCGCAGACCGAGCCGGCGAACTACCGGTTCGTGCCGGGCGCGGCTGCGTGGGTGAGCGAGTACTTTCGCCGGCTCGTGTCGGTCGATTCGGTGGTGTGCATCAGCGAGTATTCGCGGGGCGAGATCATCGGACGGCTGCGGCGCGATCCTGCGAAGCGCATCACGATCGCCCACCCCGGGGGCGATCACCTCGCCGCCGGCCCGGCCAGTGCCCGCGAGACGGGCGTGGAGGGCCGTAGGCCGCAGTTCGTGCGCCTGGGCACCATGGAGGCGCGGAAGCGTCCGGTCGAGATCCTGCGCGGCTTCGAGGCCGCCGTTCGCGATGGGCTCGACGCCGAGCTCGTCTTCATCGGCAACGCATCGTCGTCGTCCGAGGCCATCAACGCCGAGATCCGCGCGGCGGTCGCGTCCGGCACCCCGGTGACATGGGTGACGGGAGCCTCCGACGCGCAGGTGCACGACCTCGTCCACGGCGCCGACGCCTTCCTGTCATTCGGCGTCGAGG
>CAMCSO010000171.1 GCA_945877545.1 Bifidobacterium breve | reverse complement strand
CAGGACGCCGGCGAGTTCGTTCGCGTCATCGAGGACCGGCAGGGGACGAAGATCGGTTGCATCGAGGAGATCGCCTGGCGCAATGGGTGGATCGACGACGCTCAACTGCTCGTGCACGCCGAGGCGCTCGCGAAGTCCGGGTACGGCGGGTACCTGCACGGACTCATCCGGTAGGCGATCAGAGACCGGGCCTGTGTCCGTACTCGTCAGCCAGGCTGATGAGTCGTACCCTTCGACTCAAATGCCACATCGCCTTCCCTGACTCCATCGATCCAGAGCTCCCATCGCAACCGCTGGCTGGGAGGGAGCGGAAGCGGGCCAAAATTGAAGGCCAGCGGGAACGCGATTGGTGCCCCTGCGGTGTGGCCCTCAGGGCGTCCAACTTCAAACTCGCCAGCAATAGCCACCGGCTGCATCCCCGCCGGCCCCTGCTGGAAAACAGGCTCGCCATCGGCCTGCAATAGCCGCAACTCGAATGGGATCCCACGATTCGTACTCGTCCAAGGGACGTGGATGAGTGCAGCGATCCCGAAGGGGACCCCTGGATCAATCCAGGTCCAACCGGCGCCGTTGATGAAGAGCTTGCTGTCGGCGATGGAAACGAAGTCACATAGCAACAACTGCACATCGAAGCCGGACAGCGCGTTCGAGTTCTCCGTCATGCGGTCGACTTCTCGCGCATCGTTGCGCGGGGAGTTCGGGTTTCCATTCGCTGATCCGAGGATCCCCCGCTTCGAGGCACCCAGGTCGTGTCACCAGCCGATTGAGCACCGGCCATGGACTCGGCGACGAGCACTGGCTTGTCGGTATCCAGGTGGAATGCGAGCGCACCGCGCACTGCAACCTGCAGTGCAGCGAGGGTCGGGGCCACCACTGTGAAGCCCTCGAGGTCGGGGCTATCCGCCCACCATGAGCCGTCTTCGTAATGCATGACGACGTGGGTGTGTCTCATGACGTCTCCTTGCCCAGTAGTTTCAGAGACTGTTCTTCGGTCAGTCCTACATCCTTCACGAGGATCTTGCGCACCACTCCAGGAGGAAAGGTGGAACCACCATGGTGTGAGAATGTCAGAGACGGTCGCCCCGCTGCGACGAAACCACGGTGTCACCCGGTCTGGCGGGCCACGCTGTAGTTCAACGGTGCTCGAAGAAGGACCCGCTCCAATTCCCGAGCCTTCATGGACGGGAATTGCGGCACTCACTGATTCTGACACCTCACGACGCTGGCTGGGAATGCTGGAATCAGCCATCGGTGCGCCGCTCTTCACAGCTGTGGAAAACTATGTTCTCGACTTCAGTTGGCCAGGCGACCACACGAATTCCGCTGGGGCTCAATCAAGCCGTCCACTTGGACGCCAGGCTCTCCGCTCGCACGTTTGTACCCGCCATCGAGAATTCTGCTTACTTCGCGGATTTGGATTTCAGAAGAAAGCCAACCCCAGAATCAATAACGCAATCCCGGGCCTGTACTTCTACGACGCGACCGTCGTCGAGGTCGTGAAAGCCATCAAGCCGAGCGCTCGCGGCGAACTCGAGATCACCGCCGTCAGCGACCACTACCTGCGCGCCGGCACCCTCAGCGTCACCGTGCTCGAGCGCGGAACCGCCTGGCTCGACACCGGCACCTTCAGGTCACTGCAGGACGCCGGCGAGTTCGTGCGGGTCATCGAGGACCGGCAGGGGACGAAGATCGGTTGCATCGAGGAGGTCGCCTGGCGCAATGGGTGGATCGACGACGCTCAACTGCTCGTGCACGCCGAGGCGCTCGCGAAGTCCAGGTACGGCGGGTGCCTGCACGGACTCATCCGGTAGGCGATCAGAGACTGTTCGACGTAGCCGTGTCATCGGCGTCCACGGAATGTGGAACCGGAGCAATGGTGAGCCCCATGCCGATAACGACCTCGCGCATCGCCTTGCTTGAGCGGACTGCCCAAGTCCGGGACCCCTCGGCGCCAAAGATGGCCACCGCGACCTCGGTGCCTGTGCTGAACCGTGGTTGGTACAGGAGTCCGGCGACGCCTTCATGGAAGTGCGCCTGCGCCCATCGGCTGGTCAGGCCGTAGCCCGTCGCGGCCGAGAGTTCTCTCGTCGCTCCTAGTGCAGCGGCGGACGCATGTGTCGAGTCAGCGAGCGGCCGGCTGCCAGTGTGGAGCGTGACGACGATGGAGACGAGGACGCCGTCGACCGCGTTGGCTGGGACCCAAGTCCGGGCAGCCGAGTATCTGCCAACGCGCTCACGCACTGCTGCCTCGGCCAAGTCGGCCAGGTAGCAGGTGCCGTCCGGCGTCAGGAGATCGAACCGTCCGCCGGGGATGACATCACGCGCATGAGCGGTGAACCACCAGCACCCCTTATCGCGCCCGGGCCGCTCCGGGTGCGCTCGAAACCATGGCCCGCGCTGTGCTTGCGCACTGGCGAGGCTCGTTAGGTCGTTGGGCGGTTCGCCGAGCGCGAGTCGGTCCCGAGGCCCATGGTCGGGCGTCTGCGTCATCGTGACCATTCGTGAACCCACCGGAGCGCCAGATCGCGAAGAGCTCGCTGGTCCTGGTCAGAGTCACGCATCCACTCAATCGGGGTCAGGTCTTCCCGCTCTGGCGCCGGTGTTCGCAGCAGGGTCGCGAACGTCCACGGCTCATAGCCTTCGCTGGTGCGAACGATCTTGAGCATGTCGATGACCCCCGGACGCACCTTCAACCCGCCCTTGGTGTCCCTGATGAACTGAAAGGCGGGAAAGACAAGCTGCCCGTCGCCGGTCTTCAGGCCGAGCAGGGACCCGACCCGCATCCGCGAGTCCAACGCCTGACGCGACGCCTTGAACTCCTGCTGGAGCTTGGCGCTGGACCAGAAGGGTTTCAGCAGTTCAACCATGGGGTTGTTCACACTGGTGGGGAGCACCAAGGTTGAGAAGCGCTCTGCCACCTCCATCGCGGTCGGAGGAGCGACATTCAACTGGGCGTACTGCTCAGCGGAGTGCCGCGCGATCCGGCTCGGCAGCTCGAGGGTGTCGTGCACCAGACGTCCTCGTTGAACATGGGATCCGCGGTGCGCCTTTTCGAATCCCTTGGACTGTGACGGCGACGGCTCCTGCATACCGGTGACCGAGCGCTTAAATCTCACGGTGACTGGCGGTGACCAGTTCTGGGAGACCCTTGACCTGGGCATCTCGTACCTGCCCTACAACGAGGCGCCCTTCGTCGTTTGGGCAATCTCGACTTCACGTCTTCTCACTCGTCCAACATCAGTTCGTCCGCAATCAGCGCGCGCAGCGCCGGTGGGGCCGCCGACAGCGCCGCCAAGGGCTGGTCGCATGTCGACCGGATGATCGACGGATCAACCCGGTGGTACTGGTGCGCAAGAAGGTCTCGCAACCTGCAGATGTCGGTACAGGATCGCATCAAAGAAAAGACCGGAGTCATCCGAACCATCTGCTTCGTCGAGTTTGAGTTCCGCGGAGAGGATGCGCCTGACTGCGTCCTCGATGTCATCGATTCGTTCCGTAGCCGACCGACTCACAGAAACACCGCGTCGTGGAGGGCGGTTGAGGCAACGGACGGCGTCATGGCTTCCGAGGCGGCAACATCAACGTTCACCCCGATCAGTCGGGAGATCTCGTCACCAAGATGGGCGAGCGGAAGCAGTCCGCGCGTTCGCACTGGAAAGTCGACAAGGATGTACAGATCAGATTGCGGATGCTCCTGGCTCCTGGCAACTGAGCCGAACACTCGAGGATTCCTCGCGCCGATTCCGCTCACGAGGCGGCGGATTTCCCTTCGATGCTCGTGGACCCGCCGCCCAATCGGACCCGAAAGCGGCGTGTGGGTCGATTCTCGTATAACAAGTTCAACCTCTTGGCCGAGAGCGGCAAGGACCCGCTTCAGGGTATTCACCGTCGGACTCACCGAACCCCGCTCGTAACGCGCGATCATTGCTTGCGTCGTCCCGGCTTGCCCTGCGGCCCGGACCTGAGTCAGACCAGCTTTCAGTCGCGCCCTGCGGATCAGGGACCCGACATCGTCTTCCATGGAGGAAGAATATATCCTTTCGGACGTATCTGGTCGTCACGTCCCCACGTAGCGAGCTATCAGACCCCTGTCACAGTCCGCTGCCAAACTCAGCTGGCTGTGAGCACGGTCGCCAAAGTCTGTCGATTGGCATGACGTGCAGCCGGTCTTCGTGGGTGTACGAGCGTGCCCCAGTCGAGAGGGCCACTCCCGCAACAAAGTTGTCCCCCAGTGCCTCTCGCAGTTTGCGCAGACCCTTGAGGTCCGATCCGGGCACGCGCTCGTTGGCCTTGACCTCGAATGCCAGGACACGGCCGTCGTGGGCCTCGATCACGAAGTCGACTTCATGGTCGTCGCCTGTACGCCAGTACCCGAGGATCGGAGCCTCGGGCAGCCAGGACACCTGCTTGGTCAACTCGCCCACCACGAACGTCTCGAGCAGGTTTCCGAACTCCGTCAGCACAGTCGGGTCTAGGGACGCCAGCTTCTGAGTGCTGATCCGCATCAGCCGTGCGGCGAGCCCCGAGTCGACAACATGGATCTTCGGCCTCGCTGCTGCCCGTGCTCGCAGTGTCTTGCCCCAGGCGGGCAGTTGCACGACGAGGAACAAGTCCTCGAGCAGGCGCACATAGCCGTCAGCTGTCGGCCGGGTCGTATCTAGGCCTGCCATGGCGGTCGAGACGTTGAGGATCTGCGCCGTCTGGCCCGCGAGGCGGTTCAGCATGGACCGGAGAACTGCCCGCTGCCTGACCTTCTGCAGTTCGAGTGCGTCCCGCTCGAGTGAATGCTTGACGAAGTCGTCGAACCACCGGTTGCGTGCGCTGCCCTCCCGGCGCAGAGCCAAGGGAAACCCTCCTGCACAAAGCCGTTCGACATACTCCTCCCTTGTCGTCGTGGACGTGGGATGGGCCGCCACAGCAGCGTCGGGATCGTAAAAAAGAGCCACGACTAGGTCCTCGATGTCGCCAGCGATCTCGCCCTGGGAGAGCGGGAGGACGTTGAGGGTGTGGAGCCGGCCGGTCAGGGCCTGGGCCGTGACCGGGAGGGCTTCGTGCCTCGTAGATCCCGTCAGAACGGCGGTCCCGGGGAGCGCCCCGTCCCGGCTCATGCGGGTCTTGAGGGCGTCGAGCAACTCAGGCGCCTTCTGGTACTCGTCCAGGCACACTGGCCGTTCTCCGGCCACCATCTGCGTGGGGTTGGCCCGTGCAGCGTCCAGAGTCGCTGGGTCGTCTAGGTCGATGACCCCGACCTTGTGACGAGCGGCGAAATCGCGCAGCAGTGTGGACTTGCCTACCGACCTCGGCCCGTGGAGCGCGATCACTGGCTCCTCGGCCGAACGTGCTTCGATGACATCGTGAAGTCTGCGACGGGCCATGCCCTCGGACAGTCCGCTCATGTGTGCAGGATACCAGAGTTGCAGCACTCAAACTTATAAAACGTGAGGGGGCTAAACTTGCAAAATTTGAGGGGATAGACTTGCAAAACGTGAGGCCATGCTGTTTCAGGTCCGCGCTAGCTGCGCCGCAGCTTTCGCTTGGCCTGACGCAGTTTTTCGGTCGCCCGCCACGTACGGCTCGACAGGATCGCTGCGAGCGCTGCCTCCGTCGATGCCGTGCTGCTCACCGTGCTTGTCGCCACTGTCGGTAGCCCGATCACATGCTGGAAGAAGTCGATGAGCGCGCTGGCAAAGCCGTCCCAGGTGAGCGCGGTGATGGCCCGGTGGAGGTCGGCCACGCGCTGCTCCGCCGCCTGCGGGTCGGCGAGCAGGTTCGTGAGGTCGGTCGCAAATTCGTCGACGACCCATCCCCGCGGGAGCCCGTCGAGGTGAGCGATCTCCTTGAGCGGCCCAAAGTCAGCGAAGGTCGTCGGAGTCCCGAGCGCTGCGGCCTCGTAGGGGACGAAGCCGAACCCTTCGGCGCTAGATGGGTACAACACCGCACTGGCATTGGCGAGGAGCCAAGCGCGATTAGCGCTCGACAGATGGCCGGCGGTATGAACGGTGCCCCGCAGGTCGACGTGCTTGGCGAGCAGTCGCTCCTCCTGGGCCTTGGAACTGCTGCTCTTCACGTGAAGACCGGCGAGCACGAGATCGCACGACTGGCCACTGGCGAGTACCCGCTGCCACACAGCGAT
>CAMCSO010000170.1 GCA_945877545.1 Bifidobacterium breve | reverse complement strand
GGCCCCACTCGATTGGAGTGGGGCCCTTCGCGTTCAGGGGAGCGGGTTCGGCTCAGGGGATGAGTGCCTCGGCGGTGTCGGGGTGCAGGCAAAGCCTGTCGTCGAGGCCAGCGATGAGTCCGGAGCGGAGCAGCCGGGCGTCGGAGATGGTGAGGCTCGCGGGACCGGGACCGGGGCTGGGTCGTGTCTGCGTGGAGTTCGAGGCGGCGGATGGTCTGGAAGCCGATGCCTGCTTCCTTGGCGAGCTGTCGCTGGGAGAGCCCGGCCATGAGGCGGTGGTCGCGCAGGGAGGCGAGTTCGATGGCGGGCATCACAGGTCTCGCAGGGTGATGCCGAGGCGCCTCAGCCATGTGGTGGGGTCGGTCTGGCGCTCGACGCGGCGTCCGGCGATGTTGACTCCGAGGTCGGCGGTGGCGTCGTTGACGGTGGGGTCGTCGATCAGTGGCGGTGAGCCGATGGTCCCGTCTGGCCGGACGTCGTGGAGGGTCAGGGAGCTGATGTCGTCGAGGCTGCCGGGTTCGCGTCGTGGCCGTTCGGCGCTGGCGAGGACGGTGGTGGTGTCGACGCCGAGGAAGAGGTCGTTGCGCCATGCGAGGACCGGCAGGGCGCGGAGCCGCGCGATGAGCCGGCGATCGTGCGAGCGGTGAAGATGGCCGAGGGGGAGGCTTTGGCAAGGCGTTCAATGAGTTCGTCCGCAGCGGATTCGGTTCGTGACTGCGAGTCGGGCCCGAGCCCGTCGATGATGAACAGCGCATCAGTGGTGGCGTCTGTGAGTCGGGTGCGCACGCACTGGCGCCAGTTCCACCGCCGGCACGTCGCGCCGATGTCATCGCGCCAGATGATCTCCCCGGGTTCAGCGTTGCCGACGGCTGGTTGTCCGTCGACCACGGTGTCGAAGGTCTCGTCACCGGTAGCGACGACGAGACGCGCGGGTCCTTGGTAGCAGTCGAAGTCCTCGCCACCGATGGGCACCACTCTCATCACGGAGACGGCGTTGTACACGTCGGTCAATCGGTCGATGCGGGGAAGACCGGACGTGACTCGGCGAAGTAGGGCCTCGACGCTGGAGCGGGCTTCCCGCGGCTTGACACCGAAGGACAAGAACGCTTCCCGCCACGCCTGCATCTCTTGCAGTTCATGAGGCTCGCGCCCTGCAAGGAATGACTGCGCCTTTGCTTCAGCAAGTGCCAGCAGGGCATCGCTCTCCTTGGTGGATGGCCCCGGGATGAGGTTTTGGACCCCGATGAGTACGGCTGTGTAGTCGGGATGATTCGCACGCACGGCCGCGTCGATCCCAGCCGCGTCCAGAAGGGCAGGCTTCGAGGTTGTCATGTCCATACTCGGTCGACTAGCACCTTCACCAACATGCCCGCCTCCCAGAGTGCCTGCTTCGTTCAGGATCCTGCCCAACGTTCGTGCGGGCCACAACCCCACTCGTGCGGAGGTGATGCTCGAGATGCTATCCCGGAAACGACTTGGCTACTGTCCTTCCATGGGACGACCATGAACGCTATCTCCGTGCGCGGACTGACGAAGCGCTACGGCGACCTCGTGGCAGTGAATGACATCAGCTTCGAGGTTGAGCGTGGCGAGTGCTTGGCGTTGCTGGGGCCGAATGGCGCAGGCAAGACAACAACGACCGAGGTTCTTGAGGGCTTCCGTCACGCAGACTCCGGTGAGGTGCGAGTCCTAGGGGTGGACCCTCGGCACGGCGGCCTGGACTGGAAGGCTCGGCTCGGTATCGTCCTGCAGACGGACCGCGACCTAGGCGACCTCACCGTGCGCGAGGCGGTGCGCCACTTCGCCGACTACTTCCCGTCGCCACGTGACCCAGAGGAGGTCATCGAAGCGGTCGGGTTGGGCGCTAAGGCCAAGTCGCGCAACGACCGGCTCTCAGGTGGCCAGCGTCGACGGCTCGACGTGGCACTGGGGATCGTCGGCAATCCAGAGCTGCTCTTCTTGGACGAGCCGACGACCGGATTCGACCCGGCGGCACGACGGGAGTTCTGGGCCCTCATCGAATTGCTCAAGGCCGACGGAACGACCATCCTGCTGACCACGCACTACCTCGATGAGGCAGAGAGGCTCGCGGATCGGGTTGCAGTGATCGCGGGCGGCCGGATCATCGCGTGCGACCGGCCGTCGCAGCTCGGGGATCGCTCTGACGGAATCGCACGTGTGAGCTGGATCGAGGATGGTCGTGAGCGGCAGTCGACGACGGACTCGCCCACGGCCTACGTCCTAGAGCTCGCGCAGCGGCTTGGTGGCGAGGTTCCGCAGCTCTCGGTGCATCGTCCGACACTCGAGGACACCTATCTCGCACTCATCGAGGACTTGCCGGGGGGTGAGCCGTGAACCGCACCCTGTACCTCGGTCGAAAACGTGTCGGGATCGAACTGCGGCAGTTCTTCCGAGACCGCGAGTCCGCCATCTTCAACTTCGCCCTGCCGATGATCCTCCTCGTCATCTTCGGATCTGTGTTCGCTGAACAAAGCGTGGGTTTCGGTGATGTGACGTTCTCCCAGTACTTCCTCGCAGGGATGATCGCGTCCGGAGTGCTCTACACGTCCTTCCAGAACCTTGCGATCGCCATTCCCATGGAACGAGACGATGGCACGCTCAAGCGACTGCAGGGCCTGCCGATGCCGAAGGCGTCCTATTTCCTGGGCAAGATCGGACTGGTCTTTGTTGCCTACATCGCCCAGGTGACCGTGCTGCTGACCGTTGGAGTCCTGTTCTTTGGGATCGACCTGCCGTCGAGCGCAGGGAAGTGGCTGACATTCGCCTGGGTCAGTGTCCTTGGCCTGCTGTCCTGCACCCTGCTTGGCTTGGCATTCTCGGTTGTTCCCAAGCATGGCCGAGGAGCCTCGGCGATCGTCGCGCCGATCGTTCTCGTGCTCCAGTTCACGTCCGGAGTCTTCTTCGTATTTAATCAACTTCCGACATGGATGCAGACGTTCGCGTCACTCTTTCCACTCAAGTGGCTCACCCAGGCAATGCGCTCCGTGTTCCTTCCGGACGGAGCATCCGCGATCGAGGTTTCCGGGTCGTGGCAACTCGGGCTGTGCGCAGTGGTGCTCGTCGGCTGGACGATTGGCGGCTTCATCCTCGCCCTTTTGATGTTTCGGTGGACCCCGCGGGGATCCTCCTGACGGACATCAACCTGTTCGCTCGAATGTTCATCTTTGGTGTCGTCGGTATCGCGGCGGCTGATGAGGTGATCTCTCATCAGGCTCAGTTCATGATTGCTGGCGGAATCGTCCCCCTCTGGCTTGGATGGCAGTCCGTCGAACCCCGCCCATGGCACCTGCGACTGGCGTGTGAGATTCGGCGTAGCCGCAGTGGATACCGAGATAACCGTCGTAAACTGGTCCAGTCCTCGAGGGCTGAATGCGTTCGCCGTTGTCCCCCTTTCACGCGAGAAAGTGAGCGTTCGCCATGAACGACCGAACAGAGTTCGAGGGATCGAGGTTCGGTCGATCATTCATGAAGCAGACGCTTTCGCTCAGCCGAACACAGTTCGTGCTCGTGTGCGTCGCCTTCGCGGCAAACCTAGTGTTCATCCCCTCCGTGTCGCACTTCGTAAAAAACGGCACGTGGGGTGGCGGCACCGCAGCCATGATCCTGCCAGATCCTGAAGTTTCCTTGCTCGGTTTTTCAGTTGAGTCCTACACCCTCATGACGTGGCACGGTGCGGCCGCCTTCGCCCTTGCAGCGGGGTTCTTCACCCAGATTGTGCTCGCTCGTCGAGGGAACCGATCCGCAAGACTCGTTGCTGTTCATCGGGTTGTCGGTCCGGTGATCCTGTGCACGCTCTTGCCAGCGTTCGTCATCTTTGCGCTGTCGCTCAGCCTGTTCGTGATTCACTCGCCATTCAACATGGTGATGTTCACGCTGCTCCCCGTGATGATTGTGTTCGGCGTCGTTCGGGGGCTTGTCGGCCTGCGTCGTGGTGACCGGGATCTGCATGCCGATTCGATGTTCCTCGCCTTCATCCTGCTGGAGTCAGCACCGATTTTTCGAATCGTGCTGTTTGTGTTCGCGCAACTGGGGGGTCGGGTGCTCGCGCCGAACGGAGAACCTGTTGATGGCGGCGCACTATTTCGTACGGTAATTGTGCTTTCGCTGCTGACGCTGGGCTATTGGTCATGTGGTCGCCTGCGCCGTAACCTCCTGCCGCTGTCGCTCATTGGGCTCGTGCTGGTTGGCGCTCTCGTGTTCCTACCATGGTCTTTGGACAGCGTCCCGTCGTGAGTCAGCGGTAAAGATCAGGCTTCATGGGCAGATCGATGGTCACGCGTGCACCGGTGCGGTACGCGTCGATGGCTCGGTCGGAGACGACCGCCGCAGCAAGTCCATCCCATGCGCTCGCGCCGAGCAGAGGGCTACCGTCGTTCAGGGCGGTGACCCATGCCTGGAGTTGAAGTCGATATGCATCCTGGAAGCGCCCAAGCCAAAGCTCTGGGATTTGGGATCCCCGACTGAAATTGGTTGACCTCGTCACCCAGGCTCCGTCCCCCATGACGGCCTGACCGTGATCGCCAGTGATGCGACATTGCACGTCGTATCCGTAGCGCGCATTGCAGAAGGCCTCGATCTCGACAAGCACTCCACTTTCGGACTGCAAGATCACCAGAATCGGATCCTGCTCACCCTTCGGCGTGAGCGAGCCGGATTTGCCCGGGAGGACCATCACCGATGTCAGTTCCTCGCCGAGAAGCCAGCGGTTGATGTCGAATTCATGGGTGACCATGTTCGTCAACGTCTGCTCGGTTCGCAGTCCGTAGGGCGCCGCGGTGTTGCGATGAAGGTTGTGAACGATGAGCGGATCACCGATTCCCGTTGGCGTCATTTCCGCCTTGAGCCGGACATATCCGGGGTCGAAGCGACGCATGAAGCCCACCTGGATGAGTCGGCGGCCATGGGCAACCTCGGCATCGACCACGGCTCGTGCATTGTCGTCGCCAACCGCGAGGGGCTTCTCGCAGAGCATCGGCTTTCCCGCTGCCATTGCGAGCATGGCATGCTCGGCATGCATGGAGTCGGGGGAGGCGATGAGTACGGCGTCGACGTCGTCCGCCTCGATGAGCGAGGCAACACTGTTGACGTGTCGTGCGCCGAGTTCGCCGGCGAGGGCGATGGCTCGTGGTTGGTCGACGTCATACAGCGCGATGACCGTCGAACCGGCGACGAAGCGGGCGAGATTCAGTGCATGGGCGGTACCGATGTTGCCGACTCCGATAATGCCAACACGTAAGGTCATGCGCTGATTCTTCCCGTGTTCGCTGCGCGCCGTATATTCGGGCCATGTTGACTGACGTGCCGGCCGCCACCGATGGACCTGCGCCCCTTGATGCGCTGGAGGAGCGCAGGCTTGCGAGCGACTTGTTCACCCTCACGTGGGACTACCTAGGGATGGCAACGAGGAACGGGTCCGAGGATGACTTGATGATCCATGCAGCGCACGCGAGTCGTTGGCACTGGGGGCGGGCTGGGGGACCGGAGCAGTGGGCGATTGGTGACTGGCTGTGCAGCCGGGTCTACGCGGTGATCGATAGAGGCGAGCCAGCGCTTTATCACGCTCAGCGGTGCCTGTCCGTCTGCGAGGAGCACGGAATGGGAAATTTCCTTCCAGCCTCTGCGCATGAAGCCCTTGCTCGAGCGCATGCGGTGCTCGGAAACATGGAACTCGCTCGAATCGAGAGAAATCTTTCGTACGCCGCAGCAATCGACCTCGACGATGATGACCGGGGGGTCATCGAGGCAGACCTCGCAACCCTGCCCATCGAAGCCTAGGCGGAGTCCGCTGCAGTAGCGACCGCTGCGGGGCTGCCGTCATCCGCCATCGCGGAGGAGGCGGCGCAGGATCTTTCCCGATGCTGACTTCGGGATGACATCGATGAAGACGACCTCGCGGATTTGTTTGTAATGCGCCACCTGCCCGGCGACAAAATCCTGGAGCTCCTGTCCGCTAGCTTTGGAGCCCGGTCGGAGAACCACGTAGGCGACGGGAATTTCGCCTGACTCGTCGTTCGGTCGACCCACGACAGCGGCGTCGGCGATTGCAGGGTGCGTGAGGAGGAGCGCCTCGAGTTCGGCGGGTGGAACCTGGAAACCGTTGTACTTGATGAGCTCCTT
>CAMCSO010000169.1 GCA_945877545.1 Bifidobacterium breve | reverse complement strand
CGCCGACTCGATGAACGGTCAGCCCGGCCCACAGGCGATTGATCGTCCGCATTCACACTGGCGCCTCCCGGCGTCGAGTGCGGCAGATCAATCGGCGGGCACGGTCATGGCCATGATCACGACAGCGTTTGAGGCACTGGCCCGCACTGCATGGATGCTCGGCGCGGGCTACGTCTCGCAAAATCCATGCAAGCTCGCAGCCGTCAGGCTCCTGAGGACTTACCGCTACGACCGCACGCCGGGCGGGCTCCTCGTCCCGCTCGCCGCTGCCGGATACATCGCGGTCGATGCCGAGGACGGGATGTGGGAGATCAACCTGGCGAGGATGGCACAGGTCGCCCTTGATCCGTGGATGCACGGAGTCACTCCAGCGGGCCTCACGGTCGCCGGATTTGCAGCCGCACTCGCCCGTGCTCCATCGACTTTCGGGCTCGACGAAGAGGGTGCTGCCGCTATCGCTCGGGTGTTCGCCGAAGCCGGGCGCGATTTCGCGGACCTGCGGAGCGATCGGCCCGTCTGACAGGGCGGCCACCCCTCTGGTCGGTCAGTCAACACCGAGTGCGTCAATGGGGCTCTCGGCGAAACCCGTTGACTCGCGATCAACCCATTGGGCGGGCGTAAGTGATGGTCCGGAGTTGCCTTCGCTCGTTGGGGTGCCGATCGAGGAATGCTCGTCCTCTAGATGTCCGGCAATTCCTGATCGGCAATCTCGCCGAGCTCGAACTGCGAGGAGTCCTCGTCCGCGAATCCCTGGTCGATGTCGCGTTGCACGGTTTTGCCGATCGCGTTCTCCACCAGCTGGCATAGGAGTTCTCGCCGAGCCGCGAAGTAGGCGTCGAAAGCGTTGGCGCGCAGGTACTCCGCGGGTATCAAGTGGGTGGCCAGAATGCCATCGAGCTGGCCGCCGTCGACTTGGGCACGGGACTCGATGATCTCGAGGTAGGACGCTGGTGCGACCCCGCCAATGGTCCGGTTCGTCCGGGCACTGATCGTCGTCTTGTTCACGATGCTCTCGCGATGCTCGTCGTCGATGCCCGTGTCGGTGCACCACTTCTGCGGGAAAACATGGTGGATGTCCACTGCGAGCTCGGCGTGCTGGACCTTGTCCAGGGCCTTGTCCTCCATCCAGTCCCGCGCGCCTCCGTCGAGAATGAGGGCGGCGATGCCCTTGTAGGCGGCGGCGTTTCGGGTCCTGAGCGAGTGCAGACGCGATTCAGTGAAGTTCGCGTCCTGAACGGTGCGCGGCAGGGGCTTGGTGTCGTCCATCGCCCACGTGGGGACCATCTCGATGTCGCGCGCGAACCGGGTCTCTATGGCGGATCCATAGAGCTCTCCGAGAACCCCGCACCAGTACCACCGAACCAGCCGGTCGCTGACGGCAATGAGGTCAGCATCCTTGCCGAGCGTCGCCTTGATGGCCGCCAAAGGCACGATCTGCTTGGGATACGGCACGTCGCGGGGGGCGAAGATGTGGCGGTCTGCGAGGAAGCCGGATACCCACTTGAATGCCTCGGTCAGCGGATCACGCCACTCTAGGTAATCGTCCAGCGTGAGCTTGAGGACGTCCTCGCGTTTCGCGGAGATTGCCGGCGGACGTTCACTGGTGTCGGCCATTTGCCTCTTACGGGTCACCAGCATCGTCATCGCCTGCAGGAAGTCCGTGTTCTCAACAGCGGCAAGGACGGGGTGGGACGCCCACTTCTCCTGAGTCGATCTCCAGTCGTCGTTCAGCCGGAAGTCCTCGCCGGTCCTCGCGTAGTGATCGGCGTCGCCTGCGAAGACAGCAGTGAGCAGTTCGAACACGTTGAGCGGCAGTCCGCCGATGTTGACCTTCTCGAACACCGTCGCGACCGCCGCCTTCCCGGTGTTCTCATCCAGAACGATCGCGGGGATGTCATACGTGGCGGCCGGCTTGATGAAGCGCTCGTGGAAGACCTTGCCCCTGTCGCGGTCCGCGAGGTCGAGGATCCAACTCATGTAGTCCCCGTACAGCAGGTGCAACGGGAAGTACCCGTGTTCGTGTTGCCTTGACTGGGTGCTCAGGTCAAGGACGATGTCCTTGCCGAAGTTCGACCGAATGGTGCCGTCCGCCGGGACGGAGATGAGCGCTTCGTCGACGCGTGCCTCATCGTCCAGGGCCGTCTCCATGTGGATGAAGTAGCGGCGATCGAGCAGTTTCCCTCGGGCGTCCTTGGTGTTGACGACCCCCGTCCCGCTCAATGCCTGCGTCAGTGATGTGAGCCGTTGCTGGCCGTCGAGGAGCAGGTACTTCGCATCCGTTCCTGGCGCGAGCTCCACTCCCTCGATGGCGCGAGGCTTGAAGCGAACCTGGCTGTTGCCTGTCTTGAGCAGCATGACGGCGCCCATGGGGTGCCCGCGCAGCACAGTGACGAGGAGCTGGCGGATCCGCTCGTCCTCCCACTTGTATCCGCGCTGGAAGTCCGGCAGCTGAATCTCGCCCGATCGAGTCCAAGCGAGGTACTCGCCCAGCTCGTGCATCGGCGTCAAGAACCCCACAAGTTACCCCACCATCTATAAAGGAGCCCGCCTACGCGAACGTAGGCCCATCCTGCCTTGGGCCACTGACGAAGTCAGCGATCGGACCATGCCCCCATACGTTCCAACGGGCACTCAGGTTGCAGCGACGTGAGCTTGGCGAAGGTGTGGGGGTATGCGCCGCAGATGGGAAGTGCGGTGGGTGCACCGGCAGGTGAGTGTCTTGCTTCAAGGAGAGCGGAGGTCAGGTCGTCGGACTGCAATCCATTGAAGAGGACCGGCGGCGCGATCAGCTCAAGGTCCTCGTCTCGACGTGCCAGGCCAGCCGCGCCGCTCCACTGTCCCCGGGCATGGAGACCCCGATGACCAAGAGGCTGAACCTGAGGTTTCAAACGAACGTTGCCTATGGCCGCGTTCATGTCCTCGGCGGGGTGACGGAAATCTCCGTAGATGTTGCGGGATCGGGCAACTTCCCCGGCCGAGACCCTTGCGTGGGGTCGATGCTCCCAGCGAAACCTCATGCCTGGATTGAATCCTCGAGTTCTGACGTCAGTGCCCTCGTCGCGGCCCAGCGCCGTTTTCCGGCCGGTGCTGGGCTACCAGGTGGGAGTCGGCGGCGTCGGTGCGCGGGCAGCAGTGTCTGCTGCTGCGTAGCGATCCCCGTTGATGTTGTTACTGCGATCAACTTTGCTGGGGGCGAGGATCTCTGCGACGACGCTGCCATCCCTCGGGCACAAGATGACGAACGGCCATTTGGCAGCTGGCACCCTTGCTTCGTGAACGGTTCCAGTCCATCCGCATTTGCAGGACCACGCTTGCGTCCGCCAGTCGGACCATGTCGAGTAGTAGTGGCAGGTCGGGTGCTCGGACCATGTTCCTAAGGGCGGGCTCACTTGGTGTTCGCGGAGGAAGTCCTTGATGGTCGTGTCGTAGTACAGCTTGTCTCCGCCGAGGCAGGCTCCTGCGTCGTTGGGGTCTATCCATGCCACCCGTCCCGGATATCTCTCCAGCACCTTGGCGCTTACCGTGATGATTGCCTCCCAATGCTCGAATCCTGACGGTTCGCGGTAAATCTTCCTTCCACGGCATGTCAGTACCAGCCAGTCTGGGTTCATCCAGTCGCGTCCACCGTCGGTGGTGAACGTGAACTCCAATGAATCTCCTTCGAGTTCGGGTAGATCTCTTCCGCGTGACGCGACCCTTGATTGGGTCCGTTGCTCGGCGCGGGCGAATGCCTGTTCCATGACCTTCGCCTCGGCGTTGCCGGCATCGGCAGCCGCGCGGGTCTCCTCGACACCCGGGTGGATGAGGAGCCCGAACTTGTACTCGCATGGCGCTTGCGGGCACCACAACTCGGACAGGTCGTTGAAGAACTCCTGCTGTAGTTCCGCTCCTTGACCCTGCCATCCGCATTTGGGGCATGTCCAGGTGCGCGTCCTCCAGTCCGAGTAGTAGGGAGGGCGGCTGTAGTCGAATGTCTCATCTGTCACGGTGACTTCCCTTGCGCCCTGTCATGCTCGATGGGCCCGATGGCCATGCCGTTGAGCGTCACGCGGCTCGCTTCTCCGGACAGCGTGAGAACGGATGAGGCATCATCGGTGTTGCTCGGATCCAGGAAGGGGCTCGTTACCTCGAACAGGTCACCAGACTGGGGCTCCCAGCAGTCCTTGCCCTCAGCGATTTTCATCAGCGCCAACTGGCGTAGGGGACGAGCGTCGTCGCCCATCCACGTGAGACGGTGGCGGATCTCAGGAGCCCAATCTTCGAGCCAATCACCAATCAGGTCGGAGCCACCGCCAATGATGTCTCCATTGCCGTACGTGCATAGCGCGCGCCATTCGCCTGTGATTACTTGGTGAGGGTCAATGTCTTCAACTAGCTCGTCGTCGACGTACACCGTCAGACCGACACGCTCAAAAAGGTCGAGTTCTCGGCATGCCGGATCAAGCCTCAGCCGGGGCAGGAGCCACGTTGAGTCAACGCCGGTGAATTCGTCGGCGTCGAAGAACAACACGGTTTCCTCGTTCCCGGTCAAGTGCCGAAGCCGTTGCGGCGCAGGGTCGCTCATGGCTGTTCCTCCATCTGTTCCAGCATCGGGGTTATCGCCTCGATCCCGAGACGCAGTGGGATTGTCAGGGTGTCGGGGACTCCTCGTGCCTCCCCAATTCTCCGCAGTTCTCTGTAGTAGAGGAGAACTTGAGCAGGGGTTCCATTGAACTTCCACTTCGGGAGTCCACGCTGGAGGTCCGTGACAAGCGCCCGGATGTTGTGGACCTTGTCGGCCAACGAAACCATCACAGCACGGCCATCGGCCTCATTTTCAAGGTGCTCGAGGTACTTTTGCTTGCGCTCCCAGTAGTCGACGTTCCGCTTCCAATCTTCGTCTGTGGAATCAGAACATGCCTCGACAATGTCTGCGACATCATCGCCGAATCGGGCGCGCACGTCAGCCAGCCTCGGGAGTCCTCCCGCGTCCTCGACAGCGTCGTGCAGCAATCCGGCGATGGCTTCGTCCTCAGTGCCGCCGGCCTCGAGCACGAGGGCGGAAACTCCGAGCAAGTGGCACAGGTACGTCGTGTCGGTGCCCTTGCGCTTGTCCGTGCCGTGAAGTGCTGCCGCGTACTCCACCGCGCGGGTGTACTTGTGCGTCAACACCGTCGGAAGCCTTGCCGTTCCTGCTGACGCATCGCTCGCTGTGACGTCGGCTCGGTCCTCACCGCAATGGGCGCATTCGAGTCGTGTCGCGTCGATCCGGCGCCATTGGTGACCGTGACGATCGCATCCGGTGAACTCGCTCATTGACATTGGGCTCTCATATTCGTTGTCTTCCATGGTGCTCCTTGGAGTCGTGCGAGATCAATCCATCTCGCCTACGTGTGTGATTCAGCATTCGGTTCGAGTCGCCCTGTCGTACCCGTCGAGGCGTTCCCGTGGATCCGTCGATACGTGGCGGGATCCCGGGGTTCGCTGCCGCAGCCATGGCGGAGGTTGCGATTAAGTGTCATGAGCGCCAATCCCCTACTGCGATGAGGACAGCATTGCATCGACCGCTGACATTGTTCGTCGATTCCGAATGCCAGTGAGTTCTTCGTCCTGGCAACGCATCATGAACCTGGACCCAAAGAATCAGCCTGGCTAGATATACCGAAGAGCCAGGCGCGCAAGGCAGTGAACTTCCGACATGAGCAGCGATCGGCTGGAGCATTCGTGTTGCTGCCCTTGCCCCGAGGGAAACGGGGCCCGGACTTCGCTTCCGCCGACGTGGCTACCGGCCCAGCCTGCCTTCGATAGGCTCGAATGGGAGCAAAAAGGAAGATTCCGGGGGGTGGAAGCGTGACGTTGGAGGTTGGCGTGCCTGCACTTCCCGAACCGGGTCAGGTCGTCGAGGTACGCGGATCCACCTGGGCGGTCGCGAACGTGCTCGCCCAGGGGCTGCCCAGAAGCCCAGCCGACGATGGCGCATCCCGGCTCTCCCATGTCGTCGACCTGCAATCCCTGGACGAGGACCGGCTGGGGGAGCAGCTCACCGTCGTGTGGGAGCTCGAAGTCGGCCAGACCGTCACCCCGCCGCAGGGCCTGCCCGAGCGCATTCATCCGGAGTCATTCGATGCCCCAAGCACCTTGGCCGGGTTCATCGACGCGATGCGCTGGGGAGCGGTCACCTCCGCAGACCCGAACCGCTACCAGGCTCCTTTCTGGTCAGGAGTCAACGTCGAGGCATACCAGCTTGAGCCGTTGAGGCGTGCCCTGACGGCACCCCGTGCCAACCTGCTGCTCGCCGACGATGTCGGGCTTGGCAAGACGATCGAGGCGGGCCTCGTCGTTCAGGAGCTGCTGCTGCGCCACCGGGCGCGCTCGGTCGTCATCGTGTGCCCGCCCAGCCT
>CAMCSO010000168.1 GCA_945877545.1 Bifidobacterium breve | reverse complement strand
ATTCGAGCCACGCCTCATCGTGCGCAGGACCACGGCGCGCAGGGCGACCCACTAGCGGTGGTTCGAAGCGATGTCCTGCCACTGCATCACGTATGGCAAGGGCCGCTCGAGTTTCGGACGATGAGTCGTGGCTCGACCCCGATATGCGCGGGTGGCCGCGTTGGATCGCCGATCCGCAGGAAGAGCAGGCTCGCAGCCTCGGCGCCGATTCGGGCGAGAGGTTGTGCGATCGTGCTGATGCTTAGGGAGCGCAGGCCCGCGAGCGCCATACCGTCGTAGCCGACGATCGAGATATCGGTGGGCACGTTGAGCCCCCGGTCGGCGACGGCGGCGAGGGCGCCCACCGCGGCGATGTCGTTGGCCACGAACAGGGCAGTGTGACGGCGATTGGAATCGAGAGCGACGGCTGCACCTCGGTAGCCTCCCTCGTCGGTGAAGGCGCCCTCGTAACAGGCGATCTGGTCAGCAAGGCCGTGATCGGTCATCGACTGTTCGTAGCCGAATTTGCGGAGCATTGCCACCTCGTTTATTCCGCCGGTGACATGGGCGATCGATTGATGGCCGAGCGAGACGAGGTGATCGACTGCCATTCGCGCCCCTAACACGTCGTCATTGCTGATGGAGTCGAGCCCGGCGATGCCGCGTTCCGCGCGGCTGATCACCACGGCGGGGCAATCGCCTTCGATGGCGTCGAGGGATCCGGCGGGCATGCGGTGCCCGATGAGTACGAGGCCTTCGACTTGAAACTCAAGCAGCTTTTCGACCTCACTTTGTTCAATGATTGGATTGTCATTCCCGGTGACGAGCATGGTGTGATAACCGTGCTGCCTTACCTCACCTTGAACCCCGTCGATGATCTCGGCGTAGATCGGATTGAGGAGGTCGAGCACGATCACCCCGAGGGTGTGACTGCGCCGATCTGCCAGGCTTCGGGCAGCGGCATTGGGCCGATAGCTGAGTTGGGTGGCCGCCTCGATAATCGCAGCCCGGCTCTCCGCTGAGACGCGATCCGATCCGCGCATCGCCAATGACACGAGCGACTTCGAGACCCCTGCGAGGGCCGCAACGTCCTTGATCGTCGGGCGGTTGGCTGCCACGATCAGCCGATCTCCTCGAGTCGAACCGGTCGTGCCTCCTTCGCTGAGAGCGCGGCAGCCATCGCAAGCACGATCGGGGCCCTGCCCTCGGCGCCGGAGACCGGAGACGGTCCGCCACCTAGCACATAGTCCGCAAATGCCTGCCACTCAATGCGGTACGAATCGGCGTAGCGCTCAAGGAAAAAGTACTGGAGGGGGGCGAGTTGTGATGCGTCCTCGCGGTACACCTGCGCGTTGTTCACCCGCTTGTTGTCGGAGAGTGCCATGCCCTTCGTCCCGAGGGCCTCGACGCGCTGGTCGTATCCGTAGACGGCCATGCGGCTGGCGTCGATGGTGGTGATGGCACCGCTCTCGTGGGTGAGAACGGCCACCGCGGTGTCGAAGTCGCCGGCCTCGCGGATGCCTGCGTCGAACAGTGCGCCGCCCTGGGCCCAGACTTGGACGATCGGTGACCCGACGATGAAGTTGGCCATGTCGAAGTCGTGGATGAGCATGTCGACCCAGATGCCGCCGCTCACCCGGACGTACTCGATCGGCGGTGGGGAGGGGTCGCGGCTGGTGATGCGAGCGATGGTGACCTCGCCGATCTCACCCGTGTGGACGGCCCGGCGAACAGCGGCATGGCCGGGATCGAACCGTCGATTGAATCCGACCATGAACGGCACTCCGGCGGCGTCGACCGCCGCGATCGCTTCATCGACCTCGCCGAGCGACAGGCTTACTGGCTTCTCGCAGAAGACTGCCTTGCCCGCGGCGGCGGCCCTGATGATGAGTTCGCTGTGGGTGCTCGTGGCCGTGCAGATGGCGAGGGCGTCGACATCGGGGGAGGCCAGCAGCTCGTCGATGCTGGCGGCAGCATCGACACCCAAGTTGCTTGCGACATCGCGTGAGACATCCGGTGAGATGTCGTAGACCCCGACGAGCCGTGCTTCGGAAATCTGCTCGGCGATGATCCGCGCATGCATGCGTCCGATTCGGCCCACGCCCGCGACCGCGATGCCTAATGTCCCGCTCGGTGTCATGCCGTCATCCTCCTCTTTGCGTGGGCAGCTAGCGCCTGATCCAACGCCTGCGCATCCCAGTCCTCGCGGATTGCCGTGCGGACGAGATCGGCCTGGGATGGCGGAGCGAGTCCTTCGAGCGGTTGGTCTCGGTCGAGGTTCGTTGGGAAGGGATAGCCCTCGGCGCTTGCGGCGATGACGTTGTCGAGTGCGTCTTGGGCAATCGATCTCGTTCGATGGCCCTCGGAGAGGATGGGGAACAGGGCGTTCGCCATTGACATGCGATCAACCGTCTCAATGGCACGTCCGAATGCCGACGAGACCTGCAGCAGGTTCGCCATGCGCCGCACATCGGACGTGACGTTGGTGCCGGCGCCGTGCAGCAGGGCCGGATTGAAGAAGACGGCATCACCCTTTGCCAGCGCCAACTGGACCTTGTGCTCCTCGACATAGTCGGCAAAATCTGGGCGGCGCCAGGCGAGGTAGACCGAGGGAAACTTCTGGCTGTGCGGAAGATAGAAGGTCGGGCCAGTCTCGAGCGGCATATCGCAGTGGGCCACCGCGCCTTGGATCGTGAGCGCCTGTGAGAGACGGTGCACGTGCGCCGGGTAGTCCTCGTTTTGCTCCCGACCCATGAAACCTAGGTGGTAGTCGCTATGCGGAACTTGGGCCCGGCCGCCGGGATTGACAACGTTCACCTGCGAGGTCACCTGATAGTTGGGGCCGAGCCAGGAGCGGGAGGCGAGCGCGATCACATCATTGGAGTAGTAGTCGGCGAAGCCCTGCGGATCTCGCAGGGCGAGCTTCTCGAGGGCATTCCAGATGCGATCGTTGGCACCGGGCTTGGCAAAGTGGTCACCCGACGCGGTGCCTGATGCATGCTGCTCGGCGATGATCTCGTGGAACACGGCAGAGGCGCGATCGATGACGCCCCCGTCGCGGAAGGCCCCCCGGAAGGCGACGACACCCGGCCCCTCCATGAGCGCATGGCTGATCTCTGCCATGACAGCTCGCCGCTCATCGACAAGTTCGGTGCCGGGAAGGCTGGCGCCCTCGAAGACGACGATGCCCTGCTCCACGCCGGCGGCATGTGGGTAGTCGGCGGGATTCGAGGGCGTGCTCACGATTCGGACGAACTCCGCGAGGTCGGCCCCCGACTCGGTGAGCCAGGCGGCGCTCATCGGGCGACAATCTCGGCCACGCGCACCGGACGCTGCTGCTCGACCGAGACCTCGCAGGCGAGGGCGACCCGTAGGGCCTCGCGTGCCGAGTCCGGTGGGCACGGGTTGTCGCGCGTGCCCGCGACAAGTTCGGTGAAGGCCGTTGTCTCACCCCGGAAGGCATCGCGGAACCGGTCGACGAACCCGCGGTACGGGTCAATATTCATCGTGGTCGCGGCGCCGGTGTCGAGGCCTCGAAGTGGGGTGCGTGCGTTGACACCCGGAGCGACGCTGTCGAGGGATCCGAAGATCTCCATGTGCACGTCGTGGCCTACAGGATCATGGCGCGTGCCGCTCACCGAGACCTGCACTCCACCCGAGGTCACGGCATGGATGAGCGAGGTATCGGCATCGCCGTAGGTCGAGTATTGCTCATGGACTCGCACGGCCTTGGTGGCGTACACCGTCTCGATTTCGCTGGCGGTGAGCCACCGGATGAGGTCGAAGTCATGAACGTGGAGATCACGGAAGATGCCTCCGCTGCCCTCGAGGAATTCGATCGTCGACGGCTGATGATCATGCGCAATCATGTGCATCGCGTAAAGGGTGCCGAGGGCGCCGGTGGCGATGAGCCGCTGGGCTTCGGCGATGCCTGAGTCGAAGCGTCGCTGGAATCCGATCTGCACGTGGGTTCCGGTTGCGGCGACCTGCTCGATGATCGCGTCGTTCTCCTCGAGGGTGAGGGCGATCGGCTTCTCGCAAAGGATCGGTTTGCCCCTGCTGATGAGTTCACGGAGCAGACCCGCGTGGGCATCGGTCGCCGTGGCGAGAACGTAGGCATCGACGTCGTGTTCGAGGACGGAGTTGAGATCAACTGCGGTAGCGTCGAATCGGGTCGCCAGCTGCAGGGCAGTCGCGGGCGTCCGATTCGCAATGATGATGTCCTCGACGAGCGGGCGGAGATCCTCAACTCGAATGGCGCCCATGCGCCCGGCTCCGATGACCGCGATTTTCATGCGTTCGTCCTCTCGATGATGGGTTTTTCTACGGTGAGTCGCGACCGTGGGCCTTGCGGTGGCGACGCTAGTGTGACACGATTTGTTGGAACGTTCCAACACTTTCGGAGAATGATTTCATGACTGACTTCCTGTCCCGTGTCGCGTCCGCTCCGATCTCCTGGGGTATCTGCGAGGTTCCCGGCTGGGGCGCCATGCTCCCAACCCCACGCGTCCTCGGCGAAATGGCGAGCCTCGGGCTGCCGGCCACCGAACTCGGTGCCCCCGGCTTCCTGCCCACCTCCCCGGAGTCAGTGCGCGACGAACTCGCAGCGTTCGACATGACCCTCATCGGCGGATTCACTCCGGTGGTGCTGCATGATCGTCGCCAGCGCGAGGCCACCATCGCATCGGCCCGCCTCACCGCCTCGCTTTTCGAAAGGGCCGGGGCGACCGAGTTCATCTCCGCGATTGTCATGGACGAGGACTGGTCGGTGCCGCGTGCCCTCGAGGCGGATGAACTCGGCCACATGATGGAGATGTTCGGGATCATCGACGAGATTTGCGCCGAGCACGGCCTTCAGCAGGTCGTTCACCCGCACGTCCAGACCCTCATTGAGACGGCGAGCGACGTTCAGCGGGTGCTCGACAACTGCAACGTCAAGTGGTGCCTCGACACCGGGCACCTCGCCATCGGTGGCGTCGACCCGGTCGCCTTCGCCCGTGAATCGGCAGATCGGGTCGGGCATGTGCACCTTAAGGACGTGAACATGTCGATGGCCGGTCCGGTGCTTCGACACGAGATGCCGATCATGGCGGGCGTTCAAGGTGGCCTGTTCACCCCGCTCGGTCAGGGCGATGTTGAGATCAGCGCGGTCATCGAGACCCTCGAGGCTGCGGGCTATCAGGGCTGGTACGTCATCGAACAGGACACCGCGATTACCGGCCCCCTCCCCGCCGAGGGGGAGGGGCCGATCACCTCGGTTACGGTGTCGATGGATTACTTGCGTGATGTCGTGGCTCCCCGCCTTGATGCCGCAGCCCAAACGAAGAGCTAGGCGGGAGCGTCATGACACTGGACCTGCTATCGGTGGGCCGGATCAGCGTCGACCTTTACGCCCAGGAATCTCATCACTCGTTCTCTGATCCGCAGACCTTCATGAAGTCGATCGGAGGCAGCCCGACAAACGTTGCTGTTGCCGCCGCGCGACTCGGCCTGGCGTCGGCCATTGCGACGAAGGTCGGTGGGGATCTGCTCGCTCCGTTTGTCCTTGCCAAGCTCGCGAGCTTCGGCGTCGACACATCGTTTGTGGGCACCGAGCCACAGGGCCAGACGCCGGTCGTCCTCGCATCCCTCGACCCGCCGGCGGACCCCGCCATCATCTTTTATCGAGGTGCTGCTGCGCCCGACACCACGATCGAGCCCTCCGATGTTCCCGAGCAGGTCGTTCGTGATTGTCGGGTCCTATGGATCAGCGCCTGCGCACTGGCGGTTGGCACGACGGCAACGACCTGTACTACCTGGCTCCAGCAGCGCGGCCGAGTTGAGCACACCATCATCGACCTCGACTATCGACCGAGCCTGTGGGCTGATCCCGCCGATGCGCGACGCGCCGCGCAGGTTGCGATCGATGCCAGCACGGTGGTCGTCGGCAATCGCGATGAGTGCGAAATGGCGATCGGTGAATCCGATCCCGACGCCGCAGCCGATCACCTACTGGGCCGCGGCGTCACACTTGCGATCGTGAAAATGGGGGCCCAGGGGGTCCTGCTTGCCAGCATGCAGGAGCGGGTGCGGGTTCGCCCACTGCCGATCGAGGTCCGCTGCGGGCTCGGTGCAGGTGACGCATTCGGTGGAGCTCTCGCCTATGGACTGCTTCAGGGCATGCCCCTCGACCGGCTCGGCGAACTTGCCAACGGTGCGGGTGCCTACGTGGCCGCGCGGCTCATGTGTGCCGACGCCATGCCGGATCTGCCGTCCCTCCTCGCCTTCCTCGGCGAGCATTCGAAAGGATCACCCGCGTGACCGATCTCCAGCAGGCGTCGTATGCCGAGCTCAGCGAAACCCGAGTCCGCGACCCGAGGGCACTGCAGCGTGCGCTCAGTGGTCGCGTGCGGCGGACCATCCCCG
>CAMCSO010000167.1 GCA_945877545.1 Bifidobacterium breve | reverse complement strand
GATCCTCACACACGAATCCATTCTCGCCCTGGGCAGAATCAACGCAACGTCATACCGAATGACCGCCTACCCGCGAATGGCACTCACCGGGTCGATGTCGTTCGTAGCCGTGGTCCCTGCCCATGTCCTGTGCGCACTCCGACTTGGCGGCTGTGTCACGATGATGGGCAAATGGACAGTTGACGAACTCATCGCGGTCCTTGAACGCGACCTCATCACCTTCACGTACATCCCCTCCCCGCTGATCACCGACGTCGCACGAGCGCTAGCCCAGCACCCACAGGCCTGGACAAACCTGCGCTCGGTCCTGCACTCCGCGAGCCGAGCAAGACCCGATCAGTTACATGAACTCGTCACAGTTATCGGTACCCGCTTGGTTGAGGGCTGGGGGATGACCGAGAACTCGGGTGGTCTCATGACCGCCATGCTCGGACATGAGTACCTCGACTGCGAGGTACACGACCCGGTCTTCACGTCGGTCGGCCTGCCAGCCATAGACATCTCCGTTCGGGTCGTCGGGCCCGAAGGACACGAGGTTCCGCATGACGGTGAGAGCATCGGCGAGTTGGCCTTCTCCGGGCCGTCGATGATGACCGGCTACTGGAACCGCCCTGACGAGACGGCAAAGACTCTGCGGGATGGCTGGCTCTTCACCGGCGATCTGGGAAGTATCGACGCCGAAGGTTACGTGTACATCTCAGACCGTCGGACAGACCTCATCGTCAGCGGCGGCGCGAACGTCTACCCGAGCGAGGTCGAGGATTGCATCAGCCAACTGGCAGGAGTGCGCGAGGTCGCTGTCGTCGGTGTTCCGCACGAGCGCTGGGGCCAAACCGTGGTCGCGGTGATCGTCGTTGACGACGATGCCATCACCCAAGAGGTCGTGCTTGATCACTGCCGGAAGTTCTTGGCCGGGTACAAGAAACCCACCCGCGTCCTGGTAATGGAGGCGCTCCCCCACACTGCCAGCCTCAAGATCTCGCGAGCCGCAGTCCGATCCATCGTCCTCGAACTGGTCGAACTGGTCGAACTGACGTGAATCGCACAGGATTGGGTTTTCTCCTACTCGAGGTCTAGATCAGGTTCCAGATGGTTCGTGTCATTGAACCGTCTCAGGAGCCAGTCATCGCCCCGAACAACCAGATGCGTCAAGGATGCATTGTCGGACTCCGATAGGGAATGCATCCGGCCACCAGTGGCTAGTGCCGAGATCATTCCGATGACGCCACCATGGGTGAAAACGACCACCCGCTGATTCGGATGGTTTGACGCTATTCGCTTGATGGCATCAGTGAGGCGCCTCGCAAAGTCGACTTCCTGCTCCGCCATAGGAATGACGTCCCAAGTCCTTTCAGCAAGCACACGCTGCCAGTCTGGGTGGTTCTCTTCACGACGAATGCGGTAGACGCCCCCCTCCCACTCACCGAGAAAGATCTCACGAATATCAGGTTCGACGATCGGAGTCAGCCCGGTTATCTCCGCCAGCGGCGCAGCCGTCTGTGCCGTCCGTTGAAGGGTGCTCACGTAGATCGCGTCAATCGGTTGTTTCGCAAGTCGTGCTGCGACCATGCCCGCCTGCACTTGTCCTCGCGGATCAAGTGGCGGGTCACCGTGCCCGTCGACGAGCGGTTGGGGGTCGTCAAGACGAAATGGCCTAGATTCGCCATGGCGCACGATAAAGATGTGCGTGGCTCCTTCAGGCAGACTGAATCGATTCTGGCGGTACTCAACCACGGCCGGTTCACCTTGTGTCATGATCGCATATCCATTTCCCTTGATGATGCTGACGGAATATCCGGACGTGCCCAGGTCGCGGCACCTGAGCCCGCAACACGACCGAAGACGAAGGCACTGGTGATCGAGTTTCCACTACCGACATAGACGTCGCCGACAACTCCCCCGGTGCACTCCCCAGCGGCAAAAAGTCCAGGAACGGCAGCGCCCGAATCGGCAAGCACCCTTGCCTGCGAGTCGATTCTCAACCCAACCGCCGTCAGCGCGACATGTGCCATGCGGAGCTCAGTGGCGTAGAAGGGTGGCGTCTGGACCTTCCGCAGGACATCTGCACGCTTACGGTAGTGACTGTCCTGCCCGGCTGTTACGTCGTGGTTGTACTCCTCAATCGTCCCAAGGAGCCGCTGTTCCGGGACTCCCATCAGGGTCGCCAGTTGCTCGAGGGAATCCGCCTTCAGCACTTTTCCTCGCCCGACCATCTCATCGAGCATCGTCTTCACCCACTTCTGCGCACGCCCGTCTCGTTTCCCCACCGAGACTTTCTTCGTAGCTTCGACGGTGTCAGGAGAAGACGAGTTCTTTGACTCCTCGTCGAATACAGCAAAAACCGGGGCGCGCTGGCCCTCCATAATCGGTTGCGTCACGCTGTAGGACGAGGTTTCATCGTAAAAGCGTCGGCCCTCGCCATTGACGATGACGAGCCAGCCGGGGAGGTACCCACCCTCAAGTACGTTTCCGAAGTTCGGGGTTATCAACCGGGTCGCGCGACCTCCGCCAACGACTTGGGCGTCCACCTGCGCTCCAAGTTCAAATGCGCTCCCATCAGACGTTGCCGCCCCGATGTACCAGTACCAATCCTCATTCGCGAGCAGCGGGAGATGCTTGCTCACCAACTCACGGTTCGCGGCGAACCCGCCGGTCGCCATGATGACAGCTCCAACCGAGAGCGTGTCTGCGCCTACGGCGAGGCCCACCACTTCGCCGCCTTCGACAAGCAACCGGTCAACTTTCATCCCCAACGCGAATTCAACGCCGATTCGCTTGGCCTCGCTCACAAGCGTCTGGCTCACGGCCATCCCCTCACCCACGGTGATGTGCATCCGCGCGGCGCGTTCTTCACCTGAAGTCATGACTCTGGAGTCGAAGGCCACCCCGATGTCCTGCAACCAGTCGATCGTCGCGCCCGATCGCTCACAGAGCGTCCGGACGACCGACGGCTCAAGCCGGAAGCGATTGAGCCCCATGTAGAAGCGGTACATGTCCTCGGGATCGTCCTCGATGCCAGCCTCTCGTTGCAGACGGGTGCAGGCTCCCATGAGCTTGCCTCCTGAGAGTCTGCTGGACCCTCCTAGCTCGCCTGAACCCTCTAGAACGATGACCGATGCACCCTCAGCACGCGCCGTGATTGCCGCGGTCAGCCCAGCGAATCCTGAGCCGATGACCGCAACGTCAAAGTCGGTCACGACACTGCGCCGGTCAACCGCGCACTAAGCAAGCGGGCGGCCCACGAGTTGTCTCCGTCAGCGACAATCCCCGCCCACGGGCCGCCTGACGGGCGAAAGTCGATTCCTGCAAGATTTCTCGGCAGGGTGATGAACACTTCAGTGTCAGGGTCGGCCACCTCGAAGACACGATCGCAGGTGCGGCTCAGCAGCGCCGCTGAATCAGCCCCCTCCCATGGCACATCGATCAACACGGCGCCTGAGCCGCCACGGACGTCCTCGGGCGCCGTGACCACGTGCAAATCTGCCCGAGGTGCAGTCAGCAGTGGGACCTGACCTCTCTCGTCGCACCAGGCGAGGATGCGTGACACCCACTCACTTGCCACGGGGTCAGAAAACTCAGCAGCACCAAGGAGGACTCGTCCGTCATCGCCTGACACAGTAATGAGGTCACCCTCGTGGATGACCGCGCCAGACGCAAAGGAAACGGAGCGTTCCTCATGATGAATGGTCATCCCTGACACTCCGCAGGACGCCGGCTTGCCCATTCCTCGAGCTACGACGGCGGCATGGCTCGCTCGTCCACCGAGGGCAGTGACGATGCCGGAGGAGGCGATCATGCCGCTGATGTCCTGCGGTGAGGTGGTGGGACAGATGAGCACGGGCACAATGCCCTGCTCCGCCAATTCCTCGGCACGCGAGGAATCCAGGACGGCGCGACCGACCGCCGTCCCTGGAGATGCCGGAACACCCACCCCGAGTTCGGTCAACCCTGCGAACGTCTCGCACACGGGCGCCTGCAGCATCTCAAGAGCGCTCAGCGACACCCGATCAAGCGCGGCCTCAACATCGATCATGCCCTGATCAACGAGGTCGACAGCGATACGTGCTGCCGCTGCAGGGCTCCGTTGACCCACCCGCGCCTGCAAGATCCAAAGCTTGCCGTGTTGGATCGTGAACTCAACATCACACATGTCCGTATATTCGCGTTCCAACTTCGCGAGGGCTTCCTGAAGTGCCTCCCACACTTCGGATGATTCGCGGCGTAGCGAATCGATCGACTCGGGAATCTGGGAACCATTCACGACATCTTCACCCTGAGCACAGCGCATGAAATCACCGTAGGCCGCGGGGTGACCGGTCGCGGGATCTCGGGTGAAGACCACCCCAGTGCCGGAGTCATTATCAAGATTTCCGAACACCATGGCCTGCACCGTTACCGCAGTGCCGAGGTCGTCGGGTATTCCTCGGTACTTCCGGTAGCGCTGCGCTCGCGGGCGATCCCACGAGCGCCAGACCGCCTCAATGGATTCGCGCACCTGGCCCACGGCCGTCTGAGGGAACGGGGGTCCGTGCTGCTCGATGGCGTCCTTCCACAACTCGACACTTTCCCTATCGTCCGCGTCCACCGCATGCCCGTGTACGCGGGCCAGCACGTCGGCCGGAAGCTCGCGCACGACCTCGGCGAAGGATCCCAGGAGACGCACATACGACTGCCAGGCGAAGCGATCCGAGGTCCTCGCGGCCACGCCCACCACGACGTCGTCACTCATCCCGACATTGAGGACGGTATCCATCATCCCGGGCATCGACTGGGCCGCGCCCGACCGCACCGAGAGCAGAAGCGGACTGTCCGGGTTGTCCATTTCCTTGTTCAGCCGCGCACCCAACTGCACGAGATGGAGGGTGATCTCGTCGCCCAGAGCATCCGGGAGAACCGGCTCCTTCTTCGCGAATGCCTTCCACGCCTCGGTCGTGATGGTGAAGCCCGGAGGAACCGGCAGTCCGAGGGTTCCAGTCATCCTCGCAAGACTTGCCCCCTTGCCGCCAAGGTACTTACGGTCGCTTAGCGGCGACTCAAACGTGTGAAGGTACTGCGGGGAAGTCCGGTCAGCGGTCGATTCGTCAGGCATGCTCAACTTCCATGTCGCGAATAGAGGGTAGTACCCGCTCGGCAAAGAGGTTCAGGCTTGCCCAACCTACCTCCGGATCCAAGCCCGCAACCAGCGGATGGAGGGTGATAATCGTGTCGGGCGAGTATCCCTGCACGAGCTCAATTGCCTCGTCCGGGGTCACCACGATGTAACGACCACCAGTGCGCAGCTCGTCAATCGTCGGCGGGATAACACCCGCCGGGCCGGACATCGGCGTGTCGGTGCTTGACCAACGTGCGTAATTGCCTGCCTCCAAAAGGAAGTGCGGGGCGAGAACCTCCCACGCGGAGTCAACGTCATCGGTCACGTGAATGAGATGCGGTCCCCCGCGCGAGTACTCCTTGGCCCTCGGTAATCCATTGGCGAGTCGCTCCTCCTGAAACACCTCGTATGCAGCCGCATTGAGTGGGAAATACTCCATTCCGAGTCGCACCGCACGCTTGGCGGCGGCTCCAGACGAGCCGCCAAGGATGAGTGGCGGGCCACCCGGTGTCATCGGGCGCGGTGTCACGCGAAGGGTTCGACCCTGGTACTCAAATTCTTCGCCGCTCCACGCCTGCCGAAGAAGCCGCACGCCTTCCTCCATGAGTTGGCCTCGCTTGCTTCGGTCAACGCCGAACATCTCAAACTCCGCAGCGTTGTAGCCCGCGGCCACAACGACGTCGAGCCGACCCCCGCTGAGGATGTCAAGGACAGCCAAGTCCTCCGCAACCATGATCGGATCATGGAGCGGGAGAAGAACTGCCGAGAGGTTTATCGTGATGCGCGAGGTGACCGCTGCAACCGCCGAGCCCAGAACCATGATCGATGGGCACCAGTTGTCCTCGGTCCCGTGGTGCTCCCCGATGCGGATTGCATCAAGACCCTGGTCGTCAGCCCAACGTGCCATCTCCAGACCCGCTGAATAAACCTCTGATAGCGGCTTACCCCAATTAGGACTCTGAAGGTTGAGCCTCATGTCGACGCGCATGACAAAACTCCCTCATTCATACGATGGCAGACGAGAAGCGGCGAGTCGCAACTCGCGACGATGGTCAGTGACCGGCACGCCGCCTTGCGGCCGCTTCAGCCCAAGTCGACTCTCCGGCCTCCCTGCGGATGCGATCGATATCCGCCCGAACGATCACCGATCCGCGATCCTTGAGAAGACGTGAGTGCTCCTGCGTGTATCGGTACATGGCATCGACATCCGGGTCCTGATACCCGTACTTCACTGATGCGTCGTCGAAATTTCGCCACGGTGCGGCCAACAAGGGAGATGTGTAGCTGCGTGCCTTGGCATTGAGTTCATCCTGCGTCAGTCC
>CAMCSO010000166.1 GCA_945877545.1 Bifidobacterium breve | reverse complement strand
CGGGTCTTTTCCAGCTCATTTCACTTCTCCTCACGTATGTCTAGTCAAGTTCGCCAGAGACCTACATATGAATAGAGATTTGTACAAAAGATATCTCTCTAATACAAGTACAGTGACGAGCTCCGAGAGTTCATCTGGCGCACTACTTGGGTCCCTGAACGTCGCGGATCACCTCAGACGTTGCCTCCACAAGCTTGACGCCCAAACCCGCGCATCATTGCTGAGACCTTTCCTCGCGCGAACGTTGAAGAAGGTCGCCGTTTGATGCACTTGCGGGGCCAAAATGTAAAGACGTTTCGTCCTTTCCTATATATCTACCGGTCATCGTCATTCCCTTACCAGGTTCTCGGTACGGGCTGGGCGTCCGGGAACGACGCCGACAAGTAACGAAGGGCGGAGCTCGCTCATGGCTTGGTGGACAGGTCGAGCATTGAGCTCTCAAGGCTCCTCTGTAACATCCATGCTCAAAGCTCGGTTCACAGGAATTCATTTAAGCTAAGCAGGGTCAGGAGATCCGATGAGTCATCCACGTACATTCGCGCAAATAGCATTCCCGTTAGCGGTGCTCCTTGCCCTCTCCGCATGCTCATCCAGCCCGACGGTGGCGCCCGCCTCGACCCAGGCTGCTGCTACCGGCCTCGGGGCAAAGGGCTGTGCGGACGAACAAGAGGGCGAGAACCCGGACGACGAGTCAGGCATCTCCCTGCCATCGTCGGACGCTGACCTAGCTGAGGCCCTGTCAGAAACAACGCGCCCCGACGTCGACCCGGAGCCAGACTCAGCGTCAACCGACGATGAAGAACCAATGGATGACGAGCAGGACTACATCGCCGAGTCAGAGGAATTGGCTCCAGAAACGGAGATTGAGACGGAGGCAAAGGGTCTCGCGTGCTCGGGCGACACGGACGAATCACTGATGACCGAGGCTGAGCTTGGCGACGACCAGTCCGATACCTCCGAGGCCGCCTTCGTAACTGCCGATCCTGTCGCCGCAGCTCCTGAACCGCCTGCCACACGGGCACAGATCGACACTCCCCCACCGCCCACCCCGGTGGCAGAAGTACCTTCCGTAGGAACGTCGTCCGTTCTGATCGCCGGACTTGACGCTGAGTGCGCGACACAAACAGATGACAAGGGGACCGTCGTCGCTTGCGGGCCTGTGAAGCAACTACCGAAGTCAGGTACGGCCTTCACTCAAACTTCCGTCGACACGACTCCGACAGCCTCGCCTTCGGTAACTCCGTCAGTCTCGACTCCGGCGACTCCGTCGACTCCGACAGTTTCGACTCCGACAGCGTCGACCTCGGCCAAGCCGACCACGGAAGACTCCAAGGAAGACAAGAAGAACGACCCGGGCAAAGTGTATTGCAACGCGCTGCCCAAGGCGCGCACCGCAACCAGGGCCGCCGTACTGCTCCCACGCGCAGCCGATCCTGCATTTCCTCCCGGCTTGTACGTGCAGGTTATTGACGGCCTCATCCAATTGACGAATCGAGGCGGAGTCCAGCAATTTGCCGCCGGACAGTTCGGCTTTACTGGAAGCGTCGTTACACCTCCGGTCATCATCCCGAGCAATCCCGGAATCCAGTTCAATCCGCCGCCTGCGTTCCAATCTTCAACTGGCCCCCAAAGTGGCTCATCGAGCAGCAGCAAGCCGAACACGGTGGACTGCGAGGTTCGATCGGCCCCCAAGCGGTCGCCGCGCACCGCGTCTGTTGCGGCCGCGGATTCAATGGCACGTGGCTCGATCGTGTTCGTGGTCGCCGGCGGCCTTCGGCCCACGAGCGCTGTGAGCGTCTACCTGCTGTCGGCGCCGGGTTCGCCGCTGGGCACCTTCGACGCCGACGCCGACGGAAACCTGTCGGCTTGGGTACGACTCCCGGAGGCAACCACCCTCGGAGCGGATGCGCTGCAGGTCAATGGGTTCACGCCGACGGGCTACACCGCAGCGGTCACGGTCGGCGTCACCGTGCGCGAAGCCACGACAGCGATCGCCACCAAGGACATCACCTTCGAGCCCGGTTCTGCCCAACTCACCGGTGCCGCGCAAGCCTCACTTGGTGCGATGCTCGGCACGATCCCGGTAGGGACGTCGACCCGGTGCACCGCGTCATCCGTCACCCGCGTCGGAACTCGCGCACCGTCAAACACCGCGCTCGCAACTGCCAGAGAAAACGCTGCGGCGGCCTACCTCACCGCGCTCGGTTTGGAGTGCACTCCCGGGAAGCCACGGGCAGACACCACCGGCAACCCTGACCCAGAGCGTCTGGTGACCGTGAAGATCTCCTATGACCAGTAGGCGCTGATAGGCGGGGACCATCCGCAGGTCAGCCCGGCGTCGACGTATACGTAACGGCGAACTGCTCCGTTGCGTTTCGTCGAAGGCCGGTCTGCCTGGGAAGCACGACCCGAAAGCGCGCGGTACCAGCCGACTCGACACCGCGGAACACAACGTTGTACGGGTCGTGCTTCTCACATTCAGCGGATCGCTGGGCGGTTGCGCTCTGGACCCGCTTCCAAACGCCGCCGACCCACCTCTCGAGGGAAGCCTTGCTGCCCGACCAGCAACGGTCGTAGACCCATGAAGTGCCGTTGACACAGTCGCTTTCGGATCCGCGAATGTTTGTGCACGTGATGGCTGATGTTGGAGCGCGTGCGGCCGTCTCCCCAGACGCAAGAAGCGCCCTAGCGATGAACTTCGCGTGCGCCGATGCAATAGCTCCTGCCGCCCAGGCAGTGTCCTGCGGATCGTCGCAGGGCGGTCCACTGCCACCAACGAGGGGCCCAAGGTAGAGCACCTCTGCCCCGACCTGCGTAAGCCACGGCCCGCCGCTGTCGCCTACGCAGGTTCCGCGCTGGCCATTGCCAACGGTCTCGAACGACCCGATCCCGCCGGATTCCGAGTTAACGTCGAGAACTTCTGTGACTCCAAGCGGGCGGTCGCTGACATCGGAGTTCGGATCGCTCGACGAACCAGTGAGGCCATAGCCGATGAAGTGCACGGCGGCACCGGCCTTCGTGAGGCTCACGACCTCTGCGGGCGTCGCCATGCGGGTGATGATCGGAGTGCCAAGCGGAGCACTGAGGACGAGAAAAGCGATGTCGTTCCTGATCCCGCTCCTTCGCGGATCAACGATGATCTCAGTAACGCTCACAGGTGCCCGGCCCGCCTTTCGAGCTGCGCCAGGCTTGAAGACCGTCAGGTCCGACGGCGCAAAGACCGAGCCCTTCCTCCCCTCCCCAATCACGCAGTGGGCAGCGGTAACGAGCACCCTGGGTTTCCACAGACCTGCAGTGCAATAGCTTTCCGGGGTCTCGATGGCAACGGCAGCCCTCCCGTAGACAGGCTCGGCCGTTCCGTTGATGACTCTCGGAGTGATGTCAACTGACTCCGCTGGCGGCGCTAGGGCAAGAACTCCGATGAATGGCATGACGCAGACCAGAGTGGACGTGACCCGCATGTTGCGATGGGTCGAACGATTCATCTCGTGCCTTCTTCCGAAATCCGCCGGACGCCAGTTACGGCGGTCTCGATGCGCCTCATCGTACATACCGACACGTTTGCGGAATCGGTACGTCTTCAGGTCGCGCTACGGCGCATAGCTGCGCGTTGAAGGTGTTGCGAATCACGATCATTGCAGCGCTCCCAATGCTCAACGTGGATCTTGTATCGATCACCATTCGCACTGGTCAAGGTGATCGCGACAGCCATGTCGCGGAAGGAACCTGAACGGTCGACCTCGGTCGCAGTCTGACCCTGACAGTTGTCAGTTCGCAGTGAAGGTTATCGGCAGCTCCTTGAGTGAGTAGAAGATCAAGCCGCCCGTCCGCTCGAGGGTCGCGCCGGGCGCAAGCTGAATGTTGTCGAGTCGATCGAGAATCCGGTCGAATCCAATGATCATCTCTTGGATCGCCAATGGCTGTCCGACGCAGAAGTGCGGGCCGCGCGAGAACGACAGGTGCTTGCTCGCGTTGCTGCGGGTGATGTCGAACCTCTCCGCCTCAGGGAACATCGCCTCATCCCAGTTCGCTGAGCCATAACGCGTATGCAGAATGCTGTTCGCCGGGATGCTGACGCCGCTCAGTTCGGTGTCGACGGTCGCGCGACGAAACAGGCCCTGCACCGAGCTTGAGTGGCGCAAGGCTTCGTCCGCAAAGTTATGGAGCAGCGAGCGATCATTGCGCAACAACTCCATTTGGTCGGGGTGCTCGAGGAGCAGCAGCATCGCATTGCCGATGGAGTCCGCGGTCGTCGTATACCCACCGGTGATGAGCTGATTCATCAGGTTCTGGAGCTCGTGCATCGTGAGTGGCTCATCGCCGTCGGCCGAGTCTGCGAGCAAGGCAGAGAGGATGTCGTCGGTGGGATTCGCGCGACGCTCCTCGAACAGGGCTGCGAGGTAGTGCTGGGCCTCAGCCTCCACCTCGGCGTAGTGCTGCGCTGAGGCCTCGTCCACGAGCAGGCCCATGGCCGGTGCCAGCATGCCGTCGCTCCAGCGCTTGAACGTGCTGATCGCATTGGAGTCAAGGCCGATCTGCTCGGCGATGACAAGGCCCGGCAGCGGGAAGGCGAAGGCGTCGATGAAGTCGCACTCCCCTTGGTCGATGAAGGAATCGATGAGGTCATCGGCGATACGAGTCACGCTCGGCAGCATCGCCTTGACCATGCCGGGCGTCAGCGCGCGGTTGATGAGCCGGCGATAACGGCCGTGCACTGGCGGATCGGTGCGCTGGAGGGTCTGCACATGACCCCAGCCGACCTCGGCGAGGTGATCGTCGAACATGCGGCCGAGATCAGCCGCAGCCTCCCCCGCCAACTGCTCGACCATGATGTCGTTGGAGAACGTGACCGGATCTGAGAGCACGGCCTTCAAATCCTCGTAGGTCGAGATGACGTAGAACCCCGTCTCTGGCATCCGATATACCGGGGCAGACGTTCGCAACTGAGCGTGGTAGCCGAACGGGCATGCTTGCACCTCCGGGTCAAGCAGGCTTCCCTCGATCTCGGCAGTCGTCATCGCAGCACTTCTCTCTGTTGGGTCCACGGATCCAATCACGCCGAGACCCTCTCGTCAGCGAGAATCAGGAAAATCGACAGGGTCGGAGAAGGGTCCATGGCTCAACGGCCTAGCCGAAGCGACCCCAGGGCGGCACTTTTGCCGTGGTTCGCTGGGTGCCGTGGTTGCACGTTGCGCGTACCCTCCTAGGGGCGCCCCGACGGGCGCACGTCGCAGTTCCCGTGCGTGCGCCGGAGGCGCCGGCAGAGGTCCGCTTCGTGTCGCGACCTAGCGTGACGCGAACACACGCTAAACGCCCGAGGTCGCGGCTCGGTCAGGCGGGCGCCATCCGGGTCGGCAGACCCAGCACGAGCGCGAGGGCGTCTTCAAGCAGTTCCATCTCACGGGGTGCCAGCCGCCCCCGAAACGTGCGGCACCGGGCGATCGGCACAGTGTGGAAATCGGTGACCTTCGCGTAGCTGACCTTGTATTTGGTCAATCCTGCAGACGGCCCGAGTTCGACGTGGGTCGCTGCCGGGCCCGCCGTTCCGGTGACGAGCACCACCGTCACCGATGACAGCCGGCCCCGCAGGGCGTTGGTCGTCATCGCGATCGCAGGATGCGTTCCGATTCGGGGGAACGCGACATCCCAGACATCGCCCCGGAGTGGAGGCGGGGACGGATCGACCAGCGGCGTCATCAGTCGGCGCTGTAGAGCGCCGCGGTCACCTCAGATATCGGGGCTGGCTCCCCGCCATAGAAGTCGTCGTAGGACTGGGCGAGCGCCGACAATTGGGCGCGCCGGTGTAGCAACGCCAAACCCTCGCGCAACGCCTCCGACGTGCCTTCAAGCCCGAGCTGCGCCGCGTCAGCCTGCACCATCGCGGCCTCCGCCTCGGAGATCCGCGTCGACCGGCCGGGCCGGCGGCCTGAGCGCGGATCCGGGTGCCTGGCTCGATTAGAGGCTGAAGCACTCAACCCAAAACCATCAAGTTCATGACTGCGCGGTTGGGCAACCATCCAGGAGCGGGGAGTTACTGCTGAACATCTCGAGCCAGAATGAAGACCGGAATCACTGCTTCTCGAATCATGTTGATCGTCACAGCGATGCCAGGGAACCACTGATCATCAGGGGGTTTGCGGCGTGGGTTGCTTCCGGGCACGCGTGATGAGCTGAGGAGGCGCTGTTTTGGTCTCCGCCCTCTTTCACCCCATGATGGCGACGGCACGGGCCCGCATCACCCAGTTCGCTGAGGCGAACAACACGTTGAGGTGCTCGACCTTCGCCCGCACCGATGCCTTGCGCGACTCCGCCGCACAGTCGGGGCCGGCCTTCGCAGCGAGTTCGGACTTGCGGGCCGCGATCCGAAACTCGACTTTCGACAGGTGCGGATCATCGGCGACGTCAGGGCACCCCTCGGTT
>CAMCSO010000165.1 GCA_945877545.1 Bifidobacterium breve | reverse complement strand
CGGGACTTAGGCCAGACCAGGTCATGGATCTCGCCGCGAAGGGACTGCGAACCGGCGGGCTGCTCGTCACCGCCTTCGTCGCCCTTGTGCCGGATGGCTCCGACACCCTTGAGTGGGCGAATGCCGGACACCATCCGCCGCTCATCGTTCGAGGCAACGGCACCATCGGCTCGTGCAGGAGCACCGGCCAACTACTCTCCCCGCTCGGCGGGCAGTGGCACACACAGCAGACGCCATTCAGCCCTGGCGACGTATGCCTCGCGTTCACCGACGGTCTCGTCGAATCCCTCGACGAGGCCGGTGAGGAGTTGGGGCAGCACGGCCTCGTTTCCATCATTGAGGGCTTGGCGCCATCAGTACGGGCTGATCCGGCAGAGCTCGCTGAGTGCGTCATCGCCCGAGCCCGACTGCGTGCGACCGAATGGAATGCCGACGACATCACGGTGCTCGCATTCGGACGGGGCACGTGAGGTCGCCCAAACTGATTGCGCGACGCGCCCAGCACGTACAGACTGAGGGGCCAACAACTCCCGCCCCACTCGTCGACGGATCGGATTCTGCATGCGGTACGTGCTGCCCCTCACGGACCCAGTCCTCTCCACGCGGTCCATCTGCGTCACGCTCAGCGGCCTTCGCATCCTCGACGACGTGAGCATCGGTATTCCCAAGGGCACGGTCACCGGGCTCATCGGCCCGAACGGCGCCGGCAAGACCACTGTCTTCAACGTCATCAGCGGGTTCGTCAAGCCTGACTCGGGCGAAATCCGGGTCGACGGACGAAAGCTCAAGCACATCCATCCCCATCGGCTCACCGAACTCGGTATCGCCCGCACCCTGCAGGGGGTGGGTCTCTTCCCCAGCCTCACCGCACTCGAAAATGTCATGCTCGGCGGATCCTCGCGGGTGAAGAGCGGCATCATCGCCCAGGCCCTCGCGATGCCATGGACCGATACCGAGCAGGCCGACCTGCGCGAGCGGGCACTGGCGATCATGACTGAACTCGGGGTCGAGTCCGACGCATCGCGACTGCCAGGCGAACTCCCGTACCCGATCCAAAAGCGCGTGGCGCTGGCCCGCGCCCTCGTGAGCGATCCGAAGATCCTTCTGCTTGACGAGCCGGCAGGCGGGATCAGTGCCGGCGACATGGCCGACCTCGCCCGGCTGATCATGAGCTGGGTGCCTAAGCGCACGGTGCTCCTCGTCGAGCATCACATGGAACTCGTCATGAAGGTGTGCGACCTCATCTGGGTCCTCGACGCAGGCAAGGTCATTGCCGCCGGCACCCCGGAGGTTGTCCGACAGGATCCAGCGGTACTCGCCGCCTACCTCGGCCAGGAGGGGGCAGCCTGATGCTCTCCATCACAGATCTCACCGTGAGCTACGGCCCGGTCGAGGCATTGAACGGGGTGACGATTTCGGTGCCCCGCGGCGAGGTCACCGCGGTCATCGGGGCGAACGGGGCCGGGAAGTCGACCCTTATGCGCACGCTCGCCGGCCTCGTGACCCCGGCTGCCGGGCAGGCCACCCTCGACGGCGAGATCATCACGCGCAAACGCCCCGAGGATATCGTCCGCATGGGAGTCGCCCTCGTCCCCGAAGGACGTTCGACGATCCCTGAACTCACCGTGGAAGAAAACCTGCGACTCGGAGGTTTGTGGCGGCAAAAGTCGGACCGCCGCACCACGCAGGCAGAGGTGTTCGACCTGTTCCCCGTCCTCGCAGAACGACAGCGAATGCGGGCCGACACCCTCAGTGGTGGCGAGCGCCAGCAATTGGCAATTGGCCGCGCACTCATGTCGAATCCGAAGTGTCTGCTCCTCGATGAGCCGTCACTCGGCCTCGCGCCGCTTATCGTCACGCAGATACTCCACCTCGTCCGCCGCCTCGCGGACGAGACGAGGATCGCCGTGCTCCTCGTCGAGCAGAACGCCGTGACTGCGCTACGGATGGCCGATACCGGTGTCGTGCTCAACCTCGGTCGGATTGTGCAAACCGGGCCAGCGCCCGCGATCGCGTCCGACGAAAAACTTCGACATGCCTACCTCGGATACTGAAGGACACGGGGATGACCTCATTCATTGACTACCTCATCGGTGGCGTCAGCAACGGCGCTGTCATCGCCCTCATGGCAATCGCACTCGTCCTGATTTGGCGCGCGACTCGGGTCGTGAACTTCGCGCAGGTAGGGCAGGCGATGTTCACGACGTTCGTGGCGCTGACTGTGCAGACCCTCACGGGTTCCTGGGCGCTTGCGCTCGTGGTCGCCATGGTCGCCGGGGCGATCCTCGGTGTCATCGTCCAGTTCCTTGTGCTGCGGCCAATGCGCCGCGCCGACACCTCGGGCGCCATCATCGCGACCTTTGGTGTTCTTATCGCCCTGCAGGCTGCCGTCGGCATGATCTGGGGTGGCGATGCGCAGGCCTACCCACAGCCCTTCGATAATGCCGGAGTCGTCGCATTCGGACGTATCTGGCCCATCTCCGTCTACGACTTCGTCGTGATCGGCGTCACCATTCTGCTCGTCATTGCACTCTCCCTGCTCTTCACGCGAACCTCAATCGGGCTGGCAATGCGTGCCTCTGCATTCAATCCTGAGGTTGCTCGCCTCTCGGGGGTGCGAGTGAGTCGCGTACTCACCTTCGGGTGGGCGCTGGCCGGGGTCGTCGGTGCGGTCGCCGGAGTGCTCGTCGCCCCCAGTTCGACCGTTTCGCCCACCACCTTCGACATCCTCCTCGTCTTCGCCTTCACCGCAGCAGTCATCGGCGGGCTCGACAGCCTCGTCGGAGCGGTCGCCCTAGGCGTCTTCGCGGGGCTCGTTATCTCACTCGTATCGGGCCTCAGCAACTCGGGCAATGCCCCGGTGGTCGCCCTCGTCTTGCTCGCACTTTCATTGATCACCAAACCCGACGGAGTCTTCGGACATCACAAGGCCAGGGCGGTATAGCTACATGACATCCCTCCTCCGATTCCCGGGCGCCCGCCTCGTCAGCCACGCTGCGTTCGTCATCATCATCTGGTTCCTCGTCATGCGGCTCAACGACTCGGTCGACCCGCTCGCGAACTACTACATCGCCCTCGTTGCCATGTATGCGACCGCGATGTTCGGCATGGTGATCCTCGTGGGCCTTTCCGGTCAGGTGTCACTCGGCAACGGGGCCCTCATGGCGGTCGGCGGCTACGTCTTCGCCGTCACCTCACTTCACTGGCAGACGGTCCCAATCCTCGGCGTGCCTTGGAATGGCTGGTGGTCCATGGTCTTCGCGGCCGTTGGCGGCATCGTGGTCGGCCTCCTCATCGGCGGCATCGCCGCCCGGCTTCGCGGGCCGTATCTTGCGGGTCTCACCCTCGGTCTCGCCGTCGGCGTCCCGGCAATCGCCAACCGCTTCCCCGAACTACTCGGGGGCGAGAGCGGTCTCATGCTCACCGTGCCCTACCCGGAGGGCGGGTATGCACCGGTAGAGGAGGAGGTGTTCGTCGACAGCAGTGCCGACACCCTCTCTGGTGATGCCTCAACCATGGCCGTGCCGTCCGCCGATGCGGCCGTATCGCCGGATGACATGCTCACGATGGACAACTTCCCCACCACCGACGCCAGCGCAGCAGTCCCATCCGTTGACGCCTCCGTGATCGATCCGGGGGCCACAGACATGAGCGGCGTTGACCTCAGCGGAACCGGCGATCTCATCGATGCCTCATTCATCATTGAGCGCTGGCAGGCGGGGCTCGCGATCACGGTGGCGTGCATTGCCGCGTTCATCGCCCTCAACCTCGTGCGGGGTCGGCAGGGCAGGGTGTGGCGTGCTGTGCGCGACGACTCCGTCGCCGCGGCCGTGGCCGGCATTTCCCCTGCCAAAGCGAAGGTCTCAGCATTCGCCGTGAGCAGCCTGTTTGCCGCCCTGGCCGGCGCTGTGTTCGCGCAGATTCTCAGCTACGTAGGCCCCGGGGCCTTTGGCCTAGGCCTTTCACTGTCACTCCTCGTCGGCGTCGTCCTCGGCGGCCGTTCATCCCTCCTCGGCGCCGTCATCGGTGGGCTCCTGCTTGTCTGGCTCCCCGAATTCGTCCTCTCGCTCTCTGAGAAGGGCGGCTGGGGGGACCAGATCACAAACAACGCACCGAATCTCATCTACGGCCTCCTCGTCGTTCTCGTCGTTCTGCTGGCACCCGGGGGCATCGTCGGATCGGTTCAAATGCTCATTGCCAAGGTGACCCGTCGGGCACCCAAGGGAGTTTGAGCAATTCCATTGCGAAGGTCGCCAGACCCGGCTAGCCTCACAATCAATCGGGACGTTACCCGCAGGTAGCCAACCGGCGAACCCTTCGAGAACGTTCGGGGTTCGAATTCCGGTAAGACAATGCACGCGCGCCGCCAGGCGCGAATTTCTTTGGAGGAATGTCCGTGAAATCAGCACACACAGCCCGGTTTGTTGCCGCGGGTGTGGTAGCCGCGTTGGCCGTGGCCACTGCAGCACCCGCGGGGGCAGCAGCCCCCACCGTGGATCCAGGAGTTTCAAAGAGCGAGATTGTCATCGGCACGACGACCCCGCTCACCGGTCCGGCGTCGCCCGGCTACAAGTACGTGGCCCCGGCAGCACAGGCCTACTTTGACTACGTCAATGCGAACGGCGGGATCAACGGCCGCAAGATCAAGTTCGTTGTCGCTGATGATGCCTACAACCCGGCCCTGACGAAGAAGGTAACGAACCAGCTCATCCTGCGCGACAAGATCTTCGCGATGTTCGGTGCCCTCGGCACTCCGAGCCACTCGGCGGTCGTCACAGACCTCAATCGTCGTGGCATCCCGGATGTCTTCGTCAACACCGGTTTCTCCGGGTTCGACAATGCCAAGCGCTACCCGACGACCTTCCCGTACTTCCCGTCCTACACGGTCGAGGCAAAGTCGATGGCGTTCTACATTCAGGGCGATGCCGCGCTGAATGCCAAGACCAAGTGCCTGTTCTACCAGGACGGCGAGTTCGGCGATAACGCGATGGCGGGCTTTAACGCCGCTGGCATGACGTTCGCTGCGACCACCTCGTACTCATCAGGTCAGCAGGTTGCGCCGTTCACCGCTCAGGTGACGAAGCTTAAGGCAGCCGGCTGCGATCTCGTCGTCTTCTTCGGCGTCACCTCGGCAACGGCACAGCTCCTCGGAACTGCGGCCAAGGCCGGCTTTAGGCCCACATGGATGCTCACCTCGGTCGGGTCTGATCCGTCAGTCCTCGGTGCTTCGCTGGGGGCAGCGACGAACACCCTCCTCAATGGGATCTACTCGCCGAGCTTCATTGTGCCCATTCAGGACGAGGGCAACGCCTATGTCAGCCAGATGAAGGTCATCGCAACCAAGAGCAATCTGCCCTGGAACTTCTACACGTACTACGGCATCAACGTCGCATACGTGTTCGCGCAGGCACTCAAGGCAGCCGGCCCTGATCTCACCCGTGCGTCGCTCATCAACGCACTCCAGACCAAGGCGAACACCTTCCGTTCCGCCGCAGTCGTGCCGATGGTCATCAACTCGAAGTCTCACCAGGGCCTCACCGGCTACTGGATGGGCCAGTACAACGCAAGCGGGCAGCTCGAGCGCAAGACGAGCTACATCATTACCGCGACGAGTGCGACCACCGGTGGAGCGAAGCAGAGCAGCTTCTCCGCACCCGCCCCCACGCCCAAGCTGCTTCCGTAGCCAGAAACGCGAGAAAAGGACACCATGAAGACTCAAACCATTCGCCGCCTTGTTGCGGTCATCGCCTCGACGGGGCTGCTCATCGCAGCAGCCCCCTCGATGGTACCGGCAGCAAACGCTGCTGATGCCTGCGCACTCGGCGCAACCTGTGAGGGGAGTCTCACCGGCAAGCTAGGTGCGACCACGTTCAAGATCCAGATGCCGACCAAGTTCAACGGCACCGTGCTCGTGTATTCGCACGGCTACCGGGTCGGTACTCCGGTCCCCGCGGCTCTTGCCGTGCCGCTCGGACTTAATGATCCGGCCAGCTACGTCGCCACGAAGGTTCCCGCCTTCGCGGCAACGTTCGGCACCGATGTCGCATACGTAGGCGCACCACTCGCCGACGTGGCGCCCTCGGCAACAGTCCGCGACAATCTCCTCGCTCAGGGCTACGCCCTCACGGGTGTCGGGTACGCCAAGCAGGGTTGGGCCACCGCGGAGGGTGTCGAGGCCAATGAGCTCCTCATGGGGCACATCCGAGGCGGCGCAATCTCCGGGGTCAAGAAGACGATGACCTGGGGGACCTCACTCGGCGGACTCATTGCAGCAACCGTCGCCGAGCGCAATCCTAAGATCGTCGCCGGAGTCCTCGCCGACTGCGCGCCGCTCATGGGCCCGGAGCAGGCCTTCTCGGGTGCAATGACGGTCCTCTACACCTGGAAGACCACCATTGCGCCGACACTTCGAGTCGCGAACTA
>CAMCSO010000164.1 GCA_945877545.1 Bifidobacterium breve | reverse complement strand
GATCCCCGAGAGCCACTTCAAGGACTTGTAGCCGTACATTGGCACGACATAGAGGCGGACTGGGCCGCCGTGTTCGCGCGTGATCGGCTTGCCCCACATGGAGGTGGCGACGAGGACATCGGGCTGCATCGCCTGCTCGAGGGTGAGGGACTCGGTGTAGACACCGTCGAAGGACAGGAAACGTAGTGCGCGGGCGGAATCCTTGACGCCCGATTCCTGAAGCAGGTCGCTCAGCAGTACCCCTGACCATGGAACATCGTTCACCCGCCACCCGGTTACACACTGGAAATCCGCGGTGATGCCTGTCTGCGGAAGGGCTGCGATATCGTCGAAGGTCAACGTGAGTTCGCGGTCGACGAGTCCGCTGACGGTCAACCGGTAGTCGGCCTTCGACATCTCGGGGTAGCCGTTTGTTACGGTGTAGATGCGAAAGCCGCCGGTTGCCGGGATCACGCTGGCGAGGCCCGGCGCGACCGACGCGACCGTGTCACTCAGGCCTTCGGAGAGTTGGCGTCCGACACCGATGCCGACCACTCCGAGCCCTACCATCCCCAGCACGAGCCTGCGGCCCAGCGGGGTTCCCTTGGATGTGGTGTCAGTGGTGATCTCCGTCATTCCGCAATGAGACATCACTTTTCGTCTCACCGCAACCCGCTTGTTCGCATCGTAGAACGACTAACTGGCGGGCCAGCAGCCTTCCAGACTGCACACCCTTGACGCCAAAAGGACCAGAAGGATCTGGACGATCACCACGCCAGCGGCAAGAATGCCCGATATCACCTGTGAAGCCAACGCCTTTGATGCACCGGCGACGAAGGTGTCACTTGAGCTGATGGCCTTGCGTGCTCTCGCCCCCATCATGAAGGCCTTCACGGGCAGGGCCAATATCACCGCACCCATCAGGATTACCGCAGCGCTAGTAGCGACCTTGCCGAACAGCGGGTTGCCCTCATCGAAGGTGCCCATGCCGACCAGCACGAAGGTGACAACTTCAATGCAGATCAGGAGCGGGCAGGCAACTACGCCAATTAATGCGACCAGAAGGGCTTTACTCGAAGTTGCCATGCTGACTCCCCAATCCAGTGGTGATCATCACCATGGCTGCTATCCCCTTACGTCTCACGAGCAGCCATCGAGGCTGCACACCCCTGCGGCCCAGAGAATCAAGAAGACCTGAGCAATCACAACGCCGGCGGCAACGACACCTGCGATCACCTGAGCAGCTAGCGCTTTTGATGCACCAACAATGGGGGTGTCGTGTGATCTGAAGGCATTGCGTGCTCTCTTTCCCATGACGAAGGCCGTGAAAGGCAACGCCACGGTACCGGAGCCAATCAAGATCACAACAACAAGGGAAATGATCTTGATGAACAGCGGGTTACTCGGTTCATAGATGATCATGGCGGCCAACAGGAAGGCGACCACTTCAAAATAGAGAAAGAGTGGACAGAGAATCACGCTGATTAAGGCCATCACAAATGCTCTGGTCGAGGTTGCCATGCTCAGATTCCTCGCTCCAGTTGTGGTCTGCGGCTGAGAGCGGCGCGTCACCCCCTACGGAGGGCCGTGTGCTTACCTACCGCGACGTACGAATCGCGTTGGCCAGTTCCTGCTCGGTGAAGCCGCCTCCGACTACTCCGTCCTTGGCGAAGCGGAAGAGCACGACCGAGAAGATTCCGCGCAAGGTGGAAAGCACTAGTGCGCCGACCATGAACAGAAGGATCCCCAGCACTATCAGGAAGATGCCGCCCGCGAGCAGGGCGTCATTGCCGACGGTCGTCGCGAAGAATCCAAGGAAGACGAGCAGGATGCCTGGGAGAATGGTGACAAGGCCGACCACTCCGCCGATGCGGACACCGCCAAAGATCTGCATGCCCCATTTCTCCTTGAACATGGCGAAAGACTTCTTGATGGCACCGATGGGGCCCTGTCCATCAAGCATGATGAAGGGCAATACGAAGAAGGTGACGAGTGACCACATGGCGAGAACACCCGCTGCCGCGATGTTGCGCAGAGCATCAACAGCGCCATTCTGGTTGTTCCCTCGGATCAAGCCCACGATGATATTGACTACTGTGGCGATCAAGGCCCACCCGATAAGTGGGATCAGGCGCGCAAGGGAACGTGCGATTCCGTGCCCGATCGATGAGTCACCACCGGAAAGTTCGGCGTCGGCGGCGGCGACCAGACCACCGCTGGCGATCGATAGCACGATCTGGTTCGCGAAGATGCCGAGTATGGCGAGGACTATGCCCGCTGCCGTCTGATCGTCGAGCCAGAGATAGCCAGCGGGAATCCAGAAAATCGCCAAAGGAATGAGGCTCGCAAAGAAACCGATGATGGGAAAGGCGAGAAGGTAACGGTTCTCCTTGATCACCGCCCAAGACTTGGTGGTGAGGAGACGACTTTGACCCCATGAACGACGCGCCATGGCCGTCAGGCTAGCAGCCGAACGCGAATTGGGGGACGCAATCGGTGAAAACTTATGGTGACTAACCCGAGTTTTATCGCCTCCGGCTTGCGCCCCCGGCGGAGTCTCCATTACATTTTAAATTAAGCCCGGCCCACATATGTGGTAAACCGGGCTGTTTTTTTGCAAGAGGAGTCACACTTCCTGCATGAGCGAGTTTGGCCGCAACGTCGTTACGTATTGCTCGTACCATCCCCACACGGACTCTTTCGCCGGATGGCGGCGTTGCGCCTGATAAGCGCTCCAGGCGAGGAGATCAGCCATTTGCGTCCATTGTGACGCCGGAGAGTCCAGGTAACGTGGGTCCTCAACGATCCGCCTGGTGACTGGATCCAGGAGCCGGTGGGCTTTGAGGAACGTCTTGTCGGATCCATCGCCGTCCAATGAAACCATGGAAAAGCGCCCCTCACGGACACAGCTGTCATCCCATTGGCGCAGAAGCTCCGAATACACGTCAGCCTTCACTTGCTGGTAGGCACGGCCACGTTCAGGAGTACGCCGATAGACGGTTCCGATGTCAACACTTTTTATCTCGCCAATCGCCTTTACTGAATCTAGAACTAACGCGAGACGCAAGTCGCTCGAGTCGTTGAACGTCGCATCCAGTGAGGGTGATCCACCTCCAGCCACAAGTTCCGATGCATCAAGCTCCACGGAAGGTGGAACGCCATACCGAACGTACAAACTCTTCCGATGATTCATCCAGTCGCCCAATACCGAGGCCCACTGGTCGGGTTTCACTTCCACCCAGCTGAACACCACCAGTCCGTCATGGGGTGAACCGGAATCGTCGCAGTAGATGAGGGTGAATCCATCTGCGTTGGCTGATCGATCCGCAACGGATGGAGAGCTTTCCCCACTGGATTCCTGCGCAGAGACCTCTGGGGCAGTTGAAGTTCCAGCGCCGCAAGCGGCCAGCCCAGCCGCGGCCGTACCGGCTGCACCAGCGGCCAGAAAATTGCGGCGGGTGAGCCAACTGCTCATGAAAGGACACTAGCAGTCCCTTGGATCAGCGGACAAGAGGAATTCTGCGGCACGAGGGGCCAATCTGTAGATCCTCATCGGCGGGGGTGCGGGACCAAATCCCGCCGCGATCGCCACGCAGGGAAAACCATTACCATGTATAGGTTTTTCGGTGGAGCGGGTGACCGGGATCGAACCGGCATGGCCAGCTTGGAAGGCTGGGGCTCTACCATTGAGCTACACCCGCGTGCCGCACAAGCGACCTGTGAAGTCTAGGCCACTGGCGTTTGGCGTGATGCATCCGGGAGGAGGGTTCGGTGGTGTGGGCGGCGGGTCCTGTCACGAAGTAGACATGTGTTCGCGAACTTTCTCATCGGCCTCCGCGAGGGGCTTGAGGCTCCGCACATCGTCATGACTCTGTTGGTTCGGACGGTTCGCGGGAGCGGTCCCAAGCCTCCCGCGAGCGTCACCGAGCCACGTGTTCGCAGCGGCACCGATGGCTGATTCGCTGCACGTGGTGGCGAGCCTCTAGACTCTTGCAGCCAACGCGGGGCGTAGCGTAGTGGCTAGCGCGCCTGCTTTGGGAGCAGGAGATCGGGAGTTCGAATCTCCCCGCCCCGACCATCTGGAGCGAGTTCGCCCCGCCAGGCCCTGGCGGGGCCCCGCACGAGATGTTCGATCAACCGAGGAGACGGATCAGAAGTGAAGAGCGACGTCGAGACCTTGTCCCCGACCCGAGTCAAGCTCACGGTCGAGGTGCCCTTTGACGAGATGAAGCCGTCCTTGGACGCTGCATATGCACGCATCGCCAAGCAGGTGAGCATCCCCGGCTTCCGTAAGGGCAAGGTGCCGGCGCGGGTGATCGAGCAGCGCTTCGGCAGGGGGGCTGTGCTAGACGAGGCTGTGAATGATGCGGTCCCGAAAGCCTACGAAGAGGCGCTGCGCACCCATGAGGTCGTGCCGGTCGGCCGCCCGGAGGTCGAGGTCACCGAAATCGAGGACGGCAAGTATCTCGCCTTCACGGCCGAGGTCGACGTTCGTCCCCAATTCGATCTCCCCGACTTCGCGAGCCTGCGCGTCGAGGTTGCCAATGCCGAGCCGCAGGACGAGGACATTCAGACGCAGGTCGACAACCTCCGCTCGCGATTCGCGACCCTGAAGGAGGTCGACCGCGCGGCCGCCGACGGCGACGTCCTCCTTGTTGACATCTCGGGCTTCACCGCGGATGACGACCCGATCGAGGACCTCACCGGCAATGCAATGTCCTACGAACTCGGCACCGACGGCATGCTGCCCGGGTTCGATGATGCTGTGCGCGGTGCGGTGAAGGACGAGTCTCGTCGCTTCATCTTCACTCCGGAGAATGGCGATTGGACGGGTGTGCCGCTCACGGTCAACGTTGTGGTGCAGGCCGTGCGTGAGCGCGAACTCCCCGCTCTCGACGACGATTTTGCGCAGATGGCGTCGGAATTCGACACTGTCGATGAGCTGCGCGAGGACCTCACGAAGCGACTCGTTCGACTCAAGCGACTTGAGCAGGGGGCCGAGGCCCGCAACAAGGTGCTGGAGGTTCTCCTCGAGCGAGTCGACATCCCGTTGCCCGAGTCGGTCATCGCCGATGAGGTCGCATCGCACTTCGAGGACGGCCACGACAGCGGCGAGGAGCACCGCGTCGATGTCGAAGTGCAAGCTCGAGCCAATCTGAAGAGCCAGTTCGTGCTCGATAAGGTCGCCGAGACTGCCGAGGTGTCGGTCGGGGAGTCTGAGCTCTCCGCGTGGCTCGTACAGCAGGCCCCGAGATACGGCATGGCGCCCGATGCATTCGCCCAGGCGCTCGTTGAGGCAGGGCAGGTGCCGATGGCGATTCAGGACATCCGGCGCGCGAAGTCCCTGGCCACGGTCCTCGAGCAGGCGACTGTCGTCGACGCTGATGGCAATATCGTCGACCTCAAGGCGCTCGACGCCGAGTTGAATCAACTGCCCGAAATGGCGAGCATGCCGACCATGGAGATGGTCGAGGAGGAGTCGTAGCGCTCGCAGTGCAGTCATTGGGGGCGACCGTGTCTTTGGCTACGGGCGAACATAGGGCCCGGGGGGAAGCCCTCGGCTGCTTGCCGCGTTATGGTCGGATGACGGTCTTACATCTGGAGGTTCGGTGAGTGGCATGACCCAGTTCGGTATCGAAGGGCCGGCATTTCGCGGCGGTGGCAGCATGGCAGGCTTCGGCGACATGCTCGACGAGCGTCTGCTGCGGGAGCGCATCGTGTGGCTTGAGGGTGAGGTGCGTGACGAGAACTCCAACCGCATCGCCAAGCAACTGCAGGTGCTCGCGGCGGAGGATCCCGACGCCGACATCACGCTGTACATCAATTCCCCAGGCGGCTCGATCACTGCCGGGATGGTCATCTACGACACGATTCAGCTCATTCCCAACGATGTGACGACCATCGCCATGGGGCTGGCTGCCTCGATGGGGCAGTTCCTCTTGTGCGCTGGAGCGGCGGGCAAGCGCTACGCCACCCCAAACACCCGCATCATGATGCATCAGCCCCTCGGCGGCATCGGCGGAACCGCGAGCGATATCAAGATCCAAGCCGAGCAGATGCTCTTCATCAAGAAGCGCATGGCTGAGTTGATCGCCAGCCACACCGGCCAGACCCTTGAGACAATCGAGGCGGATTCGGATCGCGACCGATGGTTCACGGCAGAGGATGCACAGACGTACGGCCTCATCGACCACGTGTACCGCAATTCGACGGACGCCCCGGCAGTGAACAGCGCGAAGAGTGGCAAGGGAGACAAGAAGTGACGTTCCTCAATCCGCAGAGCAGGTACATCCTCCCCGAGTTCCGTGAGCGCCACGCGAATGGCGAGCGGGTCCACAACCCCTACACGAAGCTCTTCGAGGAGCGCATCATCTTCCTCGGTGTTCAGATCGACGATGCCTCGGCTGATGACGTCATGGCGCAGTTGCTGTGCTTGGAGTCGATGGACCCGGATCGTGACATTCAGATCTACATCA
>CAMCSO010000163.1 GCA_945877545.1 Bifidobacterium breve | reverse complement strand
GACGTCGAGACGGGCAACAGCCCCATGGCACGCGAGGTTGATGGCCCGACTGGACGGCAGCCCTACTGGCAGGCCGGCCCTCAGTATGCGCCGTATGCGCAGGGCTACTTCTCGCCCTTCGGCAACGTCATGACCGCCGTCATGATGGGGACGATGATCAGCAGCATGTGGTCGATGCCGGGGTTAACATCCGGAGCGAGCGGCATTGATTCGGCCGGAATCGGTGGGGGCGGCTCAGATGGCTGGGGCTTCGCCGACGGCGGTGGCGGGGACTTCGGTGGTGGGGACTTCGGAGGCGGAGACTTCGGCGGCGATTTCTGAGATTCGTCCAATGGGGCTTCACGGATGAAGTGACCACTTATTCGGACATATCGGACAATTTCTCGTCATCTGAACCGGATACTGGACGAAATGCCTGGGGCATGGGTGGGGGCGCCACCGGGACCAGCGTGGGAATGGTGGCTGAGTTGCGAAAGGATGACGGTCGTGTCTGACGTAGTGGTGATCGGTGGCGGTCCCGCAGGCTACGAGGCAGCCCTCGTCGCCCGGCAACTCGGTGCTGAGGTGACGCTCATCGAGCGCGATGGCATTGGCGGGTCGGCCGTGCTCACCGACTGCGTCCCCAGTAAGACACTCATTGCTACCGCCGACGTCATTACGCGCACCAGGGAGAGCCACGCCCTCGGCGTCCTCATCAACGGCAGCGAGTCGCGCGACGCCTCGATCTCTGTCGACCTCGCCACCGTCAACGGTCGCGTGAAGGAACTCGCCCACGCGCAGAGCGACGACATTCGCGATCGCCTCATCAGAGAGGGAGTCACCGTCCTTCACGGAAGGGCGCGATTCAGCGGTCCTGAGACCGTTAGTGTCGCGGGCGAATCCAATCGCGAGATCACCGCGGGGACCATCCTCATTGCGACGGGCGCGAGGCCCCGCACCCTTCCCGATGCCATACCCGATGGCGAGCGCATCCTCACGTGGGAGCAGCTTTACGACCTGCCGGAACTGCCCAAGCGGCTCATTGTGGTTGGGTCTGGCGTGACCGGCGCGGAGTTCGCGAGCGCCTACCACGCCCTTGGGAGCCACGTCGTGCTCGTCTCTTCACGTGACCGCGTGCTGCCGGGCGAAGATCCCGATGCCGCACGCGTCCTCGAGGAGGTCTACGCGCGCCGCGGGCTCGAGATCGTTGGGCGATCTCGGGCGGTGAGTGCGGCCCGCACTCCAAACGGTGTCAACGTCACCCTCGCGGACGGGCGCGTCATCACCGGCTCACATGTGCTCATGGCCGTCGGATCCCTCCCGAACACCGATGGTCTCGGGTTGGACGAGGCGGGGGTCGCCACCGACACTGCCGGGTTCATTACCGTCGACCGCGTCTCCCGGACCTCCGAACGAGGCATCTATGCGGCCGGCGACTGCACCGGGGTGCTCATGCTTGCCTCTGTCGCCGCCATGCAGGGCCGGATCGCGATGTGGCACGCGCTCGGCGATGCTGTGACCCCGCTCGATCGAACGATGGTGTCGAGCACCGTGTTCACCGATCCGGAGATCGCCACGGTCGGGCTCACCCAAAAGGACCTAGACGATGGAGCGATCCGCGGCGACGTTGTGATCCTCCCTCTCGCGACGAATGCGCGGGCCAAGATGCAAGACATTGACGTCGGCTTCGTCAAGATCATCTGTCGCCGGGGCACACGTATCGTGGCCGGCGCCGTGGTCGTTGGCCCGCACGCCAGCGAGCTCATCCACGCACTCACCGTCGCGGTCGACCAGCGACTCACCGTCGACCAACTCGCGCTCACCTTTACGGTGTATCCGAGCCTGTCCGGCTCGATCGCCGAGGCGGCACGCCGGCTGCACATCGCCGCCGAGTAGCGAACATCCCCGAGGGATCACCTTCCCCGGAGCACATCTCATGAATTAACGGCCCCCTGCGGAGTAGGTTCATCCGGTGACCAACCATCCCTCCACGATCGCCGCCCAGTCCAGGGCCGCCGAGTCCGCAGCCGCCATAGCCTCGCTCACCGGAGTCAAGCGACACGAAGTCGCGGTCGTTCTCGGATCCGGATGGGTCCCTGCCGCAGACCTGCTCGGCACGACCGTCGCCGACCTTGCGGTAACCGATCTGCCCCACTTCGCGCCGCCCGCTGTAGAGGGCCATGCCGGTCGAATCCGGAGCATAGATGCGGGCGGCAGGCGGGTGCTCGTGTTCCTCGGCCGGACGCATCTGTACGAGGAGCGCGGTGTTGACGCCGTGACGCATGCGGTGCGCACCGCGGCAGCCACCGGCTGCACGACGGTGGTCATCACGAATGGCTGCGGCGGCCTAGACCCCGCGTGGTCGCCCGGCACACCGGTGCTCATCAGCGACCACATCAATCTCACCGGGGCGTCCCCCCTTCACGGAGCCCACTTCGTCGACCTCACCGACCTCTACTCACCGCGACTGAGGGGGCTGTGCCGCCAGATCGAACCAAATCTCCCCGAGGGCGTGTACGCCCAATTCCCCGGCCCGATGTACGAGACACCCGCCGAGATCACGATGGTGCGGAGCATCGGCGGGACCCTCGTCGGCATGAGCACAGCGCTCGAGGCGATCGTCGCGCGGTCGCTCGGCATGGAGATTCTCGGCCTTTCACTCGTGACGAATCTCGCGGCCGGAATGAGCGGCAAGGCCCTGAACCACGCAGAGGTGCTCGAAGCGGGCCAGGCTGCGGCAGCTCGCATGGGCGAGCTCCTAGCACGGGTGCTTAGGGAGGTCTGATGGCCGGCGACCGAGGCTTACTCGCCCGCGGGAGCGCACACTTCACTGCTCAGGCGCTGGCCTGGGCGGATGATGACCCTGACGACCACACCCGAACCGAACTGCGGGGCACCATCGACGCGGCCCAGGCGCACGACCCGGCCGCCGAGGCTGAGCTCGTCGACGCCTTCAGCTCACGCCTCGAGTTCGGCACCGCCGGCCTTCGCGGCCGCCTTGGCCCCGGGCCCAACCGCATGAACCGGATGGTCGTCATGCAAGCGGCAGCCGGTCTGGCCCAGTACCTGCGCGAACGGGGCGGCGGCGCCGTGGCGATCGGGTTCGATGCCCGCCACAAGTCCGATGTGTTCGCGCGCGACTCGGCAATGGTCTTCGCCGGCGCAGGCCTCACCCCGCTCATGCTGCCAAGGCCGCTCCCAACCCCGGTGCTTGCCTATGCAGTTCGCCACCTCGGCTGCGCGGCCGGCGTCATGGTCACGGCGAGCCACAATCCGCCGCAGGACAACGGCTACAAGGTGTACCTCAGTGAGGGCTCCCAGATCGTCCCGCCCGCGGATGCTGAGATCAGCACGTTCATCTCGTCCGTCGCCAGTCAACCACTCTCGTCGATCCTGTTGAGTGACGATTGGACGACCCTGGGCGACGACGTGCTAGACGACTACGTGGCCCAGGTCGCGACCCTCGTTGGCCAGCACTCGCCGCGCCAGGCCCGCGTCGTCTACACCCCGCTTCACGGGGTCGGCGGTGAGACCTTCGAGCGAGTCCTCAAGCGGGCTGGGTTCCCGCGTGCGATCCGCGTCGATGATCAGTTCGAGCCCGACCCCGAATTTCCGACGGTTGCGTTCCCCAATCCTGAGGAGCCCGGCGCCATCGACCTGGCAATACATGAAGCGAACCGGGCAACCGCCGATCTCGTCATCGCGAATGATCCCGACGCCGACCGATGCGCGGTCGCAGTACCCGTGCCCGGATCGCCCGGCGACTGGCGAATGCTCACTGGCGACGAGGTCGGGTCCCTGCTCGGCTGGTGGATGATCGAACGCGGTGCCACGAGCGGGGTCTTTGCCCGGTCGCTCGTCTCGTCTTCAATGCTTGACGCTATCGCTGGCGCGCACGGCCTAGCAAGCACCCAGACCCTCACGGGGTTCAAATGGATCGCCCGAGTGGCCGGCCTCGAGTATGGGTATGAGGAGGCACTTGGCTACTGCGTTGACCCTTTACATGTGCGGGACAAGGACGGTATTTCCGCTGGCCTCCTCGTCATCGAGATGGCGTCCGCGCTCAAGGAGGATGGCCGCTTGTTGACCGATGTCCTCGACGACCTCGACCGCGAGCACGGCATTCATGCGACCTCGCAGGTGTCCGTCCGGGTGAGTGACCTCGGGAGGATCACCGACATCATGGATCGCCTCCGCGCGAACCCACCGTCGAGCATCGCCGGCATCGCAGTACTGGGCATGGACGACCTCGAGGCGCCGACCGACGGCCTGCCTCCCACCGACGGCCTTCGGTTCAGGCTCGAAGGCGGTGCGCGCATCATCGTCCGGCCAAGCGGAACTGAGCCGAAGATCAAGTGCTACCTCGAGGTCATCGAATACCCGAACGGCACCGAGCTCGAAGGGGCTCGCGCATCCGCCTGGCGACGCATGGAAGCCCTGCGCCACGCCGTCGCCCCGTGGCTAGAGTGACCCTCATGACGGTCACCTTCCCGGCCGCCCTCGCGGGGGCCACCACCTCCGCGGCCTCGCTTCGACAGTTTCTCCACGGCCTGCCCGGTGTCGACGAGGTCGGCGCCGCCGGCCGCGCGGCCTCGCTCGGCACGCGTTCGGTGAAGGCTGCATCCAAGGCCTGGGCGATCGACTTGGCAATCCGCATGGTCGACCTCACCACCCTCGAGGGCATGGATTCGCCCGGCAAGGTGCGGGCCATGTGCGCGAAGGCCCTGCGGCCCGACCCGACCGATTCCAGTGCGCCGGCGGTGGCCGCGGTGTGCGTCTACGGCGACCTCGTGGCCACGGCTCGATCAGTGGTCGGCGACAGCGTCCATGTCGCTGCCGTTGCAACTGCCTTTCCGAGCGGACGCGCCAGCCTCGGCGTCAAGCTCCTCGATACGCGTGACGCAGTCGCCGCCGGCGCCGATGAGATCGACATGGTCATCGACCGCGGCGCCTTTCTCTCCGGCGAATACCAGCGGGTCTTCGACGAGATCGTCGCGGTCAAGGAGGCCTGCGGCGGGGCGCACCTCAAGGTCATCCTGGAGACCGGAGAGCTTCGAACCCTCGATAACGTGCGCCGTGCGAGCTGGCTCGCGATGCTCGCCGGCGCCGACTTCATCAAGACCTCGACCGGCAAGGTTGTCCCCGCAGCCACACCCCCGGTGACCCTCGTCATGCTCGAGGCGGTCCGCGATTTCGAGGCGATGACCGGCCGGCTCATCGGTGTGAAGGCCGCCGGCGGCATCCGCACGAGCAAGGACGCCATCAAGTACCTCGTCATCGTGAACGAGACCGTCGGCGATCGCTGGCTCACCCCTGACCTCTTCAGGTTCGGCGCCTCAACTCTGCTCAACGACCTGCTCCAGCAGCGTCAGCGCATGGCATCCGGCCATTACTCAGGCCCCGATTACGTCACGATCGACTGACAGGACACACGAATGATCTTCGAGTACGCGCCAGCGCCTGAATCCCGCGCCGTCGTCGACATCGCGTCGTCCTACGGCCTGTTTATTGACGGGGAGTTCACATCGCCGGTCGATGGTGGCTCGTTCAAGACGCTAAACCCCGCGACCGAGGAGGTGCTGTCGGAGATCGCCATCGCTGGGCAAGCCGACGTCGACGCAGCGGTCGGCGCCGCTCGCCGAGCCCACGGCCAGGTGTGGGGGCCGATGGCCGGACGTGACCGGGCGAAGTACCTGTTCCGCATCGCGCGCCTCATCCAGGAGCGGTCCCGCGAACTGGCCGTCCTGGAAACCCTCGACAATGGCAAGCCGATCCGTGAGTCACGCGACGTCGACCTCCCGCTCGTCGCCGCGCATTTCTTCTACTACGCCGGCTGGGCCGACAAACTCGAGCATGCTGGGCTTGGGTCTAATCCGCGGAGCGTCGGGGTTGCAGCGCAGGTCATCCCGTGGAACTTTCCGCTCCTCATGCTCGCCTGGAAGATCGCGCCGGCGCTCGCCGCAGGCAACACCGTTGTTCTGAAGCCGGCGGAGACTACGTCGCTCACTGCGCTGGCGTTCGCCGATATCTGCCAGCAGGCCGATCTGCCGCCCGGCGTCGTGAACATCATCACTGGGGCCGGCGACACCGGCCGGATGCTCGTCGAGCACCCCGGGGTCGACAAGGTCGCCTTCACCGGCTCGACGGAGGTCGGCAAGTCGATCCAGCGGGCCGTCGCGGGCACGGGCAAGCGGCTGACCCTCGAGCTCGGCGGTAAGGCAGCGAACATTGTGTTCGACGACGCACCCATCGACGAGGCGATCGAGGGCATCGTCAACGGCATCTTCTTCAACCAGGGCCACGTGTGCTGCGCCGGGTCGCGGCTCCTGCTCCAGGAGTCGGTCGCCGACGAGGTCCTCACCTCTCTCAAGCGCCGGCTCGGCACGCTGCGCCTCGGTGATCCTCTCGACAAGAACACTGACATCGGTGCCATCAATTCTGCTGAGCAGCTTGCCCGCATCACCGAGCTCGTTGAGTCAGGCGAGCAGGAAGGCGCCGAGCGCTGGAGCCCGGA
>CAMCSO010000162.1 GCA_945877545.1 Bifidobacterium breve | reverse complement strand
AGTCGACCGCGCGTCGCCTGACGGAGTACGGGATCCGGCGAGGTGATGTCGTGTGTGCCCAACTGCCCAATTGGTGGGAGACGGTCATCGTGGCGCTCGCGGTGTGGCGTCTGGGAGCGGTACTCAATCCGGTTACCCCTATTTATCGGCGTGGGGAACTGCGCACGATTTTCAGGATGGCTCGACCCTCGCTAGTCCTATGCCCGGGCAACTTCGGTGACGTGGACTACGAGGCCATGAGCCGACAAGCCCTTGTCGATGCCGAGAGCGATGCAGCTGTCGTGACTATACGGCCAGCTCCCGGCACCGGCGGGCTGTTCGCTGGCGGCCCCCTTGCGGAGTCCGAACCACCGGCACTATCAACACTGTCTGTTGACGACGTGTCGGTGCTGATGTTCACATCCGGGACAACGGGCCGACCCAAGGGCGTGCTGCATAGCCACCGCACCCTCCTTTACGAGTCGTGGTCCATTGCCGATCGGTTCGACCTTGATCGTCCGAATGTCTTCATGCCGTCCCCGCTCACCCACATCACCGGGCTGCTCTACGGCATCCTGCTTCCAATCCTGTCAAAGGGACAGGTGGTGCTTCAGGACCGGTGGAACGAATCGGTGGCTGTGGACCTCATCGAGAGGGAAGGCTGCACATTCTGCGTCGGTGCAACACCGTTCCTCGCGGGTCTGGTGAACGAGTACGGCCGGCGTCAGCAGAAGTCCAGCCTGACGTCCTTCGTCTGTGGTGGGGCTGATGTTCCCCCCTCCGTCATCCGCGATGCTCAGGACGTTATGGCCACCCTCGCAGTGCGAGCCTATGGATTGACTGAACTTCCCACCCTCACCTGCGGGAGTCCCTCGGATTCCATGGGGCAGCGGAGCGGCGACGATGGCGCCCTGACCGGTAGCTCACAGGCCCGACTCGTCGATGTGCAGGACGATGTCGGAGACCTTGAGGCACGAGGTCCGGAGATGTTTCTCGGATACCTTGACGGGTCCGATAACGAACAAGCCTTCACGTCCGACGGTTGGTTTCGGACGGGTGATCTCGCGGTCATCGAGGGGGATCGCGTTCGAATCGTGGGGCGCCGAAAGGACATCATCGTCCGGGGCGGTGAGAATCTGAGCCCTCTGGAGATTGAGATCCTGCTTCGCGAACTCCCTGGAATCTCGGATATTGCAGTGGTGGGTGTGCCGGATCCAGTCCTCGGCGAGCGGGCCTGCGCGATGATCGTCCCGAACGGGCAGCCACCTACACTCGCCGAGATTCGTGCCTTTCTCCAAGCGCGCGACATCGCCCGTCAGAAGGCGCCTGAGCACCTGCTCATCTGTGACGCCCTCCCTCGTACCGCCAGCGGCAAGATCCAGAAGTTCATCCTGCGCGACATCGCCTCCGAGCGCCTTGACGCTGGCGAGGGGGAAAGCAGGTGAACGCGGATGACCTCATCCGGGCGTACCGGCTCATGGTGACGATCCGATCCTTCGAGGAAGCCGCCGGCAGTTTGTACGCAACGGGTGAGATTCCCGGTTTCGTGCACCTGAGCATTGGTCAGGAAGCAACAGCGGTTGGGGCATGCCTGCACCTGCGAACATCCGACATCATCACATCCACGCACCGTGGCCATGGCCATGCCATTGCCAAGGGGTTGGACCTTTACGGCATGTTCGCCGAGCTGATGGGGAGACAAACAGGGACCTGCCATGGTCGAGGTGGTTCGATGCACATCGCCGATCCGAAGTTGGGCATCTTCGGAGCCAACGGAATCGTCGCAGCAGGATTGCCCATCGCGGTGGGGGCCGCTCACACACTCAAGGCCCAAGGTCGTGACGATCTGGTTCTCGCCTTCTTTGGTGACGGCGCAATGGCGCAGGGGGCATTCCACGAGTCGGTGAATCTCGCTGCCCTCTGGGGCTTGCCGGTTATCTTCCTATGTGAGAACAACGGCTACTCGGAGTTCTCGAGGACTGATGAGCAGCATCCGGTCACCCTGAGCCAACGAGCTATGGGCTACGGGCTCCCACACCAGACCGTTGATGGCAACGATGTCATTGCGGTTGTCTCACTCATCGACACCGTGGTTGCCGAAGTTCGAGCTGGATCTGGTCCCCAGATCGTCGAGGCGATGACCCTTCGCGGCCGCGGGCATTACGAGGGGGACCCTCAGGGATATCGGGACGCTGAGGATTCCGATCGACTTGTGGCGAGTGATCCAGTGGAGCGAACGCGCAGCGCTCTGAGCGTGGCCGGGGTCAATTCCGCCACCTGGGAGCAGATCGATCGCGAGGTGGCCGCTGCGGTGGTCAATGCGATCGACAGGGCCAGTGCGGATCCCGAGCGCACTCCCAGCTCGCTTCTTGACGACGTCTCCGGCCCAGTGCCCGCTGCTCTATCGGCCATCTCGTCAACAACGACACCACCGCCGAATATGCGGTACTCAAAGGCCATCAGGACGGCGCTGGCTGATGCCCTTGAGGACGATGACCGAGTCTTCCTTGCTGGGATCGATGTTGGCGGTGGCAATGTCTTCGGCCTGACACGCGGCCTGGCAGAGCGCTATCCGGGCCGGGTTCTCGACACCCCGATCTCTGAGACCGCCATCACCGGGTTGGCGGTCGGTTCATCGATGGCGGGGTCCCGGCCGATCGTTGAGATCATGTACTTGGATTTCATCGGAGTGTGCTTCGACCAGATCATGAACCAGGCGGCGAAACTCCGGTACATGACCGGGGGTGGTGCGAGCCTGCCGCTCGTCATCCGCACTCAATTCGGATCTGGGCGGTCCTCCGGAAGCCAGCACTCTCAGAGCCTTGAAGTTCTACTCGCCCACGTGCCCGGGCTCAAGGTGGTCATGCCCGCCACCTCAGCTGATGCTTATGGCCTCCTGCGAGCCAGTATCGACGATGAGAGTCCGGTCATCTTCATTGAGCATCGCCTTCTCTACGAGCGAGAGTCGCCGGGTCCGATCCCCGGGGAGCGGGTACCCCTTGGCGTTGCCAGGATCGCGCGGCCTGGAACCGACGCCACAATTGTTGCGTGGTCACGGATGGTGGGGGATGCGCTGTTGGCGGCCGACGTCCTGGCTGAAGAAGGGATAGACGTGGAGGTGATCGACCTACGCACCATTGTGCCCCTTGATCGAGCGATGGTACTGGAGTCACTCGCGCGGACGAACCGCCTTCTCATTGCTCACGATGCGGTCCGGGACTTCGGTGTTGGAGCTGAACTCGCTGCTCTGGCTGCGAATGAAGGATTCTGGAGCCTCGACGCCCCGGTGCTGCGCGTGGGTGCGGCGGCCTCGCCGGCCCCCTATTCGCCGAGCCTCGAGCGAGCGTGGTTGCCATCTGTCGAGTCGATTGTGCACGGTGTCCGTCAGCAAGTAAACATGTAGAGTCCTACTGGACGAGGATGCTGGCGAGGGGTACATTGGCGCGACGGGATACGGACACCCTCGACAGGCAGTTCGGCGCGAGTAAGCCCACGTTTCCGTGAATATCGTCATCCGTGAATATCGTCGCTTGCCTCGAATGGCGAGCATCAGGAGGAAACCGTGAGACTAGAAGACAGGATCGCGATCGTGACCGGCGCCGGCTCCGGAATGGGTCGAGCCATCGCACAGGAGTTCGTTGCGGAAGGCGCCAAGGTTCTGGCACTGGACGTGCGAATGGAGGCCGTGGAGGAGACTGCGGCGATCGTCGGGAACGCCGACAAGATCGTGGCGCTTCAGTGCGATGTCTCGAACGAAGGTGACATCAAGGCAGCCGTTGCAGCAGCCATGGCCCGCTGGGGGCGCATCGATATCGTCTGCAATAACGCTGGAATCCTCGACGATTATGTCGTCGCAGAGGAGACATCCACCGAATTGTGGAATCGAGTTCTGGGGATCAACCTCTCGGGACCTTTCTTCATGTGCCGAGAGGTACTCCCCATCATGGTTGCCCAGGGCAAGGGTGCGATTATCAACACGGCATCCATTTCCGCCTTCATCGCTGGCGGCGGTGGCTCGGCCTACACGGTCTCAAAGCACGGCGTTCTCGGACTCACCCGCCAGCTGGCCTTCGAGTATGGGCGCAAGGGCGTCAGAGTCAACGCCATCTGCCCCGGCCCGATCCACACAGGCATGACCGATTACCTCCTCACACCCGAGGGCCGCAATGAGCACGTTGACTCGATCATTGAGGCGCTGCCCGCGGGTCGATGGGGAAAGCCGGTCGAGATCGCTCGCCTCGCGGTGTACCTCGCGAGCGATGATGCGGACTTCGTGCACGGTTCGTCCTATGTCATGGATGGCGGCTGGCTCCTGCCATAGACAGAACAGCTGTGGCAACACCTGCAACGTCGCGTGAACGAAGCGACGATGCAGGTGTTGCCAGCCCAGAACAGTCCTGCACCGTTGCCCGTCCTAGGATGGCCCCGAATGAACCCCATGCCAACTAAGCGAGCAGCGCCTGAAGGTGTGGAATCCGGCAAGGTCAAACGGGGGGCCAGTGGCTCGACAATGAAGGATTCGAGCGCTGACATTGGCACGCACCTGCGCGCGGCGAGGATGGAGCGCGGACTGAGTCTGCGTGAGATGGCCCGACGCATTGGTGTGTCGCCGAGTTTCGTCTCGCAGGTAGAACTTGGTAAGGCGAAGCCGTCACTCGGAACGCTCTACGGGTTCCTATCTGAATTGGACCTGTCCCTAGATGAGCTCATGCCCCCGGCGGCCGCTGAGGTGCCCCAGAAGGTCGCTCGGATTCGCCAAAAGCCCGCCGACATCGAAAGGACACGGGGGTCGCTTGCGACCGGATCGTTCCCGGACATGTGGATGCCGATGGCGAGTACTGCTCAGCCGTGGACCGACCATCCCATGGTCCAGATGAAGGGCGTGACCTGGCGCCGGTTAACAGCAGATGACCCTCTTGTTGATTTCCTTCACGCGACCTACGAACCCGGAAGTGAATCATGTCCGTTGGAGCACCTCATGCGTCATGAGGGTCACGAGTACGGGCACATCATCTCGGGGAGATTGCATGTGCAGATTGCGTTCGAGACGTATGTTCTCGGCGCCGGTGATTCGATCAATTTTCCCTCAACGACCCCTCATAGGCTCGCGAACGAGGGCACCGAGACATGCACATCTACCTGGGTGGTGGTGGGCAGGCGCTCGACCACTCGTGCATTCCACGAAGATTCACACGGCGCTCCCTCACAGATCCCCTGACGTGCCACGTTTTGCGGTGCCACTTCACAGTAAGTGTGTACTAAAAATGAAGAAATACTGGACAGTGGTGTCATTGCGGGAGTAGCGTCCACGTAAGGGCATCGTCAGGCCGCCTCGACCGGACTTTCTCCCGGCGAGTCCAGTGTCGAAGCCCTGAGAGGTAACCCACAGAACCCCACCGCGGCGTGCAGTGCGGGTGTTGGACTAGGAGGGTCAATGAATTCAGGAGCATCATCAACTCGTCGCCGGCTGGCGGTGGGTGCCGGGACGGCGCTTATCGCCCTCGGAATGGTCACCACGGCAACGCCAGTTTCGGCTGCGCCCACAGGACCGATCGTGTACTTCATGCAGCCCAACACAACCCCAACCCGCTACCTACAGCAGGATGGGCCGAAGTTCGCCAAGGAACTCGCAAAGCTTGTTCCTGGCGTGCAGGTCAAGTTCGTGAATGCTGGCGGAAAGTCTGCCAAGCAGTTGTCACAGGCACAGCAGGCAATCGCCGCCGGTGCGAAAGCCCTCGTCATCGTGGCTGCTGACCCAGCGACCAGCGCGGGCATGCTCAAGTACGCGGCAAGCAAGAAGGTGCCCGTCATCGGTTACGAAAACCCACCGCTGAACGGTCCGGTCACGAGCCAGGTCATCTTCAGCCCACGCAGCGCCGGTGAGGTGCAGGGAAAGTACTTCGCTGCACAGGTGAACGCCGGCAAGTTCGGCGCCGGGCCGGTCAAGCTTGTTCGTCTCTACGGCAACAAGGGCGACGTCTACACAACCGAGATGCTGACGGGTCAGAACAAGTACATCCAGCCTCTTATCGACTCCGGCAAGATTCAGGTTGCCTGTGAGGATTACGTCACGAACTGGGATCCGGCCGATGCTCAGAGCAAGATGGAGCAGTGCCTGACAAGGACGCAGAACAACGTCAGCGCCGTCCTCGGCTTCTATGACGGCATCACGTCGGGAGCGATTGCTGCCATGACGGCAAAGGGAGTGAAGATCCCGGTCTACGGCGGTCAGAACCCTGAGCTCATCGGTCTGCAGTACATGCTGACCGGCCAGCAGGAAGACATGGTGATGAAGAACTTCGGCGCGGAGGCAAAGGTGGCAGCTCAACTCACGGCCGCGGCGCTTCTGGGTAAGGCTGCTCCGAAGCCGCCGGTCAACACGACGGTGAACAACGGTTCAGTCAATGTGCCGACCGCGAGCATCTCGGTCGATTACTTCTACCTGACCCCGGGCCAAGATATTGGAGCGACGATCGATACGAAGGTCGTCAAGCAGGGCATCTTCACCTGGGCGCAGATCTGCACGGGTG
>CAMCSO010000161.1 GCA_945877545.1 Bifidobacterium breve | reverse complement strand
GAGTGCGCCCGCCATCGACTGGCTGATCAATCAACAGTGTGCCGACGGCTCTTATCAGGCCTACCGAACCGACCTCGCCGCGCCGTGCGCGCCCAGCGACCCGGCAACCTCGACCGGCCCCGACACCAACTCGACCGCCGCCGCGATCTCCGCGCTCATGGCCATCAACGCAGCAGGCGCGGCGCCGGCGGCCACGATGAGCAAGGTGACCAACGCTGCGGCGCGAGCCGGGCTTTGGCTCGGCAAGCAGCAATTAAAGGATGGCGGCTGGCCCTACTTTCCGGGCGGGGCCTCAGACGCGAACTCGACCGGACTCGCGCTTGCCGCAGTGATGACCTCGGCCCCGAACTTCAAGGTGCCCGCCTACGTTGCGGCGAATAAGTTCCTAGCGACGCTCGTCGCCCCGTGCGGATCCGCCGATGGCGGCGGCCTCAGCTACCAGAAGGGCGCCAAGCCAGACGCTGCAGGCAGTTCGCAGGGCCTCCTCGGCCTCACCGCCGCAATTCCAGTGACAGGCCCGAAGAAACTCGCCGGCTCGCCTGCATGCTCGGGCACCACGGGCCGCAAGGTCGCCAGCTACCTCAGTTCGCGGATCCTTGCGAAGGGTGCGCTCGACTCGTCATTCGGCACCGGACCCGACTACACCTCGACGGCCTCAACCGTGATGGCGTTCGTCGCAGCGGGGTACGGCAAGCCTGCGGTAGCCAAGGCAACGTCCACCCTCGCTGCCAACGCGCGCGCCTTCGCCGAGAAGGACGGCGTCGCCGTCCCGGCCGCACTCGGCCTCCTGCTCATGGTGAGCGAGGCCACGGGCAAGAATCCGAGGTCATTCGGCGGGATCAACCTCGTCACGGCACTTCAGGGCAGCCAGCGCTGATGCGGTTTTCCACCCGGGCGGCAGTCATAAAGAGCACCGTGCTCGCGATCGTGTTGGCAATCGCTGGCGCCACCGCGATGCTGGCGCTTGCGCCTGCTGCCCGGGCGGAGACCGCCTACCGCTACTGGACCTACTGGTCGGTCACCGACGGCGCCTGGCGATTCGCGACCCTAGGACCAGCCTCAGCGGTGCCGGTCGACGGCTCGGTCGAGGGCTGGCGCTTCGCCATCACCTCTGCCGCGGGCTCCGCTGGCGATGCCCCCGAGACCAACCCCGCCACCGCCTTCGATTCGATCTGCGGAGGTACGCCTGCCCAGGCAGGCATGAAGCGGGTGGCGCTCGCGATCGACTTTGGTATTCCGCAGGATGCCCCTGATGGCGAGCGTAACCCGGTCGACATCAGCACGTGCGTCGTCGGGGAGCAGGGGTCCACCGGCTACGAACTTCTTCGGTCGATCACCGACGTGCGGGTCGGCGACGGGCTCATCTGCGGGATTGCGGGGTACCCGCTCGCCGAGTGCGCAGAACTCGTCGAGGATCGCCCCGTGGCGAGCACCGGAATGTCGACGGAGGGCGCATCGCCGAGCATCCTGCCGGAGCCCGGGTCCCTCGCCGTTGCGCCCGAGTCAGCGCCATCGGCCGGACCCATCATCACCGGGCTCGCCGTGCTCGTTGCGGCAAGTTTCGGCCTCCTCGCCTGGCGTGGGCGCGGACACCCATGACCGGCGCGCACTGGCAGGTGGGTGCCGGCGCCCTGCCGCGCTGGCTGCACCCCGGTGCCTGGTGGGCGTGGGCCCTTGGCCTTGCCGCCGCAGCCAGCCGCACGACGAACCCGCTGCTCCTCCTCCTCATCATTGCCGTCGCGGCATTCGTCGTCTCCGCGCGCAAGCCCGACGCCCCCTGGGCACGGTCATTCGGATTCTTCCTGCGGCTCGGCATCATCGTCGTGGCAGTTCGGGTCCTCATCCAAGTGATGTTCGGCGCGGCGATCGGCACCACCGTCCTGCTCCCCTTGCCCGGGATCGCGCTTCCCACGTGGCTCGCCGGCGTGCGGCTTGGCGGCGATGTCATGCTCGAGAGCATCCTCATGGCCTTCTACGACGGACTGAGGCTCGCGACGATCCTCGTATGCATCGGCGCCGCCAACTCCCTCGCCTCGCCGAGCCGGCTCTTGAAATCCGTCCCCGCGGCGCTGTACGAGGTCGGCGTGAGCGTTGTCGTGGCCCTCACCTTCACCCCACAACTCGTTATCGACGTGACACGGGTACGGTCCGCCCGCCATCTTCGCGGGCGGCCCACCAAAGGCGTGCGCGCGATCGCTGGCGCCGCAATGCCCGTTTTCGAGGGGGCACTCGATCGCTCGGTGACGTTGGCCGCGGCGATGGACTCGCGCGGCTACGGTCGCCGAGGATCCCAGAGTGCATCGCAGCGCAAGGGCTCGGCAGCCCTCCTGCTCATCGGCCTCGTCGCTGCCTGCATTGGTAGCTACGGTCTCGTTGCGGCCGGGTCGCCTCTCCTCATGGACGCACCGATGCTCGCATTCGGCATCATCGCGTGCGTCACGGCGATCACGTGGTCGGCCCGCGGCTCGGTTCGCACCCGCTACCGTCCTGACCCATGGTGGATGTCGGAGTGGCTTGTCGCGGGAGCCGGAATCCTCGCCGCGGCATGCTTCCTCGCCGCCCGGTGGTGGATGCCCATGTCACTTGACACCGCATTCGACCCGCCGGCATGGCCGACCCTGCCGGTTCTCGGCCTCATTGGCGTTGCCGCGGCAATCACCCCCGCGTTCACCGCCCCGCCGATCCCGGCAACGGTCGTCCTTGCCCGAACCGAGGAACCCGAGTGGCAGGTGGCCCGATGATCCGCTTCGAGGACGTCACCATCACCTACTCCGGCGCGACGCGGCCGGCTCTCAGCAACGTCAACCTCCGCTTGGACGAAGGCGAGCTTGTCCTCGTTGTCGGCCGGACAGGCAGCGGTAAGACGACGCTTTTGCGGGCAATGAACGGCCTCGTTCCGCACTTCACCGGTGGCACCCTCAGCGGCCGCATCCTCGTCGATGGACGCGATACCGCCACCCATCCGCCACGCGAGCTTGCCGACCTCGTCGGCGTGGTGCCGCAGGACCCGTCGAGCGGGTTCGTCGCCGACACCGTCGAGGAGGAACTCGCCTATGGGATGGAGTGCCTCGGCCTCGCGCCTGAAGTCATGCGCCGCCGGGTCGAGGAGACCCTCGACCTCCTCGGGCTCAATGACCTGCGCAACCGGCCTCTCCTGTCGCTGTCCGCCGGGCAGCAGCAGCGCGTGTCGATCGGCGCTGTCCTCACCTCCCATCCCAAGGTCCTCGTCCTCGACGAGCCGACCTCCGCGCTCGACCCAGGGGCGGCCGAGGAGGTGCTCGCCGCACTCCAGCGGCTCGTGCACGATCTCGGCGTCACCGTCGTCCTAGCCGAGCACCGCCTCGAGCGCGTCGTTCAGTTTGCTGACCGAGTAATCTTCGTCCCGGGCGACGCCCAGCCGCTCGTCATTGGGACCCCCGCCGAGGTGATGCGCCTCGCACCCATTGCGCCCCCAGTCGTCGAACTCGGCCGCCTCGCCGGCTGGAGCCCCCTTCCGCTCACCGTGCGCGATGCCCGACGAGCGGCCGGGCCGCTGCGCGATCTCCTTGTTGGACACACACCTCCTTTACGAGCAATCAACGGCGGCCTAGGGAGCGAGGCACTCGTCGAAGCCACCGACCTCACCGTCCGATATGGCCAGCGGCCAGCCCTTCGGTCGGTGTCACTTACGATCCGCGGCGGCGAGGTAGTGGCGCTCATGGGCCGCAACGGCGCCGGAAAGTCAACCCTCCTCCATGCAATCGTCGGCTTGCGGGCGAGCGCAGGGGGGTCCGTCCTCACCGGCGGCAAGGACCCACGAAACCTCCGCGGTGCCGAACTCGTCCATGCAGTGGGGCTCGTCCCCCAGGAGCCCGGCGACCTCCTCGAGGCGACCACCGTCGCCGACGAGTGCCGGGCGGCCGACCGGGATGCAGGGGCCGACCACGGCACGACCCGGGCGCTGCTCGCCCTGCTCGCCCCCGACGTCAACGACACGACGCACCCGCGCGACCTCTCCGAGGGCCAGCGGCTGCTCCTCGCGCTGGCCGTCATCCTCGCCGCCCGCCCGCCGCTGCTGCTGCTCGACGAGCCAACCCGCGGCCTCGATTACCCCACGAAGGCCCGCCTCGTCGAGGTGCTGCGCGATCTCGCGAGGGCCGGCCACGGCATCATGCTCGCGACCCACGACGTCGAGCTCGCGGCAGAGGTCGCCACGCGCGTCGTCGTGCTCGCCGAGGGCGAGATTGTCGCGGACGGATCCACCGCCGATGTGGTCGTCTCCTCCCCCATGTTCGCGCCGCAGGTCGCGAAGGTGCTCGCACCTGAGCCTTGGCTCACCGTCTCAGACGTCCTCGCTGCCATCGGCCCACTCCTCCTGCGCTCACACGCGCCGACGAGCGGGGATGCCGTCGGATGAGCATGAGTATGCCGACGCCGGCGGTTCGCCTCGGCCCCCGTTCGACAATCGCGATCATCGCGACCTCCCTCGTGGGGGTCGTAGCGTTCGGCTGGCCGCTCATCGCAGCGCCGGACTCCACCGCGATCGCCCATGCGGGCGATGCCCCGTGGATCTTCGCCATCGTCATCCCCCTCCTGCTTGCCGTTGTGCTCGCCCAGTTCACCGACAAGGGCATGGACGCGAAGGCGATCGCACTGCTCGGGGTGCTGGCTGCTGTCATCTCGGCCCTGCGGCCGCTCGGAGGGGGGACCGCCGGACTCGAGCCGATCTGGTTCATCCTCGTTCTCGGTGGCCGGGCTCTCGGCCCCGGTTTCGGTTTTGCGCTCGGAGCCGTCTCGCTTTTTTCCTCGGCGCTGCTCACCGGCGGAGTCGGGCCCTGGCTGCCGTTCCAGATGCTCGGCGCTGCCTGGGTTGGACTCGGCGCTGGCCTCCTGCCGCAGGTGAGGGGAAAGCGCGAGTTCGGCCTCCTCGCCGCATACGGTGCGGCCGCGAGCTTCGCTTACGGCCTCCTCCTCAACCTGTGGTTCTGGCCCTTCACTGCCGGCCTTTCAGATGCGATCGCCTTCTCACCTGGCGCACCCATCGCGGAGAACCTTCTGGCATGGCTGCGCTTCACGGTCCTCACCTCCCTGGGGTACGACATCCCGCGGGCGGCGATCACCGTCACCCTCATTCTCATCGCGGGTCCCGCCGTACTCACCGCGCTGCGGCGGGTCTCGCGCAAGGCGGCTTTCGATGCAGCCCCGCAGTTCACGCCGAGCCCCATCCCGGACGTAGCGCCCGGCGACTCACGCGCGATTGGAAAGACATGAGAATCCACCTGCTCGGCACCGGCTCTGCCGACGGCTGGCCCAACCCCTTTTGCCACTGCGCATCCTGCGAGGCCGAGCGGGCCGCTGGCCGATCCCGAACCTCGAGCGCCGCCCTCGTCGATGGCGTCCTCCTCATCGACGCTGGCCCGACCGCGACGAATGCCGCGACCCGCGCTGGAATCGGGCTTGCCACAGTCGCGCACGTCCTCATCACGCACGGCCACCCCGACCACCTCGCACCCGAGTTCCTGTTGTGGCGCGAGTGGATCCCCGGCCTCCAACTTCTCCACGTGTACGGTCCCGCAGGGGCAATCGAGCGATGTCGCCACTGGGTGGGGCCTGCGTCACCCGTTGAATTCCATGTCATCCAAGCGGGCGACACCATCGATGCCAAAACCGCGTTAGGCGACTATGTGATCCGGGTTCTGCAGGCGGCGCACGGACACGGGAACGGCGACCTGCTCGCCGACGAGGCAGTCCTCTACGACATCACCGATCCCGAGGGCACGTCACTGCTCTATGCCACAGACACCGGGGCCTTCAACGCCGAGCAGTCCGCGCAGGTGGCTGGTCGCGCCTTCGACATCATGCTCGTCGACGAGAGCTTCGGGTTCAAGGACGATCACGGCACCGGCCACCTCGACCTCGCGACGCTGCCGGCAATGCTCGCGGACCTTCGCGGCGAGGGTGCGATCACCGACGCGACCGATGTCATCGCGATCCACCTCAGCCATCACAATCCGCCCGAGCGGGAACTCAGGGCCACCCTCCACCCCCTCGGCGTTCGCATCGTCGACGACCTGACCCTCATCGACACCAAGGTGTCACGACAGCCGATCCACCACCTCATCATTGGGGGTGTTCGTTCCGGCAAGTCGACCTACGCAGAGGCCCTTGCCCGACTTCATCCGTCCGTCGCGTACGTGGCGACCGGCGAGAGCCGCAAGGATGATGCCGAATGGGCGGCGCGGGTCGCAGAGCACCAAGCCCGCCGACCCCCGGAGTGGACGACGGTCGAGACCGCCGATATCCAGTCACTTCTCGACGCAGCAGGGCCTGACGATGCGCTCCTCATTGACTGCATCGGCATGTGGCTCACGAGGCAACTCGACGAGACTGGCGCGTGGTCGGATGACGACGTGGTGGTGGCAGCGGCCCGCATCGACGTCCTCGCCCGCATCGATGCCCTCGTCGGGTCGACGCGCGCCTCAAGGGCGCACGTGTTCATGGTGACGAACGAGGTGGGTCAGGGCGTGGTCCCAGCGACCTCGTCCGGGAGACTCTTTCGCGACCTGATGGGCAT
>CAMCSO010000160.1 GCA_945877545.1 Bifidobacterium breve | reverse complement strand
GCGCTACACCGATCACCATTGCGCATCGGTAGTTCATGCTTGATTCAAAGGCGCTGCGGGCGAGCACCAAGGCGTCGAGCAGGGTGACGGTGAGGCAGGTCGGCTGTCCCTCTGCGAGCGATCGGAACAGTCGCGATCCGGTCGATCCGTGGAAGAGCACCTGATCCCCGCGACGGGCATAGGCAACCGGCACCACATAGGGCTGGCCATCGGAGTCCTGAACCGCGACATGCGCAACGAGACCCGCATCGAGCACACGTCGAATGGCGTCGGGATCGGTGACAGCCTTCTCGGAGAAGCGGCGAACCCGGGTCCGCTCGGTGGACCCGGGGTGCACGCTTTGGTTCTCGTTCAGAGGATTGTCCAGGCCTCGGTAAGGACGGAGCGGAGAATCCGCTCCATCTCGTCGAACTCCTGTTGGCCACATGTGAGGGCAGGTGCGAGTTGCACCACCGGGTCGCCACGGTCATCGGCTCGGCAGTAGAGCCCGCTTTCGAACAGGGCCTTCGACAGGAAGCCCCGCAGCAGCCTCTCAGCCTCGTCGTCAGTAAAGGTCTCGCGCGTAGCCTTGTCCTTGACGAGCTCAATTCCGTAGAAGAACCCTGCCCCGCGCACGTCGCCCACGATCGGCAGGTCATTGAGCTTCTCAAGGGTCCGACGGAAATTGCCCTCGTTTGCCAAGACGTTGGCGTTGAGGCCCTCGCGTTCGAACAGATCGAGATTCTCCATCGCGACGGCCGCCGCGACCGGGTGACCGCCCCACGTGTAACCGTGCAGGAAGCTGGTCTGGCCATGCTTGAACGGCTCGAAGAGACGGTCGCTGGCGATCATCGCGCCGAGTGCCGCGTAGCCGGAGGTCATGCCCTTGGCGCAGGTGATGATGTCCGGGGTGACCCCGTAGCGATTCATTGCGAACATGTCGCCGATTCGACCGAACCCGGTGATGGTTTCATCTGCCACCATGAGGACGTCGTACTCGTCGCAGATTTCGCGGACTCGCTCAAGGTAGCCGGGCGGCGGCGGGAAGCAGCCGCCGGAATTCTGCACCGGCTCAACAAACACGGCGGCCACGCTGTCGGCGCCCTCGAACTCGATCGCCTCGGCGATGCGGTTGGCGGCCCAGATCCCGAAGGCCTTCTCGTCGCCGCGGTACTCGTCTGGGGCCCGGTAGTAGTTGGTGTTCGGAACCTTAACGCCGCCCGGCACGAGTGGCTCGAAGGGGATCTTCGCATCGGGGATACCAGTGATCGAAAGGGCTCCCTGCGGGGTGCCGTGGTAGGCGATTGCGCGGCTGATGACCTTGTACTTGGTCGGCTTCCCGGTGAGCTTGAAGAACTGCTTGGCGAGCTTCCAGGCGGTCTCGACCGCCTCGCCACCTCCCGTGGTGAAGAAGACGCGATTGAGATCACCGGGCGCGTAGCCCGCGAGACGCTCCGCGAGCTCGATGGCACGCGGGTGCGCGTATGACCAGATCGGGAAGAATGCGAGTTCCTCCGCCTGCCGCGCGCCGGCGGCGGCGAGTTCCTTGCGACCGTGGCCGGCCTGCACGACGAACAGGCCGGAGAGGCCGTCGAAGTACTTCTTGCCCTGCTCGTCCCAGATGTAGGAGCCCTCGCCCTTGACTATGACAGGAACGTGACCGCCGTCGTAGTAGGTGGAATGGCGAGTGAAGTGCATCCATAGGTGATCGCGCGCCGAGTTCGCCAAGGCATCGCTGCCGGGCTCGGTCACGTACTGCGGTGTCGTTGTCATCGTGTTCCCCAAGAGTAGATCTGCTTGCGCAGTTTCAGATAGACGAATGTCTCGGTCGATCGGACGGCTGAGATGGCCCGTATACGGCGATTGATCACCTCAAGGAGGTGGTCATCGTCCTCGGCCACGACTTCAGCGAGGATGTCGTACTTGCCAGCGCACACGACGAGGTAGTCGACCTCGACCATGGCCTCAATGATCTCGGCTACCGCCTCCACATCGCCTTCGACTTGAATCCCGATCATCGCGGCACGGGAGAACCCCATCTGCATGGGATCGGTCACTGCCACGATCTGCATGATGCCGGCGTCCTGTAGGCGCTGGACCCGCTGACGAACAGCGGCCTCTGAAAGGCCCACCGCCTTACCAATTGACGCATAGGGCCGGCGCCCATCCTGCTGAAGCTGCTCGATGATGGCCTTGGCTGCGTCGTCGAGAACAGGCGCAGTACTCCGGTCACGGACAGCCATGCAGCCATCGTTGTGCAGAAGTGCCCAGATAGCAAGTGAATCCGCACCGTTAATGGAATATTTCGACGAATACCGCAGCGTATTAGTAGGTTCCCTACCGTAAACGACCTCCCGAGACTAGGCTGCTAGACACAACGAAATCATGTCGCGCGTGAGGAGCCCCAAGTTGAGTGCTGAGCGAACCCTGAAGAATTTCGTCAACGGCCAGAGCGTCGAGGCGGCCGATGGCCGGACGAGTGACCTAGTGAACCCATCGACGGGCGAGGTCTTCGCCTCGGCGCCGGTTTCGGGGGCGCAGGACGTCAACCGCGCATACGCGGCGGCTTCCGCCGGCTTCGAGATCTGGCGCGAGAGCACGCCTTCCGAGAGGCAGATGGCCATGCTGAAGATCGCCGATGCCCTCGAGGCTCACGGCGAGGAACTGGTCGCCCTAGAGAGTGAGAACACCGGCAAGCCGATCGCGGTCACGATGACCGAGGAGCTTCCGCCGATGATCGATCAGATCCGATTCTTCGCCGGGGCTGCGCGAGTCCTCGAGGGCCGGTCGGCCGGTGAGTACATGAAGGGCTTCACGTCGATCATCCGCCGTGAACCAGTGGGCGTCATCGGACAGGTAACTCCGTGGAATTACCCGATGATGATGGCCGTTTGGAAGTGGGCCCCCGCGATTGCGGCGGGCAATGCGGTCGTGCTGAAGCCCAGCGACACGACCCCGGTGTCCACTGTCCGCATGGCTGAGATCATCGCCGAGGCCGACGCGCTCCCACCCGGTGTCATGAACGTCATCTGCGGTGACCGCGATACAGGTCGCCTCGTCGTCGAGAATCCGGTGCCCCAGATGGTGTCGATTACCGGATCGGTCCGCGCTGGCATGCAGGTCGCAGAGTCCGCCGCTCGTGACCTCAAGCGCGTCCACCTCGAACTAGGCGGCAAGGCGCCCGTCGTTATCTTCGAGGATGCCGACATCGAGGCCGCTGCCGAATGGCTGGCCGTTGCCGGTTACTTCAATGCGGGCCAGGACTGCACCGCCGCGACCCGCATGATCGTCGCGCCGCAGGTCTATGACGATTTCGTCGCAGCCATCACCGCGCAGGCGCGGGCCACCGCGACCACCTTCGAGGGAGGACCGGGCGGCGACGGCTTCGTCCCCCCGGTGAACAACGCCGGCCAGATGGCACGCGTACTCGGATTTCTCGATCGCACCCCATCGCATGCCGAGGTCGTCGCGGGCGGTAAACATCAGGGCGGTGGTGGATTCCACATCGAGCCGACCGTGGTCGCGCACCTGCGCCAGGACGACGAGATGATCCAAAACGAGATCTTCGGCCCCGTTGTCACAATCCAGAAGTTCACCGATGAGGCAGAGGCGCTTCGCTGGGCGAACGGTGTTCCCTATGGCCTGGCCTCCTCGGTCTGGACGAAGGACTTCGGCCGCGCGATGCGCATGGCGAAGGGCTTGGACTTCGGTGCCGTGTGGATCAATACCCATATCCCGATCGTCGCCGAAATGCCCCATGGCGGCTTTAAGCACTCGGGCTACGGCAAGGACCTGTCGATGTACGGATTCGAGGATTACACCCGGATCAAGCACGTCATGGCGAGCCTGGAGAGCTGATGATCGAGTTGTACGGGGCAGATTGGTGCGGTGATTGCATCAGGTCCAAGAGGTTGCTCACGACCCTCGGGGTCGATTTCATGTACCTCGAGGTCGACAAGGACGATGCCCTTCGAGACCGAGCCATCGCGATCAGCGGCGGTGCGCAGTCGATCCCGGTCATCGTGTTCCCGGACGGCACCCATCTCACCGAGCCGCCTGATCCCGCGCTCCGCGAGAAGCTCGCAGTCCTCGGGCTCCTAGTTGGGTGACCTCTACGGTTCAGATGTCCTTGCCGACGACCCTCGAGGTCGCAAGCGGATCGTGCCGACCATGGTCGCGGATCCGGATCTCGTCGTCGAGTGCGCGGCCTCGGGCTGGTGCGGGGCGGTCGTCGGCTGGGACAGGGGAGCGACCGGCTGGGCCGTAATCCTCGAGGACCGGCATGGCCGCCGCCGGCCCTTCGAGCTAGGGCCGGCGGCGTTCCTCTTCGAGGGTAAGGCGGTCACCCTCGTGCGTCCTGTCACGCCGCCGAAGTTTTCCGGACCCCAGCGCACCGCCTCCGGCTCGGTCGCGGTCTCCCAGCATCGCGCGCGCGTGGCCCGCGGCTCACGCATCTGGGTGGAGGGATCCCAAGACGCGGCACTCATCGAGAAGGTGTGGGGCGATGACCTGCGGGTCGAGGGGGTCGTAGTCGAGCACCTCGGTGGCATTGATGACCTCTTGGACCAAGTCCGCGAGTTCGAGCCTGATGGCGATCACCGGATTGGGGTCCTCGTCGACCACCTCGTCCCCGGATCGAAGGAGACGCGCATCGCGGACGAGGTGACCGCTGCATTCGGCCGCGATGTCCTTGTACTCGGTCACCCGTATGTCGATGTCTGGCAGGCGGTGCGTCCCGCGGCGCTCGGGATTAGCGCCTGGCCCGTCATCCCGAAGGGGCAGCCGTGGAAGGAGGGGGTCTGCGCCGCGCTGGGCTGGGACCTAGAGACCGGCGCTGCCTGGGGCCGCATCCTGGGCCACGTCCGCACCTATGCCGACCTTGAACCGGCCCTCCTCGGTCGGGTTGAGGAACTCATCGATTTCGTGACGGTGCACTGAGCGTTGCAGCCGAGGATGTCGCTGAACTGGATATGACGGTGGGCCGGTGGCAGTTGCCACCGACCCACCGTCATTCGGCCATCATCGGCCGGGATGTGCTAGTTGCCGCCCTCCTTGAGGGTGACGGAAAGCGGCGCGAAGGCGTCGCCGGTTGTGTTGAGTCCCGCTGCCGTGAGCTTGGCGTTTGCTGCCTCAGCGTACGTGTTCGTGTACGAGTCAGCTGCCGGCTCGGCAGTGATGACCGTGGCGCCCTCAAGGTTCTTCGCGGTCGTCGCAACCGAAACCGTCTGCGCCCAAATCTCAGGCACGATGATTCCGATGCCGGCCGGGGACGGCCAGATGAGCTTGTTGACCTCGTTCATCATCCACAGCTGGTGGCTTGCACCGAGCTTGGAGCCATTGGCCGTGATGATGTCTGCGCACGCCTGGGCGTTGTCGCGGCAGTAGATCCAGCCCGCGAGGGATGCCGTGACGAACTTCTGAGTGATTGCCTGGTATGCAGGGTCCGCGAGACGCTCCGTGGACGCCCAGATGGCGTCCTGGTACATCCCGACGCCCTCGTTGCTGTAATTGATGACGTTGAAGTCCTCGGGGGTGTACAGCTCACCGGTCTCCGGGTTCTTCGCCTCGAGCAACTGTGCGTACTCGTTGTACGTCATCGCCTCGGCGGCGTCGATCTCGCGGTTGAGCAGGGCCAGCATGTCGAACTGCTGCTGAACAAGCTCGACGTCGGTCGCGGGATCAAGACCGGCCTGGGTGATGGCGGCGAAAACCTCGAACTCGTTGCCGAAGCCCCAGTTGCCGATCTTCTTGCCCTTGAAGTCTGCGGCCGACGTGATGCCGGAATCGGCCCACGAGACCTGCAGCGTTCCCGACTTCTGGAAGACCTGGGCGACATCGGTGATGAGCGCACCCTGCTCGCGCGACGCAAGTGCCTTCGGTACCCATGCGAGTGCGAAGTCGGCGCCGCCCTGGGCGAGCACAGTCTGCGGCACAATGTCGACTCCACCCTCAAGGATGGTGACGTCAAGACATTCGTCGGCGTAGAAGCCCATGTCCTTGGCCGCGTAGTAGCCGGCGAACTGAGACTGAACGAACCACTGAAGTTGCAGTTTGACCGGAGTCGGGGTGGTGCACTCCTCGACAGGTGCCGCAGAGGATGCGGCTGCTTCAGTTGCCGCGGGGGCTGCGGAGGACTCTGTCGACGTGCTACTTCCCCCACAGGCTGACAGTGCGATTGCGCCGACAACTGCTACGCCGATGAGGCGGGCAGTTTGGCTACGTGCGATGTCGCGCATAGTTTCTCCTTCTAGATGGTTGTCAGGCCGACCGTGCTCGGCCCGTCCAGGGTGCCGCCCATCGTTCAACCGCCAGCACGATCAAGTAGAAGATCAGGCCGGTGATGATTGATGCGACGACGTACGCCCACGCTCGTCCGTAGGCGGTGTTGGCAGCAGATGACGCAATGCGGCTGCCAAGTCCTTGTTGTGGCCCTCCGAAGTACTCCGATACGAGGGCGGCGATCACCGATAGTGGTGCGGCGATCTTCAGAGCAGTGAAGAAGAATGGGATGGCATTCGGGATCCGGAGTTGGCGGAGCACGGTCACCGGGCGGGCATTCAACGAGCGCATGAGCTCAAGCTGCACTGGTTGAACCTGAATGAGACCGCGAGTGACGTTCACGAATACCGGGAAGAACACGATGATCATCGTGATGAGGACCTTGGGAGTTCGGCTGGTGATG
>CAMCSO010000159.1 GCA_945877545.1 Bifidobacterium breve | reverse complement strand
GATGCCCTGGAAGCGATCATCGCGAGTGCCCCTGGCTACCTTTCGGGTGGGGTCGTTGACTGATCGGGATGTCAGCATTGGCATCGATATCGGCGGCACAAAGGTGCTCGGCGTCACCTTGGACGCCAATGCCAAGGTAGTGGACCGTGAGAGGGTTAGCAGCCTCAAGGATGGGCGCAGGGATCCGGGCCTGAATATCTCGCTAGGGGTCGCCGAACGACTTCGTCTACGTGCAGAGGAACGCGGCGATGTGGTGCTCTCAGTGGGTATCGGCGTCCCTGAATACGTGAATGAGACTGGGCTGCTCACCAGTCGCCTCGTCATGGAGTGGGACGTGCAAGTTCTTGATCTCTTCGGCCACCTCGGCAGGGTCGAGGTGGAAAGCGATGTGCGCTGCGCAGCTATCGCGGAGTCGATCCTCGGGGCCGGGCAGTCACTCATGAGTTTCCTGTACGTCTCGATCGGCACTGGGATCTCCTCATGCCTGGTCTTTGATGGTGAGCCGTGGCGGGGGGCTCGTGGTGAGGCCATCGCATTCGGCGAGTTGGTTGTGGCCCGGGCCAAGGATGGCGGCGGCGTAACCCTCGAGGAGTTTTCTTCTGGTGCGGGGATGTGTCGTCGCTACACCGCAGCCACCGGCAGTGGAGTCCTCGGTGCCGAGGACCTGATGGAACTCGCTGGGGCGGGGGACCTTGAGGCGCAGGAGATTCTCAGTACCTCGGTACACGCTGTGGGGAGGGCACTGACCACAGCGGTTGACCTGCTCGATCCGTCCGCGTTGATTGTCGGCGGCGGACTTGGCACCTCGGGGGGCCTTTGGTGGGAGCAAGTATTGGCAGAGTATCGCGCAGGCACTGCCAAGCGCCCTGATGCTCCGCCGTTGCTCGTGTCTGCGCTCGGGTCGGATGCCGGTGCTATCGGTGCTGCACTTCATGCCAAAGGCGATCAGTTGAATGGGCTCTGACCGGTCCGCATCTGCCCGAGGCTACGCAGATTCTCTTGGCAGTCTCGTCACCGTCGGGGAGGTATCCGCGAGGACGTGACTGTGTCGAGCCGAGGGACGAGAATGGCCGAATGAGCGAGTCGCAGGTGCCGATCCGAGCTGGCCGCATCATGGCGTTCGCCAATCAAAAGGGCTGGGTCGCAAAGACCACGTCGGTGGTGAGCCTGGCCGCGGCACTGGCTGAGCGAGGGCGGCGGGTGCTCGTTGTCGACCTCGATGCCCAGGCATGCGCGACCTTCTGCCTCGGCTTCGATCCCGAGGACCTCGAGCGAACCGTTGCTGATGTGCTCCTCGGATCGAACCCGCGATCAGCGATCTCAGTTGTCGTGCCGACCGACGACGGGGTCGACCTGCTGCCGGGCGCGCTCGCGCTCGCCTCGGCCGACCAAGCGCTCGCCGATCGGCGCGGCCGCGAATTCCTTGTCAAGGAAGCACTCGAGCCGTTGCGGGCAAACTACGAATGGATCCTCGTGGACTGCTCGCCTTCGCTCGGCATGATGACGATCAATGCCCTAACTGCGGCTGACGAGGTCGTCATCCCGCTTCAATGCGAGACCCTGTCGCATCGCGGGGTGGGGCAGTTGATGGAGACGATCGACGATGTTCGGCGCCTGACGAATCCGGGGCTACGGGTGGCCGGAATCCTGCCAACCTTGTACGACGGACGCACGACTCACGCCCGAGCGGTGCTCGCCGATCTACCGGCCCGATACGGCGTGCCCGTGCTAATGCCGATCTCACGGTCGATCCGGTTCGCTGAGGCCCCTGCGACGGGCCGAAGCATCTTGGCGACCGCGCGAAGTTCGCGCGGCGCGCAGGATTATCGAGATCTTGCTGCGACCTTGGATCAGGTCGCCGCGGCTGATTGACCGCCCTTGGTGCGACGACGGGCTCGACGCTCGCGATCGCTCTTCGGGGAGTCAGGCTTCGAACTGTCGGGCTTCGAACTGTCGGACTTCGAACTGCCGGACTTTGCACCGGAGCCCTTACCGGAGTCTGATTTTGGTCGCTTAGGTCGGTCGGAGGACGACGAATTGGAACGGGACTTCTCGTCGCGTCCGCGATCACCGCCTGGCTTTTTCTTGCCGGTTTCGCCGAGATCCTCGACCCCTTCAGCCCCGAGGCCCTCTCGAGTTCGGCTCGCCTTCGGGAGGGTGCCTGTCGTGCCGGCAGGAATCCCAAGGCCCGTGTAGACGTGATCACTCGATGAGTAGGTCTCGATCGGGTCCTTGAAGGGGAGCTTGAGGGCGCGATCGATCATCTGCCAGCGCGCGATGTCCTCCCAGTCGACGAGGGTCACGGCAACGCCGGACGCCCCCGCTCGTCCGGTACGGCCCACGCGGTGCAGGTAGGTCTTCTCATCGTCGGGGCACTCGAAGTTGATGACATGCGTGACATCGTCGACGTCGATGCCGCGAGCCGCGACATCGGTGGCGACTAGGACATCGACCTTGCCATTGCGGAATGCGCGCAGCGCCTGCTCGCGGGCGCCCTGACCGAGATCGCCGTGCACGGTGCCGACGGCGAAGCCGCGCTCGCCGAGGTCATCGCAGATGCGTTGGGCCTTGCGCTTCGTCCGCGTGAAGATCATCGCGAGCTTGCGGCCATCGGCTTGGAGGATTCGAGCAACGAGCTCGATCTTGTCCATGGGATGGGCGCGCCAGACATGCTGCTCGATCGCATCGACCGTTGCGCTCTCATCGTCGGGCTCGGAGGCGCGGATATGCATTGGCTGGGTCATGTAGCGGCGGGCAAGGTTAACGATCTGGCCGGGCATGGTCGCTGAAAAGAGCATCGTCTGCCGGACCGTCGAGACCTGCGAAACGATGCGTTCGACGTCGGGCAGGAATCCCATGTCGAGCATCTCGTCGGCCTCGTCGAGGACCAGGATCTTCACCTGGGAGAGGTCAAGATCGCGACGATTCGCTAGGTCGATAATGCGGCCAGGGGTGCCGACGACGACATCGACGCCACTTCGAAGGGCATCGATTTGCGGCTCGTAGGCGCGGCCACCGTAGACGGCGAGGACGCGCACACCGCGGAGTCGGCCGGCCCGCTCGAGGTCGGTTGCAACCTGAAGTCCGAGCTCGCGGGTCGGGCAGATGACGAGGGCCTGGGGGCGACTGCGATCACCTTCGAGGTCGATTCGTTGCAGGAGCGGAATGCCGAAGCCGAGGGTTTTTCCGGTGCCGGTCTTGGCTTGGCCGATGAGGTCCTGACCCTGGAGGGCCAAGGGGAGGCACATCTCCTGGATCGGAAAGGCGCGCTCTATGCCATCGGCGAGGAGTGCTGCGGTGATCTGTGGATCGGCGCCGAGTTCAGCAAATGTAGGTGCTGTTGTCGGATCGACGCTTGATGTGGGATTCAGGACTGCTCCACTATTTGAGGGTGCAGGACGAGGAAAATCTCGTCGGGCGAGTAAAGCCTACCTTCCTCCCGCGGAAATCCCCCTACTCGCGGTGATTGTGGGTAGCCTTCGGTCACTATGAATGCACCCTCACCCGACGCACTTGAAACCGATGCGGAATATCGGGCGGCGGTCATCGACCTGCTCGGCGTGCTCGCCTACGGGGAGCTCATCGCCTTTGAGCGGACGGCCGCTGATGTGGCGATGGCCCCTGCGATCGACGACAAGGCGGCGCTCGCGGCACTCGCGACCCGCGAGTTCCAGCACTTCACATCGCTGAACGACCGACTCATCGAGCTCGGCGTGCGGCCTGAAGATGCGATGGGGCCGTTTCGGCTGCCGTTGGAGGAGTTCCATGCCCACACCGCTCCAAGTGACTGGCTCGAGGGCATGGTCAAGGCGTTTGTCGGCGATGGGATCGCCATGGACTTCTACCGGGAGATTGCCGTCTACGTTGACGAGCACACGAGGGAACTTGTCGAGCGGGTGTGTGATGACCTTGGGCAGTCGGCGTTCATCGTCGACCGAGTTCGTGTTGCCATTGCCGAGGATCCGCGGGTTGCTGGCCGCTTAGCGTTGTGGGGAAGGCGACTCGTCGGCGAGGCGCTCTCGCAGGCACAACGGGTGGCGGCTGACCGCGATGGCCTGTCTGCGCTTCTTGTCGGGGGCGTGGATCGTCCGGGCGCAGATCTCGCCGAGATGGGCAGGATGCTCGCGCGTCTCACGGAGAACCACACCAGACGAATGAGCGCCCTCGGCCTCTCCGCCTAACGAACAGCCAGTCGGCCGCCAAAGCGTGGACCGAGCTTGGGGGCAGGTGAAGGTCATTCATCGACGGTGCGGAGTTTCGTCGCCGTCATGATCCACAGGCGTGGGCGGGTCTGGTTTGCAGCCCCAAGCCATCGATGGGCTGGCGCGCAAGGTGCGCTGGATCAGGTGAAATGGACCTGACACCGGTCTGCCCAAGGAGAAGACATGGGACCTACACTCCCAATCATGAACATCGTTGCGCCTAGTGACGATTACGGCGACAAGTTCTCGATAATCCGGGTCACGGAGGAGGAGCGGGAGGAGTCCTGGAACCTATGGGAAGCGGCACATCCCGGTTTCGGTCGCTCGAACTGGATTGACGCCTTCCGCGACGAGATTGACGCCTTGCGCGACGAGAGTGGTTAACTCACAGAATCAGATGAATTCTTCGATGCCGTCTTCCTCTTCGTACCCGAGAATTGAGCAATCTCTTCCCACGCCATGTCGACTCCCCGGATGCAGCGATCCACCATCTATGGGGTTGGTGCGACGTCCTCGGTGCCGAACTCACCGGTGCCGAACTCACCGGTGGTCGTGCACTCGTGAGACCCGAGACTGGAGGCATGTCCATTCGTGGCGTTCGATTCGCCTTCCACGGGCGCTCGACGGCTCTATCGATCGATCTCAACCTCGATGGGGATTTGGTCGCGTTGCGATACCGATTCGACTACCGGGTCGGCGACCGTTTCCTTTGGCGGGCGGACAAGCATCCCGGGCACGAAACTGAACTCGGAGGCATGTGCCACCTGCACATAGGCCCGAGTGAGCACGCGAGAGGCACGTCACCGGATTTTGACCTCGGCTCCATCGCCGAGAGGATCATGACGACGAACCGCGGTCTGAACGCAAGCACCAACCGAGCACAAGGGTGACGGCTGATCCCATCCCCGTATTGGTCGGGTTGATGTCGCTGGCGGGTGCGATTCATAGGAGGGCAGCGACAACAAGCCGCCGAAAACCGCCTACCCGCTGGGTCACCCTGCTGGGTCACATGGTGGAGCCGAAGCCCACCTTGCGGGTCGAAGCTGGGCCTATCTCAACGTAGGCGATCTTGCTGCCCGGCACGAGGATTGTGCGGCCGCGATCATCGGTGAGTGAGAGCAGTGAGCCTGAGTTCAGTGCGGCCTCGACCAATCGGGTGACGTCCTCCGGAGACTGAGCGCTCTCGATGGTGATCTCTCGGGGGGTGTCCTGCACGCCGATTTTGATGTCCACTGCACTGCCTTTCGATGCGAATTGTGTCGTCGATACGGATTGTGCGAGGTCAGGCTCCGGAGGATGCGGTTCCTGGGATGAGACTAGTCGGCTTGGGCGCCGGTCGCGATGTCGTGCGGGGGGTGGGTCAGGGGGAAACCGCGAATACCGCGCCAGGCAAGCGCGGCGATGAGATCCGCGGCCTCGTCGCGGGACATCAGGAGGTCCTCTTTGGCGAGCCAACGTCGGGCCGCCACCTGGGCCATACCCTGCATGCCGGATCCGAGGAGAAGGGCCTCGTCCGGGCGAAGGCCAGTGTCCTGCGAGATGACCTTGGCGATCTGGCGGGCGATCTCATGATCGGCCACATCGACCCGCATCCGCACCGCGGGTTCGTTCATGAGGTCGCTTTCGAAGACCAGCCGGTAGGCGCTGTCTGGGTTGTCGACGAAGGCGAAGTAGGCGCGCATAGTCTGCTGGACCCGCACCTTGTTATCGGGCGTCTCCCGGACAGCGGTGTCCGTGGCTTCGAGCAGTTCCTCGATCCCTGCATCGAGGAGTGCGAGGTAAAGTTCTAGCTTGCTCGGGAAGTGTTGGTAGAGGACGGGCTTGGAGACGCCCGCTCGTTCTGCGATGACGTCCATGCTTGCCGCGTAGTAGCCGGACTCGACGAACACGGCGCGGGCTGCGTCGAGTACCTGGGTACGCCGCTGCTCCTTGGGCATGCGCGCTGGCGCCCCGATGCTCATGGGCGAATGGTAGTCATGAGTAATCTGTCACGGTGAGCCTTCCGGCCCCTTGGCCCAGAACTGATGCACTACTCGATTGCCGGACCCTGTCCGTTCGCCACGCGCCGTCGACGAATCCGGGGGCCCCTGGTGCCGTGTTCATCCATGGTCTCGGGGGGTCATCGCTCAACTGGACCGACCTCATGGCAGCGCTTCAGCCGGACGTCGACGGATATGCGATCGACCTCGGCGGGTTCGGAGATTCACCTCCCCCGCGCGATGGCGACATGACTCCAGCGGGTCACGCTGCCGGGGTCGTCGAATTCATCGTGGAGGAACTCGGCGGCGAACCTGTCCACGTCTTTGGCAACTCCCTGGGCGGCTCGGTCGCGCTGCAACTGGCAGCACGCCGCCCTGATCTCGCCCGGAGCCTCACGCTCATCTCGCCCGCGCTCCCGTCGGTGTTCGCGACACGGTCGAATGCCCACCTCCCCGTCATCGCCATGCCGGGTGTTGGCGAGCGGCTCATCGAAAAATATCTCACGTTGCCGGCCGAGCAGCGGGTTCGCGCGACGATCGACACGTGCTTTGGTGATCCGTCGAGGTCGCCGAGCCAGCGGACTGACGAGGCGCGAGAGGAGGCGGAGTCCCGCGACCATCTGCC
>CAMCSO010000158.1 GCA_945877545.1 Bifidobacterium breve | reverse complement strand
GATTGAGGTCGCGACCCCGACCGAGGCTCCCTGATCGATGAGGAAGCGACCCTGCTCGACGTGGAGTTCAACGAACATGCCGATACGGGCGATTCGCTCATCGTCTTGGCCGAGGCCCGCTGGATCATGACCGGCAGCCGCCATCGCCTCGGCCATGGTCGCGCCATCGCGCCCCCGAAGCGCTCTGGCCTTGTCGGGCTGCAACTGCCCGGTCATCAGCCGCGATCCAGCGCAGGCGAAGCCGAAGCGCGCGCCCTCCTCGTCGGCGAAGGCAACCACCGCGATCGGCACACCGGGGGACAGGCCCCCACTGCGCGCAGCATCGAGGGCTGCGAACGACGACACCACGCCGAGTGGTCCGTCAAAGGCACCACCATCAGGCACCGAATCGAGGTGAGACCCGATGACGAGCGCAGGGGCATCGGCATTCACCCCGCTGGGGATCCACCAGGCCCACAGATTGCCGTTGCGGTCGACCTCGACGTCGAGGCCTCGAGCCGTGGCCGTCGAGACGAACCACTCGCGGCACTCCAACTCCGCCGTGTCGTAGGCGAAGCGACGATAGCCACCCGTCACGGCGAAACGCCCGATCGGCTCGAGTTCAGCCCATAGGGTTTCGAACTCGGTCACATGAGCACCTTTGACAGGAACGACTTCGTTCGCTCGTGCTGGGGATTCGCGAGGACATCGCGCGGGTGGCCGCTCTCGATGACGACCCCGCCATCCATGAACACCAGGTTGTCGCCCACCTCTCGGGCGAAACCCATCTCGTGCGTGACAACGATCATCGTCATGCCGTCGTCGGCCAGTTGGCGCATGACGTCAAGCACCTCGCCCACCAGTTCGGGATCAAGGGCCGACGTCGGCTCGTCGAAGAGCATGAGCTTCGGTTCCATTGCTAGAGCGCGGGCAATCGCGACTCGCTGCTGCTGGCCACCGGAGAGCTGATTGGGATAGACATCAGCCTTATGCGTCAGGCCGACCCGATCCAGAAGTCGATCAGCCCTTTCTCGAACGACCGCAGCACTTTCGCGCTTCACCCGGATGGGGGCCTCCATGATGTTCGCGAGGGCGGTCATGTGCGGAAACAGATTGAACGTCTGGAAAACCATGCCGATTTCCCGGCGCTTGCGAGCAACCTCCCTCTCGTGCAATTCGTAGAGCTTGCCGCCGTGCTCGCGATAACCGATGAGCTCACCATCGACCGACAACCGGCCCGCATCGATGCGCTCAAGGTGGTTGATGCACCGCAGGAAGGTCGATTTGCCCGAGCCTGAAGGTCCAACGAGACAGAACACCTCGCCCGTCGCAACCTCTAGCTCGATGCCGTTCAGCACCTGCAGGTGCCCAAAGCTCTTGTGCACCTGCTCGCTCTTCACCATTGGGGCAGTCACCTGATACCTCCGCTAGAACTCGTCACGCTGGGGGCAGGTGCCTCAGGCCGAGGCGAGTGGAATGTGAAGAAATTCCGGCGGAGTCGCTGCCACGCGGTCGGCGGCATGGTGCGCGCATTGCCCTTTGCGAAGTGCCGTTCGATGTAGTACTGCCCCACGGTCAGGACCGACGTCAAGATCAGGTACCAAAGGCTGGCGACGATGAGGAGCGGAATCGTCTGGAAGGTCCGAGAGTAGATCGACTGGGCTGAGTAGAGCAGTTCGGGTAGCGTCACGATGCTCACGAGCGACGTGGTCTTGAGCATGCCTATCGTCTCGTTGCCGGCCGGCGGGATGATCATCCGCATTGCCTGCGGCAGGACGATGCGTCGCATCGTGAGAAGCCGCCGCATGCCGAGCGCATGCGCTGCCTCGACCTGGCCATCGTTGACCGATTGGATCCCCGCTCGCGAGATCTCAGCCATGTACGCAGCCTCGTTCAGGCCTAAGCCCAAAATGGCGGCGACAAACGGAGTGATCGCGGCATTCGTCTCGACCGAGAAGAAGGTGGGCCCAAAGGGGACCCCGATCGAGAGTTCGGGGAACAGCGCCGCGAGGTTGAACCAGAAGATGAGTTGCACGAGCACCGGGGTGCCCCTGAAGAACCAGATATAGACCCAACTGACGGTCGACAGGACAGGGCTGGGCGACAGCCGCATCACCGCAAGGATCCCGCCAAGCACGATGCCCACCGCCATCGCGACGAGGGTCAGATAGAGGGTCTGGGCAACGCCCTTGAGGATCGTCTCGGCGGTGAAGTACTGCCCGACGACATCCCACTGAAACAACGTGTTGCTCACAAGTGCATTGGCGAACATGGCGGCCAGCACAAGAATGGCGGCTACCGTCAACCAGCGCCCCGGGTGTCGCAGTGGTACCGCCTTGATCGGGCTCACGTCACCGGAACTCAACTCAACTCCTCTGCCGCACTCGTCGGTCCCGTTGCCCTGCTGGCAGCAGTCTGGCTCACCCGAGTCCGGGGGAAGTGCAGAATCGGAAAGCCGAGCTCGGCGAGTGCCGTCCGGTATGCCACGGCGATGCGGTCAAATGTCATCTGCAATTCGGCGCCAAGGTCGAGCGGCAGCCATTCGGGCCGTTGCCGCTCCACGATGCGCTGGTCCTCCTCAAAAAACGGAATGAATCCCGTATCGAGCTCGTCCTCGGTATACACGAGGGTGTTCGGGAAGGACGTCACCCAGAAAATCCTCGTCTCCTTGGCGGAAACCGGGCACACCGCGATGTATGTGTAGTACGCGATGTCATCCTTCCCCGCGCCCTTGATCCAGCAGGCGAAGGGGAGCTCGGCTCGGTATTCGTAATCGACGAATCTGGTCGCGGGCTTACCATCGATCGGCGGCGACCAGCGGTCCCTCGTGAGGTACGGGAAGTTGAAAGAAATCGAGAAGTCGTCCATATTCGTCATCGGACGATACGGGTCGACGATTTCGACATCCGGGTTGCCGAAGTTGCCCGCGTGGAGGATGCCGAAGTGCGCGACATCCAGGAAGTTCTCGACCATCCGCGGCGCCTGGCACTGCCACGTTGGCGGCGTTCCCGCATACAGCCACCAGTCGGGATTCGTGGCTTCCGGCACGACCGGGATACCCCGACGCTCCTCGCCCTCCTGGGCAAGGCAGGTCCAGACCAGGCCTGCGTAGTCGACGACGCGATAGGCGGCAATCCGGACTTTTTCCGCGAGCGCCTGATTGGCGACCTGTGGGATGCGTAGGCACCGACCCTCGGCGTCGTACTCCCACGCGTGGTACGGGCACCTGATGCATCCCTCGTCGGTGACCGTGCCGCCAGCGGAGAGCATCGTGCCGCGGTGGGCGCACAGGTCGTCGGTGAGGCCCAGGGCGCCGTCAGCTGTGCGCCAGAGTGCGAGGTCCTCATCGAGGAGCGTCACACCGACAACCTCACCAGCCGCAATGTCGACCGAGCGCGCGATCGGATGCCAGTAGGGGCGAGCTGAATCGAGGAAACGTGCCTCGTCCAGTGGCGATCGTGCTGGGGTTCGCACTGCTACCTCACAATTCCGATGGGTCGAGTTCTATGCCAACACTCATGAGGTAACTCCCGCGCACAACGAGCGGGGGCACTCGGCGGGGTTACGACCGTGCCTCCCATCTCGACGTGGACAGACCGGGACGGCATGTCCGGGTCGATGAATTGAGTGCCGGCCGTGGGCGGCGCGTCGATCTCGCGAATCACTCCCCAGTGGTGGAGGAGCCTGCGCTGTCATGTCGGGTGCCTGCCTCGTCGGTGGGTGTTCGTTCTCTCGTGGGCCGGTGGCGGGAGGGCCGCTCGGCCCTCCCACCACCTCGAGTGGATCCGACCGGTCTAGCCCTTGGCCGCGTTGATCGTCGCGGTCGTCACCTTGCCGGAGGACAGGCCCCACTTGTCGGCGATGGCGCCATATGTGCCGTCGTCCATCAGCCCTTGCAGGGCTGCGGATGCAGCTTCCGCCATGCCGCCACCCTTCTTGAACACCATGCCACCGGGACCCGCGTTGACGAGCGGTCCCACTGCGATCTCAAAAGCCCCCGCCGAGTTCTGGGCGATGTAGGCGGCATTGCCACTGTCGGCGAGCGCCACATCGGCGCGGCCGCTCTGAAGTGCGAGCGGAAGCTCCTCGGATCCACCGAGCGAAAGCACCTCGATTGGAGCCAGCCCGGCAGCCTTGCAGTCCGCGTCAATAGCCGGGATCGTGACGATCTCCATGGTGCTGCCCTTGAGTACTGCCGTCTTGACCCCGCACAGCCTGGTGTCGAGGGACAGCCCCTTCGGGTTACCGGCAAGGACGAGTGCCGAATCGCCGGACTCGAAGTAGGTGACGAAGTCAACCTCCTTCTGGCGCTCCGAGGTGATGGTGAATGCGGACACTCCAGCCTCGTAGCGGCTGCTGGCGAGCGACGGGATGATCGAGTCAAATCCCGCGTCGACGATCACGAGCTTGAGTCCGAGACGGTTTGCCATCTCGGTTGCCAGATCGACATCGAATCCGATCGGCGTGACGTTGTCGGTGTCCATGTAGCCGAACGGCGGGTAGGCGACCTCCATGCCGACGGTCAGTGCCCCATCATCGGCAATGCCCGCCGGAAGCAGCGCGACTGCCGCCGCATCAACACCGGCAGCGGCAGATGCGGCCGGCGCCGATGCTGCAGGCGCCGATGCTGCAGGCGCGGACGCTGCTGCTGATTCAGCCGGAGCAGCTGCAGAGGACTCCGCCGTACTGCTGCCACCGCAGGCTGCGAGGCCCAGTACCAATGCTGCGGCCGAGACCGTGATGCAGGCGGCACGCGCCCGCGTAGTAGAAGTTCTGCTCATTGTGCTGCCTCCTTGATATGGCCGGGCGCGATACCCGGACCTGCTGTTTGCCCTGCGCGAGTGCGCTCTTACCATGAACGATATGGGTCTAGTGAACTGCCTGCTTTACCTCGCAGACACGTGACTCCTGCTCCGCGGCGAGTCGCTGAGCACAGATCCGTCTGGCCTTCGCCACGCCGGCGTCCTGGGCGATCAGGACATCGTGTTCGTTTGCTGGCCTCCCTCGTAGACCAATCTCCTGCCACTCAAGAGCGTCGGCATCCTCCTGCAGGACCGTTTTCAAGCCCTCGACCAGCTCGTCGGTCGCCCACTGCTGGTCCACACCAAAATTGCGTGAGAATGCATAGAAATACCAACTATTTTCAGCATCGATCGGCGTGATGCCGTTGAGGACCTTGATAAGGAAACCCTCTTCCCTCGGGCGGCCTTCGCCAGTAATCCCCGAGTGAAGGATATGGAAACTCGGGATATGGAACTCGGTGCAGTGGAATCGGTCGTACAGGCCCTCGGTGGCCATGGTGCTCGCATACAGCGGTGGCGCAGCCACGCTCGGCATCAGCCTATCGACGCTCACGACCTGCCCATCGACTTCAACCGTTACCCCATGCTTGTAGATGTAGTCGTCTCCGACGGTGGAGGTATGGATGAATGACTCGTGAGTGAGATCGAGCAGATTGTCATGAATGAGGTCCGCACGGCACTTGAAATGGAAGCTGTGCGTCACGGTGGCCCACGCAGGATCATTCATCCAGTGGGTGTCGGGCACCATCCCCACGTCAGTCAGATCCCGGTCGCCCGTCCAAATCCAGATCCAACCGTCCTTCTCAACCACCGGGAACGACCGCACACGAGCGCGCTCGGGAATCGAATCCTGCGCCGGCACTCGCACGCACGTTCCCTCGCAGTCGAAGGTAAAGCCGTGGTACCCGCACTCAATCGAATCGTCGACGACACGTCCGGCCGACAGGGGAAACGCACGATGCGCGCAACGATCCTCAAGGACCACCACACCACCGTCGCGCTTGCGATAGAGCACTACCGGAATCTCGCAGATCACCCTGCGGATCGGTTCACGGCTCACCTCTGTTGTCCAGGCCGCGACGTACCAGGTATTGAGGATGTACACGTCGCCTCCGGGATACATTGGATACATTGGATACAGTCCGAAACCTAACAGCAGATGAAGCAAGTGCTGGGCATTGACCGAACATTAGTCAACCCAGCATCTCGTCAGACCATCAGCCAAAGGGTCTCCTCAGACGAACGCGTGTCGACTGAAGGACGGGAAGGAGCACTGCTGTGGGCATGTCCTTCGTCCGCCCCGCCGGCAGCCTCGCGAAGACTGCTCAAGATCCACGCCCCCTCACCGTCCGCGTGTACGAAAGCGTCCGCGACAGCATCGTTACCGGCCAGATTGAGCCGAACACCCAGTTGGTGCAGGAGCAGGTGGCAGAAGCCCTCGGCGTCTCGCGCACGCCGGTGCGCGACGCGCTCCTCCAACTGGCCCACGAGGGCCTCGTCACTCGGATCTCTGGCGGCGGATATCTCGTAAACGACCTCGCCGAGCAGGACATCCACGACATCTTCGAGGTTCGCCAAGGCCTTGAGTCACTCGCCGTTCGGCTCTCCTTCGGCCGCCACACTCCCGGTCAACTGACGCTCCTGCGGGCACTGGCCGACGACATGGCCGAGCTGGCCGCTGATCCCGGCGCTCCCTGGTTCGAACTCAACCGAGACTTCCATGTTGCTCTGATTGCCCCCTGCACGAATCGCGCGCTCATCTCGATTCTCGGGGAACTCTGGAACAAGCCGGTCAATCGCCTCATCACCCGCCAGTACGTGCGCGACCCCCGGCACATCCACCGCATGATTGCCGAACATCGTGCCTTGGTCGAAGCGGCGGCCTCAACGGACGCCGACGCCATGAATGCCCTTGCCCTCGAACACTTGCAGCAGGGCTACGGCGAGATCTCCATTGAACGGCAACGCTAAATCAGGTGAAGTAGGCCTCGATGCCCGCTGCGATCCAATCGGCGTACTGCTGCTGACCCTGACTCGTCGACATTCGCGCGGCGTCCGCCTTGTTTCGCATGTTCCCGAGTTCGACGATCACCGTCGGGACGTCGCTGAAGTTCAGGGTCGACTGATCAC
>CAMCSO010000157.1 GCA_945877545.1 Bifidobacterium breve | reverse complement strand
CCCCGCCGTTGCGCCGAGGGCTCGCTCGGCCGCATCGATGGCCCTCCACCCCGCGGTCGACACCACAGCAATGCCCCGCCTTGCCAGCAGGTCGTCAAACTCGCGGGCAGTCCCGGCTTGGGCGGTCGGCAGAGCGCCAGAGTTGGCATCGGCGAGAAGCGAGGCGACGGTCGCGTTCGCGTCCTTCTTATTCGTCCCGATGATGCCGGTCGGCCCACGCTTGATCCACCCCGCCACGTACTCGCCCGGAACCGGTTTCCCACCCTGCTCGACCCTGCCTTCGACATTGGGGATGACACCGCGCTTCGCGTCGAAGGGCACGTCACCGAGACCAGTGCCTCGGTATCCGACGCTGCGAACGACGAAGTCGACGGGGATGATTGTAAGCTGGCCCGTGCCGGTGACTCCCCCGAATCCATCGAGCGCCGTCCGCTCGACGACCACCTCGCGCACGCGGTCGTCGCCGCGCAATTCAACCGGGCGCGCGAGGAAGTGCACGTGCACGCGGCGGTTGCGTCCGGCCGGCAGCCTGGTCGACCACTCCTTGATCACCTCGATGTTCCTCGCGATGGCCTTGTCCGTCCTGATCACCTCGTCGCTGGCTGCGTCGAACGCAAGGTCCGAGGGGTCGACGATCACGTCGGCGTCAAGAAGTTCGCCGAGTTCGCGAAGTTCCTTCGTCGTGAACGTTGCCTGCGCCGGGCCGCGTCGGCCGAGGAGGTGGATGTCCGTGATGCGGGAAGAACCGAGGGTGTCGAGTACGTGCTGCGGCATGTCGGTGTTGTCGAGTTCAGCGACCGTCTTGGCGAGGACTCGTGTGACGTCAATCGCGACATTGCCGACCCCGACGACTGCTACCGAACTGGTCGACGGGACCAGCCTCTCAAAGGTCTTCCGATCCGCATCAGGATGCCCGCAGTACCAGGCGACAAAGTCCGTCGCCGCAATGCTTCCGTCGAGGTCCTCGCCGTCGATCCCCAGTCGGCGATCGCGTGATGCGCCGTACGTGAGGATGACTCCGTCGAAGTGGTCATGGAGTTCGGTGAGCGAGATGTCCCGCCCTACCTCGACATTGCCGACAAAGCGCACACCCGGCTTGTCGAGCACCTTGTCGAGCGTGTCACGCACCGAACGGATGCTCACGTGATCCGGCGCTACGCCGTAGCGCACGAGTCCGAACGGCACTGGAAGCCGGTCAATGACATCGACCGAAACCTCGATGTCGGACTGACTCGCGAGTGCATCCGCCGCATACATTCCAGATGGTCCCGAGCCAATAACTGCGATGCGCAGCGAACGCGTCATTCTCTCTCCTTGTGATGTGATGCAGAAAAGGGATTGATCATGGGACTCCGCGCAAATGTAGTGGCACTCGCAATTTCGGCGCCCGCGAGGTGCACAGGCACCCTGAATCGCTACTCTCCACATTCATCCACCTAGGAGGGCCCATGCCGTTCGTCCAGATCACGATGCTCGAGGGTCGAACCATCGAGCAAAAGCACGACCTCATCAAACGACTCACCGATGCAACGGCTGAGGCGCTCGGCGGGGACCCAGCGCGAATCAGGGTTGTCATCTACGAGGTGAGCCCCGACGCCTGGGGCATCGGGGGCCAGCCAGTCTCCGCCACCATCTCACCCTGAATCTGGGTCAACTGAACAGAAAACCCCCGCTCAGCGCCTTTTCTGTTCATCTCGCCCGGATTCTGGGCCAGATGGGTGATTCGGCGGGTCAGGCTTCGATTGGGCGGATGGCTCCACTGTGGACGTCGAAGATGACGCCACCGACGACGAGCCCGGCTGGGAGGAGCGGATGCGAGCGGATCCGCACGAGGTCGGTGCGAAGGGCCGACTCCTGGTCATCGACGGTGCGGAACTCGACGCTGCGGGTATCAATGCCATGCTCCACAAGGATTGCCGCGTGGATCTGCGATTCAGAGCCGCCGGCCATGCGGCAGTTCGTGTGCGGCATGACGAGCACCCGTGTGACACCGAGGAGGTACGTGGCGAGGATGAGCGTTCGCAACATGTCATCGGTAACCCGTGCCCCTGCATTCCTCAGGATCTTCACGTCGCCCGGTTTCTTGCCGAGGACTCCGAGCGGGTCGATCCGCGAGTCCATACACGTGATGACAGCAAGACCAGATGCCGCGGTTCCTGTGAGTCCCTCGTCAGCGAAGGACTTCACATACTCAGCATTCGAGGCAAGGACATCCTCGAACTCGTCCCTAGGAAACATCCCGAGATCGTTCAGGTTAAAAATAGGCATTAGCCAAGGCTAGCGGGACGTCATCGACGTCGTGGATAGGCCCATTAACGGCAGCGGCGCGAATTCCTCAGGCGTCGATGCGATCACGGTCGAGGCCCGACGCGCCCTCCACGATGAACTCCTTTCGCGGAGCGACATCGTTACCCATGAGCAAGTCGAACACCTCGCGAGCGGATTCGGCGTCCGTCATAGTGATGCGCCGTAGAGTTCGGTGCGCGGGGTCCATCGTTGTCTCGCGCAACTGGGATGCGTCCATTTCACCGAGACCCTTATAGCGCTGCACTGGATCCTTCACCTTGCGACCTGTCTTGTGGGCGTTGGCGAGAACCGCTTTCATCTCGGCATCGGAGTAGGTGTAGGTCACTTCATTTGCCTTGCTCCCCGCGTTGACGATCTCGACACGGTGGAGCGGTGGCACTGCGGCGAAGACCCGACCTGCATCGAGCATCGGGCGCAGGTAAGAGTGGATGAGGGTGAGGAGAAGGCACCGAATGTGAGCTCCGTCGACGTCAGCGTCCGACATCAGAATCACCTTCCCGTATCGGGCTTGATCGATATCGAAGGATCGACCAGAACCCGCGCCGATCACCTGAATGATCGAGGCGCATTCTGCGTTCTTCAGCATGTCTGAGAGCGAGGATTTCTGAACATTGAGGATCTTGCCACGAATCGGCAAAAGCGCCTGGTAATCCGAACTCCGCGCTGTCTTGGCTGTGCCGAGGGCGCTATCGCCCTCGACGATGAACAACTCACTTCGCGCGACCTCGTCACTGCGACAATCGACGAGCTTCGCCGGCAGTGCGGATGACTCGAGGGCGGTTTTGCGCCGCTGCGTATCTCGGTGAGCGCGCGCCGACACCCTGGCGCGCATACCATTCGCGATTTTGTCGAGAACCGCCTTGGTCGCTGCTTTATCACCACGCGGCGGGGTCGTGAACCAAGAGGCGAGTTCCTTAGCCACCACATTGCCGACGATGCGCGATGCGGCAGGCGTGCCGAGCACCTCCTTGGTCTGCCCTTCGAACTGCGGCTCAGCCAACCTGATCGTTACGACTGCGGTCATCCCCTCAAGGCAGTCGTCCTTTGCGACGTTGTCCTCGCTCGCCCGCAGCACCTTCGCCGAACGGAGTTGATCGTTGATCACCTTGACGAGGGATCGCTCAAACCCTGCGACATGGGTTCCGCCCTTCGGGGTCGCGATCACGTTGACGAATGATCGGACGTTGCTGTCGTAGCCGGCGTCCCAGCGCAGGGCGATATCGACACCAAGCTCACGATCAACCTCCTCGGGGCTCATATGCCCCTTGTCATCAAGGACTGGAACTGTCTCGTGAAAGTGACCACTGCCCTGAAGCCGGATGACCGGCGACACGGCCTCCCCGCTCGAAATCGTCTCGACATACTCTCCAATGCCACCCTTGTGCTGGAAGGTCTCCTCGACGAGGTCGGAAGGATCGCGATTGTCATGAATCGAGATGGCGAGCCCTGGTACGAGGAACGTGCTCTGGACTGCACGCTCGCGGAGGGCTACAAGATCGTAGGCGGCATCCTTGGTAAAGACCTGCTTGTCGGCCCACCAGCGCACCCTGGTGCCGGTACGAGTGCGCGGACAGGCGCGTGCGATGGTCAGGCCCCCCTTCTTCGTGAAGTCGGCATGTTCATCGATCCCATCGAAGACGCCGGGGACCCCGCGACGGAAGGACATCGCGTGGATCTTTCCGCCACGGTCAACCTCGACATCAAGGCGACTGGACAGCGCGTTCACCACAGATGCTCCCACGCCATGCAGACCCCCGGAGGCGTTGTACGAACCCCCGCCGAACTTGCCGCCTGCGTGGAGTTTGGTTAGCACCACCTCGACACCGGTCAGTTTCGTCTTCTTCTCGATGTCAACGGGGATGCCCCGACCGTTATCGGCCACCTCCGCAGATCCGTCGGGATGCAGGGTGATGATGATTCTCGAGCAGTGGCCGCCGAGTGCCTCGTCCACTGAGTTGTCGACGATCTCCCACAGGCCGTGCATCAGGCCCCGGCCATCATTGGAGCCGATGTACATTCCGGGGCGCTTGCGCACGGCATCGAGGCCTTCCAAAACGGCAAGGTTCTTCGCCGAGTACCCGTCGGTCGAATCCTTGATCACGCTCGCCGGCGAGACTGCGCGGTGAGATCGAGCCGGGGTCGTCGCCATGTGGTCAACCTACCCACAGGCCCTGACACTGTCCCGCCTCCTGCATCCGTGTCGGGTGGGGTGTGAGTCCCCTCACACGTATACGTTCGCCTTCGGTGAACCTTTCCGGCGCGCCGACACGGGGACAGGCTGGGGGTGGGAGACTAAACACCAGAGCGAGGATCACCAACAGGATGATCTCGGTCGACAGCGGAGGTGCTCACGTTCATGACAACCACGATGACTGCGCCGGCACTCAGTCCGACGGACCGATGCGATCGGTGCGCCGCCCAGGCGTATGTTCGAGTCGTGCTCCCCGGCGGAGTTGACCTGCTCTTCTGTGGCCACCACTGGAGTCGACATGAGCCGGTCCTTCGAGCCCAAGCAGTTGAGGTGGTAGACGAAACGCACCGACTCTCCTCAGTGCCCTCGTCCGACAACCGCTGAGGGCTGGCAGCGCCCCCATGTCGCTCCTGCGCACCGAGGCATCAGAGCACGTAACAACGCTGATCATCTCGAATGCGCAGCAACGCAACGCGTTGTCGAGAACGCTGCTTGACGAACTCACCGGCGCCATCATCTCCGCTGAGTCGAGGGCGGCTCGTGCACTCATCATTCGTGCCGAGGCGGGCGTGACAACCTGGTCCGCCGGGCACGACATCAGCGAGCTCCCCTCGGACGGAATGGACCCGCTCACGTGGTCCAATCCACTTGAAGAGCTCTTTCGAACGATCAGGCGCATGCCTTTCCCCGTCATCGCCGCCGTTGAGGGCGGGGTCTGGGGCGGTGCATGCGATCTCGTTCTCACCTGCGATCTCGTCGTGGCGATGCGCACAGCGAGTTTCGCGATCACACCCGTCAAGCTTGGCGTGCCCTACAACACCGCCGGCGTTGCCCATTTCGTGAGCGGGCTGCCGCTGAATGTGGCCAAGGAAATGTTCTTCACCGCGAACCCACTGACCGCCGAGCAGATGGCGGACTTTGGCGTCGTCAACAGGCTCGTGTCCAGTGAGCCTGAACTCACGAGCGAAGCCAACGTTCTGACCAACCGTATCGCCGCCCTTGCACCGCTCGCGATCGGAGCGATCAAGGCAGAGATGACCGCCCTCACGGACGCAATGCCGCCCACGAGCAGTACATTCGACGACCTCACTAGTCGCCGCAATGCCGCGTGGCGCAGCGATGACTATCGCGAAGGAATCGCGGCCTTCAATGAACGCCGGACTCCCACCTTCACTGGCAAATAGGGGCCCGACGCTCTGCCTCGGTTAATCGAGGTAGTCGCGGAGAACCTGTGACCGTGACGGGTGTCGAAGCTTCGACATCGTCTTGCTCTCAATCTGCCTGATCCGCTCACGCGTGACCCCGTAGACCTTTCCGATCTCGTCAAGGGTCTTCGGCTGGCCATCGGTGAGTCCGAAACGCATGCGAACAACCCCTGCCTCGCGGTCAGAAAGGGTGTCGAGCACCGACTCAAGTTGCTCCTGTAGCAGTGTGAACGACACGGCATCCGACGGGACGATCGCCTCGGAGTCCTCGATGAGGTCGCCGAACTCACTATCGCCTTCCTCGCCCAGTGGGGTGTGGAGCGAGATGGGCTCGCGGCCGTACTTCTGGACCTCGACCACCTTCTCCGGGGTCATATCGAGTTCCTTTGCAAGCTCTTCCGGCGTCGGCTCACGACCTAGATCCTGGAGCATCTGACGCTGCACGCGAGCGAGTTTGTTGATGACCTCGACCATATGCACGGGAATACGAATCGTTCGCGCCTGGTCGGCCATGGCTCGCGTGATCGCCTGCCGGATCCACCAGGTTGCGTAGGTCGAAAACTTATAGCCCTTGGTGTAATCGAACTTCTCAACCGCCCGAATCAGGCCGAGGTTCCCCTCTTGAATGAGGTCGAGGAAGAGCATCCCGCGGCCCGTGTACCGCTTCGCCAACGACACTACGAGTCGAAGGTTCGCCTCAAGCAGGTGATTCTTGGCACGGCGGCCGTCTTCGGCAATCCATTCAAGATCGCGCTGCATCTTCTTTTCGGGTCTCTTCTTGGGCTCGTTCAGCTTCTCCTCGGCAAACAAGCCTGCTTCAATGCGCTTGGCAAGGTCGACCTCCTGCTCTGCATTGAGGAGGGGAACCTTGCCGATCTGCTTGAGATAGTCCTTGACAGGATCCGCGGTGGCACCGGCCACGGTGACCGTCTGAACTGGCTCGTCGGTGTCGTCAACGTCGGAGATCGTGAAGCCCTGCTCCTCGCCATCAGCAGCAGGCTTCTCCTCCTCGACGTCAGTCTCTGCCTCGACCTCAGCGATGTCGACGGCAATATCGGCCTCAAGGTCCTTCTCCAAGACCGCCACGGCCTCAAGCTCTGCCTCCGGCACCTCGTCCGCGTCGATCACGACAAGGCCGTCCTCGGTTTCGAGGACCTCGATGAGTACGTCTTCCACCAAGACTTCGGATACCGCCGACGCGGGAGCCGCCTTCTTCGCGGGAGCCGCCTTCTTCGCGGGAGCCGCCTTCTTCGCGGGAGCCGCCTTCTTCGCGGGAGCCGCCTTC
>CAMCSO010000156.1 GCA_945877545.1 Bifidobacterium breve | reverse complement strand
GTTCTCGGTAGGGAGCATCGGATCAGTTGCATCAATCCTGTCCATCGGGTCGGCTGCGTCATTCATCTCCCTCCTGTCCGCGGCAAGCACGATGTCGGTCATGGCCTGGCGCGGGCGGCGGTCTGTGAGCGGATGAAACCCAACTCGATACCTGACGTGGATCACAAGCCTGCCGAAACATCAGTGCAGTAGATCATCCGGACGGCTCCCCTATCCCGTCGATGACGTCGCAGGGACTGTCACCCGGCGATCGTTGTCTGACCGATGAGGATCGGGACACGATGCCGCAGGAGTAATGGGTACCACGACTTACGGGTGGTGCCGAGCCGTTTTTGGGTGTCTGACAGACTTCTGTTCCGCGAATGCCACCGCCGCGGCCAACGAAGGACATGTCCATGGGCTCCATCGAAGATGAGCAAGTCTTCATGGACGATGCCTACGACACCCTTGAGCACCACATTGCTTACCTCGACAGTCGAGTAGCCCGCCTGAGAGCAGCCCCCTCTGTCGGCACCGTCCAGGACGAACTCGAACGGCAGGCCCAGTTCGAAAACCTCATGCACCAACTGAAGGCCGCCCGTCAGTCAGGGGCCCGCCTGTGCTTCGGACGCATCGACACCTCGGCTCAGGACTCGTACCACATTGGCCGCATCGGTCTTCGTGACAAAGATGGCGACCCCGTGCTCCTCGACTGGCGGGCTCCAAACGCTGCAGGCTTCTACCAGGCCACGACGGTCAACCCGATGGGTGTCACCCGGCGCCGGCGAATCATCACGAAGGATCGGACGGTCACGCACGTCGAGGACGAATTGCTCGCCGATCCCACCTTCACCTCCTCAGACACCGACGCAGCGGCCGCGGCGGTCGAGGCGCCCCGCGAGGGCCGCATGGGCGACATCATCGCGACGATCGCCGCCGATCAGGATGCGATTGTGCGGAGCCCCCTCGCCCAGATCACCGTCGTCGAGGGCGGGCCGGGCACTGGCAAGACGGTTGTCGCGCTCCATAGGGCCGCCTGGCTGCTGTACACCTTCAGGGACAAACTCGCGAAGGACGGGGTACTCGTCATCGGGCCGTCGACAGCCTTCCTGCACTACATCGAACAGGTCCTCCCAAGCCTGGGCGAGACCGATGTCGTGCTGCTCACTCCCGGGCAGCTTTTCCCTGGGATTACGGCAACTCGCAGCGATCCGATGGCCACGGCCGCCATCAAGGGCGATCTTCGGATGACGGCCGTCATCGCTGCCGCTGTGGAACACCGGCGGCGAATCCCAGCTCACGATGTCTCCATCACACTCGACGACGGATCGACGATTTCGATGACCTCTCGGCAGTTGGCCGATGCGCGCAAGAGCGTTCCAAAGCAGGCATCATTCCATGCCGGTCGCGATCAGTTTCTCACACGGGCATTGGACTTCCTTGCCCGAGATCGCTGCCGCAGAAGATCCGAGGACCCGAGTGACGAGGACAATCGGCGTGACGCGCTCGCCGACATTATTGACGATCCCGCGGTCCGGCGAACCTTGAACCACATGTGGCTGCCCATCAGCCCCGAGCGACTCATCCACCTCCTCCTCACCGATCCCGCAACCCTGAAGCAGGCGGCGCGCGGCATTCTCACTGCCGCTGAGCAGCGAGCCCTCACCGCGGTGAACGAGTCGGACTGGAGCGTTGATGACGTCCCACTCCTCGACGAGGCTGCGCACGTGCTCGGGGACTATGTCCCTCCACGACCACGTTGGTCAGCTGAGTCCGACAATGGAATGACGGAGCTTTCGGTGAGTGACCCTGGCGCCAACGTCCTCACCACGACGGTCGCCGAGCGGGCCCTCGAGGATCGCGAATGGATTTACGGCCACGTCGTGGTCGATGAAGCTCAGGAGCTCTCGACCATGGCGTGGCATTGCGTTGCGCGTCGTTCGAGTCGTCGATCCATGACGATCGTTGGCGACCTTCAGCAGACGACGCATCCTGCAGGAGCACGGGACTGGGACCAGGCCCTTCGCGACATCGGCGGAACCGTCGACCTTCATACCCTCACCGTGACCTACCGGATTACCAAGCAGACAGCAGCGACGGCAGTCGAGTGGCTTACCCGAGCCGGCGGTCAGGCTCCGCTGCTCCAGCCCATTCGCGAGGGTGAGCCGGCCGATCTCATCTCGTGCGCGGAGGCTGATCTCCCATCGAGCATTCGTACCCTCGTCGGCGATGCTGAGGGCCGGGCATGCGTGGTCCTTCCGGACCACTCCTACCTGCGGCTAGCGCGGCAGCTCAGGGGCGTGAGCAACGACTTCGGTACAGGGGACACTGCCCTTGATTCGCCGATCGCCGTGCTCACCGCACGTGAGACGAAGGGACTCGAGTTCGACACCGTCATCGTTGTCGATCCGGTGGCCATAAGCGAGCAGGCCGCCCGGGGATCCGACATCTATGTCGCGTGCACGCGAGCGACGAAGCACCTCGCGCTCGTTACGCTCGTTACTCCGTAGGTGGGAGTGCTTCCCAGGTGAGCTAACGTGGCAGGCATGACCCCTTGGCCTCGATTTCTCCCCTCAGCAATCGCAATACCGGCAATCGCAATGGTCACGATGACCATCGCCCTCGCCGGCTGCTCAACTGATGCTCCGTCGTTGGAGGGCAGCGCCACAGCATCCGTCGCACCCTCCCCCACGCCCCCACCGGTCGATCCGACCGTCGCGTGGGCCGACGGCATCTGCGGTGCAGCGTTTGGCATCCGCGATAATGTCCAAGCGATCGGCGAGGACCTCGCCTTCGATCCAATCTCCGGTGCGACGGCCGGTGATCAGATCCGTGCGAGTCTCAATGCGCGGAGCGAAGCAGTGGGTCAGGGTGTCGAGGACCTCGGCACGCAGATTGGCAAGGTTCCGGTCGATGTGTCCGAGGCCGTGGCTCTCGCCGCGACATTCGAGGCCGAGTACGCGGTGCTGGTGCGGTCCATTGGCGAGGCTCAGGCGTCGATCGAGGCCGTTACGTCGGCGAGTGACATCGTCACCTTCGGACTAAACGCTGCCGCAGCCATCGCTGCCCTTCGAACTGCTTCAGAGGCAACCGGGGCGCTCGCGACGACGATCGGCGGTACCACCTCGGGAGCCCGAGGATCAGTCTCCGATGCATTTGCAGCCTCGACGGTCTGCGTCGCACTCGCGAATGGCGACCCCAGACCGCCTCAGTGATGCCCGGCGACTAGTTTGCTGCGGTGCGGACTCTGGGTGGCGTCGGTAACCCGGGGGTGAAGATCCAGGCGTACAAAAACGCAAGCCAAGCACCGAACAAGGCGAGGATAAACGAAAAACAGCATATGGCCGTGGGCTATCTTTCGCTGACCATTTTGTTGCTTCAGGGGGCAGACGGCACTGCATTACGTAGCAGAGTGACGGACCTCAGGTTGGGGCTCGCATTGATCGACGATCGGAACCGCCGCAGGCGCAGGCTGTTCGTCACAACGAAGACCGAACTGAAGGCCATCGCTGCGCCCGCGATGAGCGGGTTGAGCAGCCCCGCCGCCGCCAGCGGGATGGCCGCGACGTTGTAGGCGAAGGCCCAAAACAGATTCCCCTTGATGACGGCCAGGGTGCGCCGGGAGAGCCTGATCGCATCGGCCGCTGATCGCAGGTCACCCCCGACGAGCGTGATGTCGCTCGCTTCTATGGCGACGTCGGCGCCCGCGCCCATGGCCATCCCGAGGTCGGCCTGCGCCAGGGCAGCCGCATCGTTCACACCGTCGCCGACCATCGCGACAACGCGACCCTGCGACTGAAGCCTGCGCACGACATCGACCTTCGCAGCGGGGAGCACTCCGGCAATGACGTATGCGCCGTCGATCCCCAACTCCGACGCGACCGCATGGGCAGTCCGCTCGTTGTCGCCGGTGAGGAGATAGGGGGTGAGCGCGAGGGAACGCAGGGCATCAACGCCCGCCCGACTCGCAGGTTTCAGGTCATCGGCGACGGCCATGACCGCGTGAACCCCACCGCTCCAGCCCACCATGACGGCGGTCTGCCCACGTTTCTGGGCGGCCTCCTGCGCCGCCCGCATCGAGGCAGGGATTGCGCAGTCTTCCTGTTCGAGGTAGGAAGCCTGCCCAACGCTCACCCGCAGGCCGTCGACCATGCCGGTCGCTCCGAGCCCGGGAGTGCTGACGAATCCGGTGACGTCTGGAAGCCCGCCTGCCTCGCTGGCTGCGGCGGCGATCGCCAGTGCTACGGGATGCTCTGATGCCGTCTCGACAGCCCCGGCGAGGCGCAGAGCCTCCTGCCTCGGAGCGTCAGCCTCGGTGAAGACATCGATGAGGACCATTCGACCCATCGTCACCGTTCCGGTCTTGTCCATGATGATCGTGTCCACGCGGCGGGTTGACTCAAGGATCTGGGGGCCCTTGATGAGAATGCCGAGTTGCGCGCCGCGCCCGGTGCCGACGAGAAGGGCGGTCGGGGTCGCGAGACCCAGGGCGCATGGGCAGGCGATGATGAGGACCGCGACGGCAGCGGTGAAAGCCCAAGCCGCGTCCGACCCGCTCACCAGCCATCCGACGAGGGTAGCCAGGGCAACCAGCAAAACGACCGGCACGAATACGGTCGCGATGCGATCCGCCAGCCGCTGGACTGGGGCCTTGCCTGACTGCGCTGCCGTTACGAGCCGGGCGATTTGCGCGAGCGCCGTATCAGAGCCGACGCGCGTTGCCCGAACCAAGAGTCGTCCGCCCGAATTCACAGAGGCGCCGAAGACATCGTCGCCAGGGCCGACCTCAACCGGGACTGACTCCCCGGTGAGGAGGGATGTGTCAACCGCGGAGGCCCCCTCCTCGACGACGCCATCGGTGGCGATCTTCTCCCCCGGCCTGACGATGAACAGGTCACCCACGACGAGGCTCCCGATCGGCAGGCGAACCTCGCTTCCCGATCGAAGAACGACCACCTCCTTCGCGCCGAGCCTCAGCAGGGCCTCAAGGGCAGATCCAGACCGCGACTTCGCGCGAGCCTCAAGGTAGCGGCCGAGGAGGATAAGGGTCGTGACACCGGAGGCAACCTCGAGATAGATCATCGGCCCCGAGGTCGCAGATGACGTCCATTCGAAGGGCATATTCATGCCGGGAGCACCCGCTCCCCCTAGGAAGAGCGCCCACAACGACCACGCGAATGCTGAGAGCACCCCAACGGAGATGAGCGTGTCCATCGTCACCGCCCCGTGCCGCGCATTCATCACCGTGGCCCGATGGATCGGCCAGGCCCCCCAGACAACAACGGGGGCGGCGAGGGTGAGCGAGAGCCACTGCCAAAAGTCGAACTGGAGGACCGGCACCATCGCGAGTACCACGACAGGCACGGTGAGTACGGCGCTGATGAGCAGCCGAGACTTCAGCTCACCTATACCGGGGATCCCGGAAACCTCGTCGGACTCGTTCCGGGGCGGTGAATCCGAGCCGGCTCTTTGCTCGTCCGGCACCGAGACCCGAGCGGAGTAGCCGGTCGCCTCCACCTGCTCAATCAGACGTTCAGCTCTCACGGTATCCGGATCGAAGTCGACGCTCGCAGTGCCGGTTGCGTAGTTGACAGAAGCGACGACCCCGGGCAGTCGATTCAGCTTGCGTTCGATCCTCATCGCGCAGGAGGCGCACGTCATTCCGCCGACGGCAATATCAAGATGTCGCATGCGCCCGTCTCCGATCGTTGCCCAATGCTCGTCAATATACGCCGACCATCGATGCTTCACCCGTCCTGCTGCAATCTCGGGTCGACTCCCCAACAGTTTCATGGGTCGGCGCGTCTCTTAGCTAACGAGCATCACCGTGGGACTCAATCGGCCCCTTTGTAGAAGAGCACGCGCAGGACCCGGCGATCGAACAGGATCGAGCGCAACCCATAGCAACCGAGCCCTCATTCTGCGAGGAGGCCACGTTCATCGACGTAGCCCGAGCGCTCCCGTGGGCCGGTGTCTGCTAACGGACTATGACGCTTGCCTCAACGATAGACAGGCGCTTGAGGTAACTGTTGCGACCGCAGTGTGGGTCTTTGACCGCTGAGTGTGAGTTATGCATTAGTGACGTCAACGCCGTTACCCTATGCGGTCCCAGAACTCCACACGGAATTCGTGGGACCGCATAGAGGCTACAGCGAATCTGATTGTTCACTCACCCAGAAGAACCGACTGTTGACGGTTGGTGCGTACCGCACTCTTTGTCAACATCAGCCGAGACAGGTCTGATCGTCTAATCCGCTGTTTTCAGAGGGCGTGGAAGAGGTTTGCTTCATGTTGAAGAACGCCGATGTTTCGCAGGCCGGGCATGCTGTCGTCATGGCACATATCCCTGATCCTGAGGTTGCTCCGCGTGCGCAGCCCCGTACGTTCGCTCCGTCCTACAAGGCTCGGATTCTGGCCAAGTTCGAGGCGTTGCCGAAGGCCGAGCGGGCGGGGTTTTTGCGCCGGGGAGGGCTGTACTCCACGTTGATCCGCAAGCGGCAGGCGCAGGCTGCTCGAACAGGTGACGCGGGGCTCGTCGACCGTCGTCCGCGGCCTCATGCCGGCGACCCGGCGGTGAAGGAGATCGCGCGGTTGAAGTCGCAGGTCACGCGGTTGCAGAGTGCCATTGCTTTGAACTCACATAGTCAGGCTGACGCCTCCACGAATGCCATCACCGCAGAATGGCTGGCCGCCAGCGCGGTCACCGGCGGGCCGCTTGTCGCAAAGTTGTACGGGTCGTGGATCGGAGACCCGACCTGCACCGCTTCCTTCAATGATTCCTCACGCACGGTCAAAACAAAGTTGATCCGTGTTTCACGACTTAGTTAATCCCTGTCCCGGGACATCGTTAATCCTTGCCGGATGTCGAAGAACCGGGTCATCGTCGAGGCAATGCTGGCACAGAGTCCAGCCGTCGATGTCGACCTCCACATCGCAGCCGAACCGCGCACACTGGCTGTCCTGCGAGATCCGCGTCGGCGGTGCGGGGCTCATGGGTGGATCTCCGGTTTGC
>CAMCSO010000155.1 GCA_945877545.1 Bifidobacterium breve | reverse complement strand
GGAATCGTCGCAAGCATGGCGCCACCCGAATCGACGATGCTCGCGTATGGCATCCCGGTCGCATCGACGAACTCGCTCGCAGCCGCGGTTTCGTCGCTCACGTTGAGCCCGAGGAAGAGGACGTCGCTGGGATCAGCCCCAAAGGATGCAGCGACGAGGAGGGGGATCTCGTCGCGACATGGCTCGCACCACGAGGCCCAGTTGTTGAGGACCACCACCCGCCCGGCTCCGTCAGCGATCGAACCAGTGCCGCCCCCGAGGAGCGGACCGGAGATCACCGGCATCGCTTCACGGTCGGCAGGCGCAAAGCGCGTAACGCCAACTGCTCCCCCCGCAGGAGTGCGTCCGCAGGAGGTGAGAGCAACGACGGCCATGAGGACAAGCACCGATCCCAGTCGCGTCACAGAGGACATCCTGCACCGCTGGGGGCACGCCTCGACGCATGGCTGGCCCGCAGGTGCCAGACTCTCCCCATGGCAACGAACGATTCACCCTCGACCGGCCCTAACCCGAGTACTCCTGACCCGAATGATCCGCGTGAGAGGTTCCGCCTCGCGCTGGAGGCAAAGAACAGCAAGGGCGGCTTCGGAGCGGCCTCCGGCGACTCAGGGTCGCAGTCGAGCAAGGACCAGTCGAACCGCACCGGCGGCAAGCGGGAGTTCCGCCGCAAGAGCGGCTAGCCCTCCGTCTTTCCTTCGTCCGCCTCACCTGCGAGTCCCTGGAGGAACTCTTCCACCATGGCCGCGATCTCATCGCCGGTCGGCACTCCGCCAGCTGGCGCCAAATCGGCGAGCCCGCCACCGGCCCCGCTCTGCAGGTGGGCCATCTGGTCGTACTGCTGCTCGAGAGCCGACACCACCGTCGCGAACTCGTCGTTGCCCTCGAGTTGCTGGGCAATCTCACGCTCCGCTCGCGCGGCTGCCGGCACGAGGTTTCCCCTCGGCACACTCATGGCAGTGACGGTCGCGAGGCCGTCAAGCAATGCGGTGGCAGCATTCGGATACTCGAACTGGACGAGGTAGTGCGGAACCTGCGCGGTGATCCCCATTGAGGGGGTGCCGCGCTCACCGAGACGTAGTTCGAGCATTGCCGACACATGCCCGGGCACCTCGATCTCGCCAAGGACTGATGGGTGATTCTCGAGGAGCGATGGCTCGCTTCCGTGCACAGTGATGCCAAGCGGACGGGTATGGGGGGCCGGCCACGGGACCGCGGTCAGTCCAATGGCAAGCCGGACCCCGAACCGGTCGACGATCTGCTCGACGGCCGCGATGAACCGCTGCCACTGGTAGTCGGGCTCTGGGCCGACGAGAAGAAGGAACGGAACGCCGGTGGAATCGGTCACCTCATGCAGGGTGATCTGCGGGATCTCAACTGACGCGAAGTGATCGACGACGTACGACATCCGCGGTCGCCTTGCGCGGTAGTCGAAGACCTCGTCAACATCAAAGGTGGCGATCAGCCGATGCTCGCACGAGGCCAGCAGGTGATCGGCCGCCAGTCGAACGCCCGCGCCTGCATCGACGAACCCGGCGAAGGCGTAGACGAGAACGGGGCCATCAACAGAAGATGGCTCGCTGTGGATTGAGTACAGCTCCTCTGGCGGTCGCATGGTGAGGCCCTCCTGTGGTCGACTTCCCTATTGTCTCCACGTCAACGCTCCCGGGCAGCCAGACCTTCCGTCCGTTCGCTCCCGGCGAAGAATGAGCCTGCATCCCCTCGGGCCCTGCGTACCCTCGCCCAGACCGACATCACCGCGTACGCCCCGATGATCCCAACCGTGTTCCCGAGTGCATCGACGAGTTGCCTGCTGCGGATCTCGGTGAACCAGGGCTGCGCCAGTTCGACGAACCAGCTCCACGCGAGGAGGCACACGAGCCCCTGCCACTTGGCACGAGGCGATGGCAACGCGAGCAGAACGCACACCGCGACGGCTCCCCACACGGCAACGTGGAGATCGGCGTCGCCCCACTGCCTCGCTCCCATGACGGTGGAGGTCACCGCCTCGTTCGAGCGCAAGGCGAAGGCGACGATCGACTGCCAGACGCCGACAGCACCGTCGGACCACATGAGCGCAGTCGCGCCTACGACCGCTGCCACGGCAACAGCTCGCCTGCGGATAATCACGAACCGCCTTTGCGTCCGAGTCCCCCAAATGCCGAGGCGACTCCCCCCGCCTTCATGAACCCAACGAACTTCTGGGTGACCTCGCCGCTCTCAAGGAACCGGTCGCGCTGGTCGTCGGGAAGCGACACCGCGTACTCACATACCCGCGACCACGCTAGGCCAACGGCCTTGGTGAGCGATGCGGCAACGGTCGCCGAGATCGCCGAGCCTGCGATCGCCCCTCCGGGCACCAGTTTCATCAGGTTCGTGACGGCATACTTGCCCGCCATCGTCGCCCCACCGGTGAGGATGATCGACCCCGCGGCAGCCATGGCCCTCGACCGGCTCGGCGGCAGGCCGTAGGCCGCGGTGATACGCGCGATCATCGTCACCTGATTGGGGATAAGGAGTGCTGCGTCAGTGAACGGGATCGGGGTCGCTCCGATCCCCGCCGCGATAACGACCGCCTGGTTAACGATGCCAGCGACCACTTTTTTTTTACGCCCGATATCCAGAACCTGCGCCGCCGTCAGCGCCCTCTCAGCAACCTCGGGAACCACCTCGTAGGTAGCGTCGAGCAATTGCTGGAGTCCGAACACCGGAGCGCCGCTGAACTCGTCAACGAGCGCATTCGTGTGAACGACGCGGCCGTTCGGCGCAAGAGGTAGTCCGAGTCCCTCGATATAGCGCGCAAACTCGAGGGCGTCGGGATGGATGACCCCGTCGCGGGTGGGGACCTGCGCCATTACGACGATCACCGGCAGCCCGAGGTCACGGAGGGCGCGGACGAACTCTGCCTGGGCGCCTTCGAATCGGCGGTCAGACCACCGAACGAGGTACCAGGCCGCGTGGATCCGCTGATCCACCGGCCGTGTGCCATGGTCTGCGACGAGGGCGCGCAAACCTTCGAGGATGACGTTGCCCGCCGTGCCCGTCTCGAATCCCTCCGAGTCATAGAGCCCGAGGAATCCATCAGGATGCCGGTGGTAGACGAGGCCCTTCGTGACCGGTTGCCCCACGCCAGTCCTGGCGACATCGCGACCAAAGATGGCGTTAACGAGGGTCGACTTACCCGCTCCGGTCTTCCCAAAGACTGCGAGGTTGAAGGTCCCGAGGGCCGCGAACGCCTCCGCCAGTCGCTTCTCGAACATGCCCTCGAGGTCTGCCCGGCTCAGGTCATGGCCTGCGGGCGGCGTACCGGGCTCTATCGTCACGTCCCCACGGTACGCGTCCGGGGCATTCGTGGCTGGCATCCCCCGCGGGTTACCGTGGACCTATGTCAAAGGGAGGTCCGTCAGGGGTGCGAATCACGGCGGCGCTCCTTGTCCTCGCGGGCATCGCTGGGGCTGTCGTCTGGTGGGGACTGCCCGTCGCCCGAAAGGCGGGTGTCATCGGCCCGGTAGTCGTGCCCACCGAATATCGCTCCGTCATTCGAGAGGCAGCACAACTGTGCCCACAAGTCCCGGCGAGGGTGTTCGCTGCCCAGATATCCGCGGAAAGTAGTTGGGATCCAACGGCGGTGAGCAGGGCGGGCGCCCAAGGCATCGCCCAGTTCATGCCCGAGGTCTGGGCGCAGTATGGGATCGACGCCAACAGTGATGGCGTCGCGAGCATTTGGGACCCGACCGATGCGATTCACTCGGCCTCGCTGCTCAACTGCGTCAATCGGGGTCTGGTCAAGGACGTCGCTGGCAAGCGCCTCGAGAACACCCTCGCCGCCTACAACGCCGGGTTCAATGCCGTGCGAAAGTACGACGGCATTCCGCCGTACCCCGAGACCGAGGCCTACGTGAAGCGAATCCTCAGCATCTCCAAGACGATCGAATTCTAGGCACGCGCCTTCGCAAGCGCCTCGAATGCGTTAAGGAAGATATTCGTACCCCGTGCTATCTGGGCCCAATGGGGCGTCACCGCTCGCATTCCTCCCTCGCGCGAGTGGTGAGCCGGGTGGCCCACTGGCAGGCCCTTCTAGCTGTCGCCGCAGAAACGAGGGTGGCACCGTAGTGAGCCTGATCCTTGAGATCGATCAGCCGCGCAAGCGTGGTGGCCAGGGTCTTGCCGTCCGGCGTCGCGGACTCAAGTAGATCGCTCGCCGCGCGGTGATCATCACCTCGATGCACGAGCTGCAGGCGACTTGCACAGATCGCGTCCGATGCGGCAACGCCAGCAAGCACCGCCAATGCCGCGGCCACCCCCGGCATTTCGGAGCGCTTCTCCTCCGCGAGGACCAGGTCCGCAACCTCAAGGTAGGCCTGCGCCGTGCGCAGGCGGGTGCGAGCGTCCTGCCTTGATGCGGGGCGGGTTCGTGATGCCTTAGCCACGGCCGGTCGCCTCCGACGACCACCGGGGGATGGCTCGCGTGGTGTGCAGTTCGATCCCGTCACGTTGCACGTCTTCGAGTAACCGCTGGCGGTCCCCAGTGGCCCGCCGCCATTCGAAGAACCCCATGTCGACGACCTGAAGCCTGTTGCCCGTCCACAGTTCAACCCGGTCACGCAGCCGATCGACCTGGGCATCCCACCGCTGCTGGGCATCGCCATCGTCGCTGACCGACAACGCCTCGCCAAGTGAGTCAGCAAGCTCAGCGCGCAGGTTCGCGCTCATTCGTGCCGGGCGCTTTTCGTCGGGAAACGGTGGATGCACGAGTAGCAGATCAATGTCACTTGTATCGTCGCCATCTCCTCGGGCTGCCGAACCGAAGACTGCGGCATACAGCGGCATCGGCCGCCAGCCGGAGAACTCCTCACGTAAACGCCGCCACAACTCATTCCGCAAGCCCGCGAGCAAGCAGGCGATCTCTGCCGCGATGTGATCCCGGTTCAACTGGTGTACCTGGTTTCGCCCCATCATCGTGGCGCGCACAATCCCTTGCTCAACGAGCCGGGCCATAGCGCGTCGAATGCCTATCTCCGACCCCCGCACCGCCAGACCGGTGACCTGACCCACCGTCAACGGGTGACCCGCAGAAGCGAGAACAGCCAGTATCGGCCCATCGAGCGCCGAAGTCACCGATCGAGTTGGATCAGAGACGTCCATATATAAAACTATAGCCAATCTTCTAATAACATACCAACCGTTGACGTACCCACGCACAAGACGACAGCGAGACAGTGGCCCCGCCGGCACCGGAGATCACCTGAGCTGGGCCGAGTCACCAGGGTCGGCGCATGAGGATGTTCGTGCCGAGATTCGGTATGGGATCGCCATCGTGGCTGACCAGTAAATGGCGAGCGGCGGTGAGCGCCACCGGCGCCCGCAGGTGCCCTGCTCAGTTCACAACGACAATCGACTGCAGATTCTCGACGAGGACCCGGCCGTCGACACTCCACAGCCGGCGAATCTCCGAGGTGAAACCCTGGTAGGCCGAGGTCACCGCGCTCTCCATGAGAACGGGTTCGCCGATCGGCACGCTCGCCGGGTCGGCGAGGAGGTGGGCGCTGAACGACACGGTTGCCATGGTTCGCGGCGCCTTAAGGCGGACGTAGCCTGCCGGCCACCACCCGTCGACGATGGCAAGCAACTCCTCCTCCGTCCACCCACGCTTCTCTTGCGGCGAAGCGTGCTCAGTGAATCGGGACCAGCCCAGCGCTCTGGCTGCGGACCCGGAGAAGGGCAATCCGGCAATCGGACGGAACTCCAAATGAGGACCGAACACCGGCCCCATGGGGGGCGCTACCGGTAAGGCTGGCACACGCTGCCAGTCGGGTGCCTTTGGCATCGTTGCGGTGCCCCACTCCGAACATTCAATGTCCTCGCCTCGAGGCCCTCCCGTGATGACGATCGATTCGGTGCATCGGGCACCGCTCGGATCGCAGATGCTCACCGCCCAGGTCGACATGGCGGCGCCCCTGCGAACGGGTGACACCTCGATCACGCAGTCGCCGTTTGGTACCGGTCCGAACATGTGGCACGAAATCGTCCGCACGGTCCTCCCCGGCTCAGGATTGACGAGGGCGAGGGCCCGGATCGAGGCGCCGACGACGAGGCCGCCCCACGCTCCCCTCCCCTGCTGCCATTCATCGGGAACCGGCCAAGAAGCACGAACAGAGCCTTCGGTGGTCTCCGACGGGTCGATCGTCATCGATAGGCCCTGCTCGAATGAATCCATCTACTCCCCCATCCAGCTGACGCTCAGAGTGCTGCCCGAACCGGGGTCGAGTGGACGGACGCTGATGCGCTCGAGGATCGATCGCTTCATCTCCGAGACATGGCTGATCACGCCGACCGTCCTTCCGTCCGCCCTTAGTCGAGTGAGCTCGGCCATGACGTCATCAAGCCGATCCGGGTCGAGTGACCCGAAGCCCTCGTCGACGAAGAGCATGCCGATGTCAATGCCGCCCGCATGGGCGCGGACGGTGTCGGCAAGACCGAGTGCGAGTGCCAGCGCCGCGCAGAAGGTCTCACCACCCGACAAGGTATCGGCCCTGCGCACCGACTCGGTGAACCGGTCTGAGATCGCGAGACCCAGTCCGAGGATTCGTTCGCGGCCCTGCGCCTGCTCGGTGTCGACGAGCGCGAATCGGCCTTCGAGCATGCCCGACAGCCGGGCATTCGCGGCCTCGATCACCTCATCGAACATCTGCTGGAGTACATAGGCCTTCAGGGGCTGGGCCAGCTGATTTGCTCCCCGACCATTGAGGGTGTCTGCCAGCGAGATCGTGGCTGCCCCGTTGCTCGCGGCGAGATCCCGCCTTGCTCGGGCCTCGGCTACCGCCGCGGTCTTCGCTTCTAGGTCCCCGTGAAGCCTGCGCGCAGCGTGTGCGGCGCTCACCTCATCGGTCAGTGCCGCCCTCGCCCGTGCGAGTTGCTCCTCCAGCGAGCCGATACCTTCGACGGGCTCATCGAGCACCCGCCCATCGAGGCTCGCGAGGGCAGCCTGCGCATCAG
>CAMCSO010000154.1 GCA_945877545.1 Bifidobacterium breve | reverse complement strand
GGGGCACCGCCTAGGCGTCCTTGTCGCATTTCCGGCTATGCCAGGGGGCGCACGCGCTACGCTTCTCGCGTGACAGCCACCCCGATGTTCACGTCATGAAGAGGCCTGCGACGGCCTTCGTGCTGGCCGTGGTCAGCACGATCCTTTGCCCGATCTTGGTCTTCATCGAGTTCACCGCCTTGTTCGGTGCCGGGATGATCGCCTACGAGCCAGCCAACCCAGTCTGGATCAAGGCCCTGGCGTTTGACTTCGTGGGTTTGGTCGGGCTCCTCGCGTTGGCTTTGCCAGTCGTGGTCATCCGCTTGGGTAGGAGGGCCCGCGCGGCATCGAGGTCGGGGGGTGCGGATGGCTCGGGTCTGGCCACGGCGGCGGTGGTGATCGGCGTGATCGTCACCGTCGGCGTTCTGGTGGTCCAGGTCCTCACTGCGGCATCCATGGCCGTTGGGTAGTGCGGTCTCGACGGGTGCTACGGACGCAAACTGGGCCGCAAACCTCTTGATGATCAGCGCTTCCTGAGGTCACAGCGGGCTCGGCAACGTCGGGACCCGCTTCCGCACGGTGAGAGCGCGTAGAGAGCGGTCGGACTGCTGAGCGAGCGCGGCTGACGAATATTCGATCTCCCCCAAGTACTGCAAGGTCCTGTGCCCATGCGGGTCCCACTACCGCTGGATACACCTGACGCCGAGCAACCCGAACTACGGGAAGCAGGATCTACAGTGGGCGAGTCGAACATGTCTGGGATGGATGCGTGCATTCGACAACGCGAGATGGGGGCGGAGATGCGCCAGGTTGTCGACAAGGCTGATGCGGGACTCGGCGGCCTGCTCAGGCCACTTCGCTGCGACGAGTTCAAGGGCAGCCGCGAAGCAAGTGGGGCCAGTGGGCTCGGACTGCCCGGCCCTTGCGGTCCGCTTGTGGAGATCCCAGATGCTGACGTCGACCGTGATCCCCATCAGGTGAGCGTCCTGAGCGAGCAGCCAGTCAGTGAGCCACACGCGTCGCATGAGCCGACGGGCGCTGAGCTGGGGGTACCGCGGCACGACCCCAATGGACCAGTAGCGGCGAGGGGTGTGCTCCCGGCGCATGCGACCCGAGACGGTCTGGAACAATGTGGGGGCGCGGCAGACAGTCGAGGCGCCCGAGAGGGCACTTTTGGGGGTCTGGCGGGGCATACGCGGGGCGCAGACGGGGCTCGAAAGAGGCCAGAAAGCAAGAACCCACGTGGGAAAACGCCCATTCCCGGGTCGTCTAGCGGCAGGACAGCGGACTTTGAATCCGTCAACGGTGGTTCGATCCCACCCCCGGGAGCTTGGCGTCAAGAATTCATGTGTTGGTGTCGCGGGGGACCACTCATCGTCGTAGGCTGAAGTTTCGTGGGATTTGAACCCAATCACCATGAACCCAATCACCGTGCGCGGAAGGCCACATCATTAACGATCAGACGAGCACGGCGACCTTGTCCACCCCGACCACAGAGTCCTTCGCAACCCATGCGCCTGGTCCCTTAGACAAGACAATCCTCGGGGTGTTCGTCATCATTCCGATGCTCGCAGTGGTCATCGGCGTGCCCATCGCCTTCGTCAACGGCTGGGTGAGCGTTCTGGACCTCGTCATGCTCATCGTCATCTACACGGTCGGTGTCCATGGGATCACCATCGGCTACCACCGCCTCTTCACCCACGACGCCTACAAGGCCGGACCCAAGATGCGCGCCTTCCTAGCGCTTGCCGGAAGCCTTGCGGTTGAGGGAAGGGTCGTCGACTGGGTCGCAGATCATCGCAAGCATCACCAGTTCTCCGACGCCGATGGCGACCCGCACTCCCCCTGGGAGTACGGCCCCGGCACCCGGGGGCTGATTCGCGGATTCACCCATGCGCACGTCGGCTGGCTGTTCACCTACTCAGGCACCGACACCCAAAAGTACGCGCCCGACCTCATCGCAGATAAGGCGATCGACCGCATCTCGAAGCTGTGGCCCGTGATTGCAGTCATCAGCATGGTGGTGCCGACCGCAATCGGTTACGCGGTCGATGGCTGGGCTGGTGCGCTGCAGGCCTTCTTCTGGGTGACCCTCGTTCGAGTTGCCCTTGTCCATCACATGACCTGGTCAATCAACTCGGTCTGCCACGTCTGGGGGAAGCGACCCTTCGCCACCCGTGACCGCAGCGCGAACGTCGCGTGGCTCGCGCCCATCTCCGGGGGAGAGTCATGGCACAACTACCACCACGCAGATCCAACGAGTGCTCGCCACGGCGTGCTGCCCTGGCAGATGGACACCTCGGCCGTGGTCATCCGACTCATGGAGCGCATGGGCCTCGCGACCGACGTCAAGTGGCCGAGTGCCCAGCGGATCGAGCGAAGGCTCGTCAAAGCGGTGCCGGCGCCCATGCCTTCAGACGCGTGAATGAGCGCTGAAGGGCGAGTCTGACGACAGCGGTAGAGTTCGGGCGTCAAGCAGTATCGCCCGTCCGCCCACGGCCCGAGAAGGTGGCCAGTGCCCGTCAACCGTCCGTCCGTCGTCGTCATCCTTGCCGCCGGTGAGGGCAAGCGCATGCGATCTGCAACGCCGAAGGTGCTGCATTCTGTTGCGGGCCGCTCCCTTCTCGGACACGTGATTGAGGCAGCATCAACCCTTGAGCCCCTCCACCTCGTTGTCGTCGTGGGTCACGGCCGCGACCTCGTCATTGAACACGTGGGCGAGATCGCACCCTGGGCCATGACTGTCGTACAGGAGGAACAGCGCGGCACCGGACACGCAGTTCGAGTTGCACTTGACGCACTCGCAGGCCAAAACATGGATCTGGGCTCAGGGCCGGTGGTCATCCTCACCGGCGATACCCCCCTGCTCACCGGCGCGACCCTCGTCTCCCTGATGAGCGATCACGCCTCGTCGTCCGCGTCCGCGACAGTCCTCACCGCTCACCTCACAGATCCGACCGGTTACGGCCGCATCGTCCGCGAAGCCGAGGGCGCGGTCAATCGGATCGTCGAGCACAAGGATGCGAGCCCGGGTGAACTCGACATCAGCGAGGTCAACTCGGGCATGTATGCATTCTCGGCCGACGGACTGCGGGCCATGCTCAATCGCGTCACGACCGATAACGCGCAGTCCGAGGAATACCTGACCGACGTCATCGGCCTGCTGCGATCAGCCGGTGAACGGGTGGCAGCCTCAGTATGCGCCGACGAGTCGGAGATCCTCGGCGTCAACGACCGACTCCAACTTGCGCAGACGGCGGCGATCATGCGCGATCGAATCAATGCCCGTTGGATGCGCGATGGCGTCGCGATCCTTGACTCCGCAACGACCTGGCTCGATGTCGATGTCGAGATCGAGGCCGACGTGACGATCCTGCCGAACACGACGCTGCGCGGACCCACCTCTGTCGCCGGCGGAGCGCGCCTCGGCCCGGGCACAACCCTTACCTCATGCGAGGTGGGTGCTGATGCGTCCGTCATTCACACCTGGGCCGAGCTTGCGGTCATCGGCGCCAGGGCCTCGGTCGGGCCGTTCACCTACTTGCGCCCCGGGACCGTTCTTGGCGAGGGGTCGAAGGTCGGCGCCTACGTCGAGATCAAGAACTCCACCGTTGGTGAGGGCTCGAAGGTTCCGCACCTGTCCTACGTCGGCGATGCCGAGATCGGCTCCGGGTCGAACATCGGCGCTGCGACCGTGTTCGTCAACTACGACGGGGCCGAGAAGCACCGCACCGTCGTCGGCGATCACGTGAGGATCGGCAGTGACACGATGCTGGTCGCCCCGGTGACAATCGGGGATGGCGCTTACACGGCTGCCGGATCGGTCATCACTGACGACGTGCCGCCCGGGGCGATGGCGGTCGGTCGGGCACGGCAGCGCAACATTGCCGACTGGGTACTTCGTCGCAGACCGGGAACATCCTCGGCCCAGTCAGCTGCCGCAGCCCAGACTGCAGCGTCGGCAGTGGAAACTCCGTCATCACATGCATCTCAGGTTTCGAACAAGGCTCAGGAGGACCGTTGACCGAGCTCGTCGTTCCAACGCAGAAGCGACTGGTGCTCCTCGCCGGCCGATCCCACCCCGAACTAGCGAACGAGGTTGCGGAGCGGCTCGGTATTCCGTTGTCGCCGACCCTCGCGTATGACTTTGCGAACGGTGAGATCTTCGTGCGGTTCCAAGAGTCGGTGCGCGGGTGTGATGCGTTTGTCCTCCAGAGTCACACGACCCCGATCAACACCTGGATCATGGAACAACTCATCATGGTCGATGCCCTGAAGCGGGCGTCAGCGAAGCGCATCACCGTCATCGCGCCCTTCTACGGCTACGCCCGACAGGATAAGAAGCACCGCGGACGTGAACCGATTTCCGCCCGGCTCATGGCGGACCTGTTCAAGACAGCCGGCGCCGACCGACTCATGTCGGTCGACCTCCACACCTCGCAGATTCAAGGCTTCTTTGACGGCCCGGTCGACCACCTGTTCTCCCTCCCGCTCCTCGCCTCGTATGTGTCAAGCAAGATCGAGGACCACCGCATCACGGTGGTATCGCCCGATGCCGGCCGGGTGCGCGTTGCTGAGCGCTGGACCGATGTTCTCGGAGCACCTCTGGCGATCATTCACAAGCGACGTGATCCCGATATTCCCAATCAGGTGAGGGTCCTCGAGGTGGTGGGTGATGTCCGCGATCGCGTGTGTGTCGTCGTCGACGACATGATCGACACCGGCGGAACGATCGTGAAGGCTGCGGAGACCCTGTTCGAAAACGGGGCAGCCGACGTCATCGTCGTTGCCACCCACGGGATTCTCAGCGACCCAGCACGTGAGCGCCTCCAGAACTCCCGGATCTCCGAGGTGGTCGTGACGAGTACGCTCCCGATTCCCGAGGAGAAGCGCTTTCCGAAGTTAACGGTTCTGTCGATCGCACCCATCCTTGCGACGGCGATCCACGAGGTCTTCACCGACGGCTCCGTTACCAGCATGTTCGAGGACGCCCCGGTTGGGGGGTCGTCCTCGCACTGATCCAGCGGGGGTAGACTCTGCTTCAACTCCTCGGCGAGGGTGTGCCACCAGCACATTGGTGCACCGTGATCGACGTGGTCGGCGCCCGACGCGCTTCTCCGAGGTTGACCGACGTACAAGGAGAATGCTCGTGCCTGCTGTTGCCATCACCGCCTCCCCGCGATCCGAGTTCGGCAAGGGTGCTGCGCGCAAACTGCGCCGCGCCGGCCAAGTCCCCGCCGTCATCTACGGCCGTGGTGCCGAACTCGTTCACATCACCCTTCCGGCGCACGAGCTCGGCCTTGCCCTTCGCACGAGCCGCGTCGTCTTCACCATTGACTACGCAGGGTCCTCGATCATTGCCAAGCCGCGCGACGTCCAGCGCGAGCCGGTTCGCCGGATCATCGAGCACATCGACCTCATCATCATCTCCAAGGAGGAGGCGGCAGAACGAGGTGCGATCGGCGATGCGATCAGGGCCACCGAAGCCGCAGCAACCGAAGCAGGCATGGACCCGGCTGCTGCAGTCGCGGCGATGGAGGATGCCATCGCCCACGGCGAGAGCGCCTCGGATGCCGCGGATCACGCGCTATCCGATGTTCGCGAGAAGGCCGAGGGCTACGCAGAAGCCAACGCACACGCCGCAACCGAAGATGCTGTCGAGACCGCTGTCACAACTTCCTGATCGCTCTGGGGGCCACGGGTCACTGGGCGAAGTAATGAAGAAGCGAGAGGTCTATGACCTGGCTCATTGTCGGCTTGGGCAACCCGGGACCGAAGTACGCCGCCACCCGCCACAACATCGGCTTCGCCGTTGTTGACGGGCTGACGGTGCAACTTGGGGTCCGGCTGGGCCGACATAAGCGCGCGTTGGCGTTCGCTGCCGAGGGCCAATTCGGAGTTCCGGGTGCGGGCGACTCGGTGGTGCTTGTCGAGCCGCTCTCGTTCATGAACGAGTCGGGTGGTCCGGTGAAGGCGCTCATGGGCTTTTACGGTGTCGATGCGGGACAGTTGATTGTCATTCACGACGAACTAGACCTGCCGCTTGGGAGCATTCGGACCAAGCTCGGCGGGGGCGACAATGGCCACAACGGGCTGCGGAGTATTCGATCATCCCTAGGTTCAGGGGACTTCTTTCGGGTGCGGGTGGGCATCGGCCGTCCGAACGGCCGTCAAGACCCCGCTGACTACGTGCTCTCGGCGTTCGGGTCCGCGGAACGGGCTGAACTTCCGCTCCTCATCGAGCGTGCAGGGCAGGCGACTGAATCGCTCGTACTCGAGGGCCTTGAGCGGACCCAGCAAGCATTCAACGACTGATCGACCAACCAGGCGGAAGCCAGCGCGAGATACATGAGTGGAGACGATGACATGCCGATCGATTCTGGGAGCACGTTCAGCGATGCCGAGTTGTCCCGGGTGATCTCGCGTGAAGCAGGGGCATTGCTGCTCGAACTACGCGATTCCTACGGGATCGTCGATCCAGATGACGAGGAACGCGCAAATCGCCTTCGCAAGGAGGGTGATCTCCTCGCCCACGAGTTGATCGCGGCCGCATTTGCTGAGCATCGACCCAACGACGCTCTGCTGAGCGAGGAGGGCAAGGATGATGACCGCAGGCTCACGGCCGAGCGAGTGTGGATCGTCGATCCGCTCGACGGCACGTGGGAGTACGGCCAGTTCCGCGAGGATTTCGCGGTGCACGTGGCACTGTGGCATTCATCGAGTCAGTCCCTGTCGGCGTGCACCGTTGACCTGCCTGCCCAAGGCCTCACCCGATCCATGCTCGACGAGGTAAGCGGGCCGGGAGCCCTGCCGGTTGATCGCCCGATCCGGGTGGTGGCCTCGCGCTCAAGGGCGCCGGAGTCCCTTCCGGCTGCGCTGAACATTCTTTCGGCGAGCCTCGCGAAGGCCGGGGTAACTGACCGGGGAGTTGAAATCGTTAAAGTCGGCTCCGTCGGGGCCAAGGTGAACGTCATCCTTTCCGGTGGCGCCGAGGCCTATGTCCACGACACCGGTTTCTGTGAATGG
>CAMCSO010000153.1 GCA_945877545.1 Bifidobacterium breve | reverse complement strand
GTCCTCGTACCCTTCCTCGTGCTCGTGATGCACGTCGCGCAAAAGAGGGCTCAGGCCACATCGCTCGTTATGGTCGCTTTGGCGGCTACGTCAGGCGCGATCACCTACGCGCGCGCAGACTCGGTCGCATGGCTGCCATCCGTAGTGCTAATAGCAGGCGGGCTGATCGGAACATTGGTGGGCACGACTTGGGTGACGCGCACTCCGGATCGACGACTGCAATTGCTCTTCGGTCTCCTGCTTCTTGCGGCGACCGCCCGAATGGTCTGGGGAAGTTTCGGGCAGGACACCAGCACCATTGCCTCATTCTCAATGGCGACAGCCCTCGGTTACGTGCTGAGCGGCATTGTGATGGGCGTGCTCTCCGCCATGATGGGGGTCGGTGGCGGGGTCATCATCATTCCCATCCTTGTTGCATTCTTCGGCTTCCCCCAGGACCTTGCCGCCGGTACCTCCCTTCTGGTCATGATTCCCATCGCCCTAGTCGGCGCCACGCGGCTGAGCCGGGGTGGATATACGAACTGGCCGCAGGGCCTGCGATTCGGTGTTGGCGCAATCGGTGGCGCTGTTGTGGGTGCCGCCGTGGCACTGGCCGTGAGCGCGTCGATTGTTCAGGGCGCATTCGCTGCCCTCCTTGTAGTCACTGCAATTCAGATGCTCGTAAAGAGCCGGAAGGGCGAGCCCTCCCTTTCGGATCCGACGCCGACCGATGGAGTCTCCCGATGACCGGCCTTTTCGTGAACGGAACCCTTATGCGGGGCCTGCAACTGAACGGCAACCTCACAGGTGCTCGCTTCATCGGCGAGGGGCGCACAATGCCGTGCTATCGCATTCACACCATCGGCGATGTACATCCAGGGATGTACCGCGACGACCATGTCGGCTCAAGCGTCCCCGGCGAGCTCTATGACGTCCCGGATGATCTGCTGAAACAGATTGAGGAACGAGAGCCACCTGGCCTCTACATCGGCGAAGTTGATCTCCAGGGCATCGGCAGTGTTCGCGGCGTGCTGTACCCGCAGCCCCTTGCCGTTGATCACCCGGAGATCACTCGCTTCGGTGGCTGGCGAGGATACCTAGCTGCCCGAGACGGAAGGATGGCATCGCCCTTTGGGTCGACAGGGGCATGGGCCTGGCACCACACGGGACTGGCGGTGCGCAGTCTTGATGCCGCGCTTGACTTCCACGCCGGGACGCTGGGGTTCACGGTCGTGTTCGAGGCGCGGGGCATGTCGGACCTGATCAGCAGTGTTGTCGGACTGCCAGGCCTAGAGGCCGACCTCGCGCAGTGCCTGTCACCTGTGAGCGGACAGACTCTGGAGTTCATTGAGTTCCGCCAGGTGCCTGACGACTGCCCCGACCTGTACCCGGTGCGTCCAGGTCGCGCGCACACTGCATTCCTAGTGGACGATCTCGATTTCGCTTTGTCCTCCTTGATTCGGGCGGGCGGGCGGGCGATGGGCGCGATCACCGAGTTCTCCGAAGGTCGTGCCGTCTACTGCGCCGACGGTAACGGCTCGGTCGTGGAACTCGAAGAGGCCTCCTGCCGCGCGACAGTAGATTCAACGAACTGGGTCCCGGCGTGACTACGCTCCCGGAACGGTACGCCTACATGGTGTGGATGCGTGAGTTCGAACTTGCCTGTCTCGAAGGTGTCCCGACGCACGAAGTCCACGGCGAACTGCACCTCGGCATCGGACAGGAGGCGATCGCTGCCGGCATCGCAGGCGTCTTGCGCGCCGATGACGCACTCGTCAGCACCCACCGCAACCACCTCCATGCGATCGCCAAGGGCGTGGACATGCGCGCGATGCTTGCGGAAATTTTTGAGCGCAGCACCGGCCTGTGCGGCGGCTTCGGTGGCCATATGCACCTATTCGATCCATCACTGAAGTTCTCAGCAACCGGCATCGTCGGAGCGGGCCTCCCGGTCGCTGTGGGCCATGCTTATGCGGCGCGGCTTCGCGGTTCGGATGCCGTCGCCGTCGCCGTGGTCGGTGATGGGGCCGTAAACAGTGGCGGCTTCCACGAGTCGATGAACATGGCGGGCGCAATGCGCCTTCCGGTCATCGTTGTCGTGGAGAACAACGAGTGGGCAATCTCGGTGCCATTCCACCTGACCAGTGCCACCGACACGGTTGCTGAAAGGGCTTCGGCCTGGGGTGCAGTAGGCGTGCGCGTGGACGGCAACGATGTGGTGGCCGTCGCCTCCGCCTTCCAGGATGCAGTGGCGCGCGCTCGGTCGGGACAAGGACCCAGCATCGTGGAGGCAACCTGCTATCGCTTCAGAGGCCACTTCGAAGGAGACTCCGACCTCTACCGAACCGAGCAGGAGAAGGAGGCCCACCGTGCCCAGGACCCCTTGTTGATCACTCACCGGCGTTTGGTGGCCTCGGGACTCTCCACCGATGAGGTGCTGTCCAAGCAGTACGCCGAGATCCGAGCAGCCGTTCAAGACCTACTTGCGTCGGTCCGTGCAGATCCACTGCCCGACGCTTCCACCGCTCGCGACCACGTCTTCGTCGCCTCGACGCTTGAGGCACGTTGATGCGCCGAAACCTCAACGTCTCGCAATGCGTCGCCGAAGCGCTCCGGTTGGAAATGGCACGGGATCCCAGCGTCGTGGTCCTCGGCGAAGACGTCGGCAGACACGGCGGAGTGTTTGGCGCCACGCGCGGTCTGCAGAAGACATTCGGAGCAGATCGTGTCCTTGACACTCCCATCTCAGAGACCGCGATCACCGGCATGGCCGTGGGCCTCGCTCTTGACGGTTTTCGACCTGTTGCGGAACTAATGTTCGTGGACTTCATCGGCGTGTGCCTCGACCAGGTATTTAATGCGATCGCCAAGAACCACTACATGACCGGCGGACGAGTTCGAATGCCAATCGTGATCAAGACGGCGGGCGGATGCATCGGATCTGGTGCGCAGCACTCCCAATGCCTGTGGGGACTATTCGCCCATCTACCTGGTCTCAAGGTGGTCACGCCATCGAATCCCTACGATGCCAAGGGCCTAATGGCCAGCGCGGTGGAGTCCGACGACCCCGTGGTGTACATCGAGCACAAGGGGCTCCTGCTGACCCGAGCGGAGGACTTCACCTTCGGTGCGGACGTTCCAGAGGAGCGCTATACGGTACCGATCGGGGCAGCCTGCGTCGTGCGACCAGGAGACGACGTTTCGCTGGTAACACTCAGCGGCACAGTGCTTCCAAGCCTCGCTGCCGCCGAGCAGATGGCGTCACGAGGTACGAGTGTCGAAGTCATCGACCTGCGCAGCGTCGTCCCCTTGGATATTGCCACCATCATCGCCTCGGTTGCCCGCACTGGAAGACTGCTGATCGTGGACGAGGACTACCTAAGCTTCGGCTTGTCCGGTGAGATCGTTACCCGTGTAATCGAGGAACTTGGACCGAATGCCCTTCGGCAGGTGAGGAGACTAGCCGTGCCAGACGTTCCAATCCCCGGCGCACTTTCGCTGGAGCGTGCCGTTGTCCCAAATCTCGCTTCAATCCTTATGGCGCTCGAGCAGATGTCAAACGCATCATGACGCGCCATGCCGTAGTGATTGGTGCAGCCGGTGCGATCGGACATGCCTGCAGCGTGGCCCTGCAGAGCGATGGATGGCTCGTGACTTCACTCGACCTCCACGCCCCCCCGGAACACTTCGGGCACACCGGAGCGATGGATGTCACCGACCTCCACAGTGTCACCGCGGCGCTGAATGCGGCCGAAGTTCAAAGCCCGATAGGCGCACTTGTCTATGCAGCCGGGGTGAACGCGAGCGGACCGATTGACGCCACGAACTGGGAAAGCTACGACCTGCTATTGGACGTCAATCTCCGCGGCGCATTCCACGTCGGGTCCGTAATCCAAGGGATGCTTCGCAAGAATTCACGGCCACTCGGCATGGCCTTCCTTTCGTCTACGGCTGGGCTCATAGGCGAGGCCGGCGGCTCGATCTACTGCGCCACCAAATTCGGTCTTCGAGGATTCGTCCAGTCGTTCGCAGCCGAGGTCGCCCCCTTTGGCGGTCGTGCCAACTCGGTCTGCCCCGGCAACGTCGACAGCCCGATGCTTCGCGGACTCGCTGACCAGATCGCCGAACGCAACTCGACCACTGCGGCAGACGTACTGGCCGAACTAGCGGGTAGATGCGCCTTCGACCGTCTCTTGTCTCCGGCCGAGGTGGCACAGACTTGCGCCTGGCTGGTGTCGACCAAAGCCAGCGGCATCAGCGGGCAGACCATCGTTGTTGACGGTCCCCCGCCCGCGGGCTGACACTCAGGTCGCTCGCCATTCCCTATGCCTCATCTGCAGGGCGCCCTGCGGCCATAAATGTGTTCAAGGGCACCCTCGCGAGCCGCGAGCTTCACCGACACTCCCTGCGGTACCAACACTGACCCAACTGATTCTGGCCGCTACCGAACCTGTCGCACGCTGCGAAACCGGGCCGCCAGCGTTGATCGGATAACAGTGCCGGCCTGACGGGCGCGGGTAATGGCGGTACCCGCAGGATGAGCAATGGCGGCGATCTGGTGGCGGCTGCAGGGGAGAATTGCCCGAGGGAGGTGCATGTTGGTGTCGGCGACCCTGTCGAATCGCTCGTCGAGCGCCCCATCCTCGGGGACGTCGCCTTCGCTCGCACCGAGCAGTCCTGGGTCAACGCGTACGGAGCCACCGTCATCTCCGTGTCGAGTGACTCCGCAGACCTACCGATCGGCACGAGACGACTCTTCCGGGTCCGCGCAGGCTCACAGGAGGTATCGTCAGAGGCAATCGCCACCGCGATCAACGCCGTCGCCGCAAACGGCTGGCCCAAGGGCTCACGCGGCGACCTCGACATCGAGCGCGCCACCTCATACATCCGCGTCCCGAAGAGCGGAGCCAATGAACTCGACCTACAAACCGCACTTCAACTGCGAGATCACCTCGAACCGCTCCTCAACAGACTCGCCGATCCCTCCCACTGGACATGAGCGCGCAAACCAGCTCCTGGAGCAGCGGCTCGGGCAATCATTCGCGTCGTTCGCGATCCACGCCTCCTCGCCAAAGACGCAGCGCCTTGCCATCGCGACCGGGGATCCGATGCAGTCAGCCAATCTAAGTGCCCGTCAAAATTCGTGGCGACGAGAGTGAACCGCTCGCTCAGAATCTGCCGCGAAGCATCGAACAGACGGCTACCCCAAACGTTCCCGGACGAACGACTGAAGCGAATCCGCGGAAGGCTGCCCGCATCCGATGCAGAACGGATGGTGCGCCGGCTTGTGCGTCGCGGCTTGGCCGATGGTTCGGCATAATCGACGCATGGCAGTCGGCCGAACTGAGACCTCGCCAAGTAGTGCAGCTGGCTCGTGGGCGTCGACACCAGCCCGGCGCCAATACCTTCAACTTAAGATACATGGGTGTAGTTTGAGTGCATGGGCAGAGCAGGACAGCAGGTACTAAAGGATGAGGATGGTCTCGGGGACCGGATTTCGGTAGGTCTGTTGGCGCGGGCGTTCCCGCGGGCAACGGTCGAGGCGGTCGTTGAGGCGGCGGGCGCACGGGAGAAACGGACACGGATGCTCCCGTCGTGGCTGGTCGTGTACTACGTGCTGGCGTTGGCGTTGTTCATGGACATGGGTGGCGGGCGGGTGATGCGCAAACTCGCTGGGACGCTGTCATGGGCCGCCCGGGGCGTCGCCGTGGTGTTGCCCTCGGAAGAGGCACTGTCGCGGGCCCGGAGCCGGCTTGGCCCGGTTCCTTTGCGGTTGCTGTTCGAGTCGGTCGCGGGCCCGTTAGCTGGCCCTCACACTCCGGGCGGCTTTTGGCGGGGACGGCGGGTCCTCAGCGTGGACGGCACAACCTTGGATTTGCAGGATACGGCGGCGAACTGGGCCCGCTTTGGTGGGCCGGGCACCGCTGATGAGTTCGGCGTCAAGTTGCGGGGCGGGTTTCCCCAGGTGCGGGTGGTGGCTTTGGCTGAGTGCGGAACCCGGGCGCTGATCGGCGCGAGACAGGGTAGTTACGCCACGTCGGAGAAGGCACTGACAGTGGAGTTACTTCCCCTACTGGGTAAGGGGATGCTGGTCCTGGCGGACCGTAACTTCCCCGGCTATGACCTGTGGGGCCAGGCCGCGGCGACCGGAGCGGACTTATTGTGGCGGGTTGGATCGATCTTCACGCTGCCCGTGGTCACGGTCTTAACCGACGGCAGTTACCTGTCAAGGCTTACCCCGCCCAAAAACAAGGACCGCCCAGCAGGCACGGCGCCGATCATCGTGCGGGTCGTGAAGTACCACCTGTTGGCTAGCGATGGGACCCCGACCGAGACCTTCCACCTGATCAGCACCCTGCTAGATGCCGACGCCGCCCCCGCCGCCGAACTGGCCGATCTTTACCACGCCCGGTGGCAGATCGAGAGCGCCTTCGGTGCGTTTAAGTCCCAACTCAAAGGTGACGGTGTCGTGCTGCGCTCCAAGACCCCCGATGGGGCCGAGCAGGAACTGTGGGCCCTGCTATGCGCTTACCACGCCATCCGCGAACTGATCTGCGCCGCAGCAGAACTGACCGCCCAAGACCCCTTACGACTGTCCTTCATCGCCGCCCTCGACGCGGTTCGCGGCCCGGTCGGTGACCCGGCCGCTTTCCCCCCCTGACCACCCACCCGGCCACGTCCCGCCCGCATGGCTACATGTCCTTGCCGCCATCCGCAACCCCCGCCGTGCCGGCCGGTCCAACCCTCGCCACGCCAAACGTAGTCACACATACCCACGCAAACGAGCCGACCGGACCTTACGGCCACCACCACGCGGAACACTCACTCTGGTCCTTCTACCCGTCACCCCCGAATGAGCCTAAGTTGAAGGTATTGGGGCCGAGCGGGCCCTGACCTCGGTGATCGCAACCTGCTACCTGCTCGGGGTGTCCACGCGGCGGATGGACAAGCTGGTGCAGTCCCTGGGCATCACGGGCCTGTCCAAGTCGCAGGTCTCGCAGATGGCCAAGGACCTCGACGAGCACGTCGAGCAGTTCCGCACCCGCCGGCTGGAGGGTGCTGGCCCG
>CAMCSO010000152.1 GCA_945877545.1 Bifidobacterium breve | reverse complement strand
ATCAGCTTCACCGCCACCGGCTAGCCACCCCATTTGAGCCAAGCTCTGGACGCCCGCGCAACACGGGGAACCGCGAGCGGGCCATGGTCTACCAGGCGTCACCTTTTCATCCATCCTGGTCGGACGATGGCCCGAACCGTAGGGTCCGGGTATGGGCTCGCCTCGATCCGTGTCAGGTCAGGACATTGCCGATGCGCGGTTCCCCATTCAGGATGTCTACGACCTTGTCCTCGAGGGGTTCCTCCTTCATGGCCTCGGCGAATACGAGATGCCGCCGAAGCAGGGGGTGCACACCCGAGCACGATCATTCATGCACGCCATGCCTGCCTACCTCCCGACCAAGCGCCTCGCTGGAACCAAACTCATCAGTGTCTACCCGGAGAACGTTGAACGGGGATTGGATGCCACGACAGGGATCATCGTGATGATGGACCCCGATTCTGGGATCGTGAGCGACATTGTTGACGCTCGCTGGATCACGAACACCCGCACGGCCATGGTCAGCATGGTCGACACGAACCTCCTCGCGAAGGAAAACCCCGTCTTCGGGATCGTCGGTGCAACGGGCAGTTGCGGAAGGGCGCACATCGAGGCCATCGGAGCGATCTTCCCGGGAAGCCGGGTTATCGTGAATTCGCGCAGCCAGGAACGATGCGAACACCTGCTCGATGAATTCGACCAAGTGCCCTGTCAGCTGGTCATCAGAATGGACCCGGAAGCCGTCGTCAAGGAATGCGATGTCCTCATCGTCTGCACATCGAACCTCCTTCGACCCATCTTCAAAGCGGAATGGCTGAGGCCCGGGCAGAACGTGCTCAACGTTCACGGGCGCGGGTGGCCCCCCAGCATCACCAGCTTCGTCGATCGAATCTCGTGTGACGACAGGAGCCAACTCCTTGACCCAATGGGCGGCCTCACCGATGCCTATCCGAATCTGAATCCAGATTTCGAGCTTGGGGACGTGGTCGCCGGAGAACATCCGGGTAGGGAGAGCTCCGCGCATACGATCTTCTCGTTCAACTATGGCCTGGCAATCTTCGACATCCTCGTCGCCGATTACGTGTTGACGAGCATGTGACGCCACCGCCTCGTGACCAATCGACTAGGAGACCACCAGGCAGGTGCCGGCAAGGACGATCAGGAGCGCCAATCGCTCTGACCTCACCATCTGCTCACCGAGAATTGCGAGCGCCAGCAGCGCTACGACGATCGGGCTCAGGGATCCGATCACCGAGACGACCCCGATGTTTCCCTCATTGGCTGCAGTGAAGAACGCCACGTTGCCAAGTGCCAGCGCAAGCCCAGCACCGGCGATCGCGGCGAGGGGTAGGCCGGTCAACCCGCGAACGGAGTCCGTCACGACAACGACCATGATGAGGGTGAACGCTATTTGAGGGAGCTGCGACATGAACATAGTGCCGGTGACGCTCACCCGTGAGCCGATATCGATGACGACGATGGCCACACCCCAACTGAGTGCCGCGGCCGCCGCCATGACGATGGCGGACGTGGAGTTCGATGCACCGGCCTCGGCCTTCATGTTGGGCACATAGAAGGTCAGGAGCCCGACGAAAACTACCACGATCCCGCATGCCGCAAGGCGGGACAGTGGCTCGCCCGCGAGGACGGAGTAGGCCAATGGCACAAGAGTCGAGGCTGAGGCCACCCCGGTCACGACCCCCAGTTTCCCCCGCTCGAAGGCCTTGAGGACGAGGATCGTTCCGGCGACGTTGAAGGCCCCACCGATCAATCCCCGGTATGCATCCCAGCGGTCGAAGGCGAGGCCGCCTGTTGTGAAGCCGAGGAAGAGGTAGACAACCGCCGCTGAGCTTGCGCTGACAAGGACGACGCTGTAGTTCGAGATTCGTCCGCGGAACTGGCCGATCCCAAACTTCCAGAGGCCGAGCAGGATCGCGCTGGAGAGTGCCAGGATGACGTACACAGTCGTGACCTTCCCATGGACCGCGCGCGGAAGCGAGCCTTCTGCGCCCTGTGTGATTCGCGGGAGCGGCGTCCGCATCCATGCCCACGCGCTCGACCTCTCCCTGCCGCCGGCTGACCCGCTGAACTGCTGATCGGATCATCGGACTCGCGCACCTCGTGCTTCCGGGAAATCCACTCAACCGGTAATTGTCAGGCGGTCGGGGTAGCCTCGCATGTACGAGGGAGGGGGAGTAAGTGGAGGTGCGCAAGGTCACGACCGTGGAAGAGGCCAGTTCCTTGGCGGCGAGTCTGAACGATTCGAGTCGCGAGCGCGTGGTCATCATCGTGACTGCTTCCAGCGGTGCGAGCGAGCCCCTGATCGACGTTGATCGCATCCATGCCGAAGTTGGGGATTTCGCCGACGTCTACGTCATGCCAACGGGTGATGCTTCGTGGGAGTTCTCGGCCTCTATGGCACCGGGCACAGAGGTCTATGGGGGCGCCGGACGTGTGTACCCGGCGGGGCTTGATTGGATGGATGACCTCGCCCGATCGCCCCTGCGTTTCGCCTCCTCCGCCCAGGAGGCCGTCAGGGCAACCACCCGATTGATCGGTGACGCCTTCTCGGCCGCTGCCCGGGCCGGCTACGGCACCGTCTCGCAAACTGGGCGATCCTCGCTCGCCACCGCCATCGTGCAAGGGACTCCGACCGATACGGAGGCCATCGTGCAGTTGCGCGATGGCCGCTACGGCGCGATCAAGTCGGCCAAGATCCTCCCGGGGGTGGCTGCACCTCGAATCTTCATCAAGGGCATGACCATCCAAGGTGAGTACTTCCCCGAGAGTCGTCTTTTCGATGTGTCCGACCATGTGCCGCCGGTGGCAGAACGGCTGACGGAGTTGCACGCCGAAGATGTCCTCCCGGTATTCGTGACGAGCGTTGAATTCGCATCGTGCACAGTTGAACTCCTGCCCGGTTGGTGCGTCACCATTCTGCGAGAGCAGGTGACGGGCAGTCCGGCGGATGACCTGTGCGATCTGCTCTCAGCCGACGAGGTCGTGCTCGCCCGAGTGGCGTTCACCGCTGAAGGCACGCTCGAGCTATCGATGCGTGACGTCTCGGAAGGTGACGCCACTCGGCCTGCACTCTCTATTTGGGTAGGGGGTCCCGCATGGCTTGTCTGGCCGCCGGTTGATCCGGAGGCGGATGAGGAGCCTGCAGCGAAAGACTCGGCCATCTCGGCGGAGGTCCTCGGCGCGCTCGTCGTGGCACCGTCTCCTGTTCCGCTCGCGCTTCCCCCGACTCCACTCGACTTGCGGCATGGTGCGCGCCGGCCACCCGATGCCGCCAGTGTCGCGGCGGTGGCAAGCCGGCCAGGATCGGGTGTCGTTCAGAACTTGAGCCTCAGCCTCGACGCCGCGAAGGCCAGCGCGACTGCCCACGAGAGTCGAGCGAATTTCGCTGAGGAGCGGATCCGGCTCATGACCGCTGAACTACTGAGGATTGAAGCCGATGCGGCCGCACTGCGGCAGCGGAGTGAGCGGCAGGAGCGAGAACTCACTCGACTGAAGACCCGTCATCGTTCAGCGCTTATCAGGGAGCGCAGCGAGGCCGTGCAGCCCGCGGCCGAGGCGTTCACTGACCCGGAAGGCGAGTTCCGGTGGCAGGTCTACTCAGCCTGGGTGCGCCGGATCCCCGCAGGAGAGAAGTCGGCCCGGCCCCTCGATGCCTACTCGATCGGACCTGATTTCCTCGACTCGCTTACGAGCATCGAGGGCGTATCGGTGGTCAAGGTGGCCGGGGTCGTCGTCGAGGTGCTCACCGGGTTGGCGGAGTCGAACCCCAGTCGACTCATGCACGCCTTGAGATCGGGCTCTGGAGGAGACGATGCTCCCGTGCGGCGCGATGGCGCGACCTGCTGGCGTGTCGCGCTTCAGACGGGCACCCCTTCGGCCCGTCGCCTGCACTTCTGGCGTTCAGCGGAGGGGATCGAACTGTCGCGCGTGGTCGTGCACGATGATTTCCGTCCCTGATCAGTAGGAGTTCACCTGAACACCGTGGGGGTCTGCTGCGTCTGTAACAATGCAAGCGGATTGATGCCGTGCGTGAACATGCGGGGCCGGTGTTGCCTCTCGCCATTGTCCGTTCGGGCCGGTGGCTCAGGATCTTAGGGAGTGTCCATGAGCAGGTTGGGTAGTCGGTCAGTGGCCGCGGTTGGTGCGGGGGCATTCGCCGTGGCGATGACGGTGAGTGGCGGGGTGCCTGCGGATGCGGCGCCGGCGTCGGGGCCGATCACGCAGGCGAGGGATTTGCTCGGCGTCTGGGTGGGTGAGATGACGGGGTACAACGAGGCCCAGGAGGTCGACCTGCAGTACCGGCTGACCGTTCGCAAGGCAAAGGGGCAGGCCGGGATCGCGTGGGAGGAGTGGCGTGACTGCGAGGAAAACAAGGCTGCGTGCGCCGCGGGCAAGACTACGGGTGGAGGCTGGACCCAGCCGTCCCGAATCCTGTTCGTCATGGACAAGGGACACGTTGTCCACGGGGTCGGCGAGACTGGTTTCTACTACCTGACCCCCAGTTCAGCGGGCGATGTTCTTTCGGCTGTCAAGGTCTGCCAAGGACCCCCGGACGGTCAGACGTGGACTACCACCGCTACGAAGAGCGGCGGGCTGATGCAGTTGGGGCTGCATGTGCTCACCGGGGACATGGCCCGCCACGCCGCGTAGGGTCAGCGCTGGCGGCGGACCGACCGCGAACTTGTTGGCATCGGCCCCTTGGGGATCGGCAGGCCGCCGCCGGCGGTGCTTACGGCATCGAGTCGGCGCCTGACATTCGTGATCTCGCCGCCTCGCAGGTTTCTGGGCAATTTCGTGAGTTGCTTTTGAAGTTTGGTGAGGCCGATCTGACCGGGCTCGTCGCCGACCTGGATCTCGTAGATCGGGATCTCGGGCACCCATCGGGAGGTCTTCTTGCGCTCGTTCGCGAGCATCTGGGTGACCCGTGATGACGGCCCCTCGGAGACGAGGATGACCCCTGGCTTACCGACGACCCGGCTCACCATGTCCTGGTTCTTGTTCACCGACACGGCCGGAGTGCAGAGCCAGCCGCCGCGCAGTGACTGGATGACTGCCGCGGCCGCTCCCGGCTGGCCTTCGATTTGCCGGTAGGCCGCCTTCATCGCACGCCTGCTGAACCAGAAGGTTGCCGCGAGCAGGCCGATCGGGAGGGCGACGAGGATGGCGGTGATGGTGTTGAGGAAGAAATAGACGGGGATGGCGACGATGAGACCCGCCACGAGGAAGAACCCGCCGACCTCGAGCCACAGGGCCGGGTAGGCCTTCTGGGTCATCTTCCAGTTCTGGGCGAGGGAGGAAAGGGTCGACCGGATCTTCTTCAGCATGTGCCAAGGATAGGCCGGAGGGGACCGGCGTGTGAGGGGACTGGTCCTTGGGCGGCGAAGATCAGGGGATTCGGACGTCGATGGCCATGCCGGGCCGCACGACGCCGGGATGCTCGACCCAGCCGGTCACGCCGCGCAGGCCCATCGCGGCCTTCGGGAACTTCTCCGGTGCGGTTCCGTGCACGGAGCCGATCATGGCCCCGGCGATCGTGCAGGGAAAGTTCTCGCCGCCGAGCATGATGACCGCGCCACCTTCGAAGATGAGCCGGGTCATGCGCGGCAGTTGCGTCAGGCTGTCGATGCCCTCGGTGCAGATGTTGTCGGCGATGAGGCCAGGTGCGATCGCGGCAATGCCCATGGACTGCGCGATCGTTGCGAGTTCCGCGCTATCGACGATCGAGATCTGGCGATGGTTGCGGATCTCGGTTCCCCGGGAAAAGAACTCTTTTTGGCGGGCGTCGGATTTCATGGTGAGCCCGTGGTGACGGTCGCCGATAGGACCGCCGAAGTCGAGTTCGAGGACGTCGCAGGCGCGCGGGGTCTTGTCTTCGGCCGGCCATACGTGGGTCGCGACGACGAGGGCGTTCATCGGGCGGCCGCCGTGGCCTGCTCGAAGAGGCGTCCGGCCCGGTAACTCGAGCGGACGAGGGGCCCGCTCATGACGCCGACGAAGCCGATTGACGTGGCGAGGTCAGCGAGCGCGACAAACTCCTCTGGCCGCACCCACCTGTTCACCGGATGATGCTTCGGCGATGGCCGGAGATACTGCGTGATCGTGATGAGGTCACAGCCCGCGCCGTGGAGGTCGGCGAGCGCCTGCTCGACCTCGCTGATCTCCTCACCCATGCCGAGGATGAGGTTGCTCTTCGCGATCATTCCGGCTGCTTTGGCCTGGGTGAGGACGTCGAGGCTGCGATCGTATGAAAAGGCCGGGCGGATGCTCTTGAAGATCCGCGGCACGGTCTCGAGGTTGTGGGCGAGCACAGCTGGCTTGGCATCGAATACCTGTTGCAGCAGAGCAGATTCACCGGAGAAGTCAGGGATGAGTACCTCGACTCGAGTGCTCGGGTTGAGTGCCTTGATCTGGGTGACGGTCTCGGCGTACAGCCATGCGCCCTGGTCGGGCAGGTCATCGCGCGCCACCCCGGTGATCGTGGCGTAGCGAAGGTCCATTGTCCTGATCGACTCAGCGACCCGTCGTGGCTCATCTATGTCGAGGGGCGCCGGCTTTCCGGTATCGATCTGGCAGAAATCGCAGCGGCGTGTGCACTGCTCGCCGCCGATGAGGAAGGTGGCCTCGCGGTCCTCCCAGCACTCATAGATATTCGGGCAGCCCGCCTCCTGGCAGACGGTATGGAGGCCCTCGCGTTTCACGAGTTCACTGATCTGGAGGTACTCGGGCCCGGTCTTGAGTCGGGTGCGAATCCACTCAGGCTTGCGCTCGATCGGGGTCTGGGCATTGCGCGCCTCGATGCGAAGGAGGCGGCGGCCCTCGGGGCTCGTGCCTGCGAAGACGGTATCGGTCACGTGAGTCAGCCTATGCCGTGGACGAGTTGCGTGAGGCGCTCGATGACGAGCGGCAGGACCTCGGCGACGGTGACATCGCGCTCAAGCTCCTTGGTGAGAGTGGTGACCTCGGCATCGCGGATGCCGCAGGGGACGATGCGGTCGAAGAACGCGAGGTCGTTGTCGCAGTTGAGGGCAAACCCGTGCATCGTCACGCCCTGGGTCACCCT
>CAMCSO010000151.1 GCA_945877545.1 Bifidobacterium breve | reverse complement strand
GTGCGGCGGGGGCTGGTGCGGGCGCCGGGGTGGCTGCGGGGGCAGCAGCCCCGGTGGCGATAAGTCCGAGCTCAGTGCCAACTGCGACGGTGGAGTCCTCGGCGACGTTGATCGCGACGAGGGTGCCCGATGCTGGCGCAGGGATCTCGGTGTCGACCTTGTCGGTCGAGATCTCCAGAATCGGCTCATCGGCTGCGACCGCATCGCCGACCTGCTTGAGCCAGCGAGTGACGGTCCCTTCAGTGACGCTCTCGCCGAGGGCGGGCAGGGTGATGGCCACTGTCGTTCCCGTGGGTGCAGGTGCGGAAGGTGCGGCGGTGACGGGTTCGGGTTCGACGTCGGCGGTTTTCTTGGCGGCAGCTTCAGCGGGCGGAGCGGGGCTGACAGCTGAGTCTTTGGCCGACTCGCTCGCCTCGCCGATGACGGCAAGCTCTGCGCCGACGGCGATGGTCTCGTCCTCGCCGACTCGGATGGCTAAGAGGATACCGGCCGCGGGGGAGGGGATCTCGGTGTCGACCTTGTCGGTCGAGATCTCGACGAGCGGCTCGTCGGCGGCGACGGTGTCGCCGACCTGCTTGAGCCAGCGGGTGACCGTGCCTTCGGTGACGCTCTCGCCCAGCGCGGGCATCGTGACGGAGACCGACATGTCCTAGTCCACTCCTTCTGTTCCGGTCGGCCGGTTGGCCGCATCGAGCCTTGCAGTGCCGGCCTGTGGGCCTGCGGGTTGTGCGTGCGGGTTACGCGTGAGCGTGAAGCGGCTTGCCGGCGAGCGCGAGATGAGCCTCGCCCATCGCCTCGTTCTGGGTGGGGTGCGCGTGGATGAGAGTTGCGACGTCGCCTGGATGCGCCTCCCAGTTCACGATGAGTTGGGCCTCGCCGATCTGCTCGCCGACACGAGAGCCGACCATATGTACCCCGATAACTGGACCGTCTTTCAACTGAACGAGTTTGATGAACCCGGCCGTACCGAGGATCTGGCTCTTGCCATTGCCACCAAGGTTGTACTCGTACGCAGTGATGTTTGCATCGCCGTGCATCGCGCGGGCCTCGGCCTCGTTGAGTCCGACGCTGGCGACCTCGGGCTCGCAGTAGGTGACCTTGGGAATGTTGATGTCGGGGATGACGACCGGGTTCAGGCCGGCGATTTCCTCGGCGACGAAGATGCCATGCTGGAAACCGCGATGGGCGAGTTGCAGGCCAGGGGTGATGTCGCCGACCGCGAACACGTTCGCCACGTTCGTGCGCAGCCGCTCGTCGACAAGCACCCAGCCGCGATCCATGGCGATGCCCTGTTCCTCGAATCCCATGCCGCTGGCACTTGGACCGCGGCCGACGGCGACGAGCAGGATGTCGGCGTCGAAGGTCTTGCCGTCCTCGAGGGTGACCTGCACTCCGGTCTCGCTCTGAGTGGCCGACGCGAACCGGACTCCGAGTGAAAGGTTGATGCCGCGCTTGCGGTAGGCGCGCTCAAGGGCCTTGGAGCAGGCGATGTCTTCATTGGGCACCAGGTTGGGCAGGGCCTCGACGATGGTGACCTGCGCTCCGAAGGATCGCCAGACGCTCGCGAACTCGACGCCAATCACCCCGCCGCCAAGCACGATCACGCTCTTCGGGACGTAGTCGAGATTCAGGGCCTGGTCTGAGGTCATGATCCGACCGTCGATTTCGAGCCCAGGCAGCGACCGCGCGTAGGAGCCGGTCGCGAGAACGACGTTGGTTCCGGTGTACTTTTCGCCGCCCACCTCGACGGTGTTCGGGGCGACAAGGCGGCCCTCACCTTCGACATAGGTGACATTGCGACTCTTGACGAGGCCTTGGAGGCCCTTGTAGAGCCTGCCGACGACGCCGTCGCGGTACTCGTTGACCTTCACCATGTCAATGCCGTGAAGCGTGGTGTTCACACCGAAGTGGGCACTCTCACGGGAGCTGTCGGCTATCTCAGCGGCGTGGAGGAGCGCCTTGGTCGGAATGCACCCGCGGTGCAGGCAGGTGCCGCCGAGCTTGTCCTTGTCGATGAGGATGACGGACATCCCCAGTTCACTCGCCCGTAGGGCGCAGGCGTAGCCTCCGCTGCCGCCACCGAGGATGACGAGGTCTGCACTGGGCACGGACGGCTCCTTCTTGCGATCGCGAGGATGTGTTGGGCCCTATCCTGCCGCAATTGTCTGAGCGATCCGAACGAAGGTGCGCACCGCGGCGCCAGTGCCTCCTTTCGGGAGGTAGCCGTATGCACCCTTCTCGTTGAAGGCAGGCCCGGCGATGTCGAGGTGGACCCAGGGCTGGCCCTCGGGGATGAACGTCGATAGGAAGACTCCGGCCGAGAGCATGCCGCCCATGCGGTCACCGATGTTGGCGATGTCGGCGGTCGAGGAGTCGAGGGAGGCCCGGAGATCCTCCGGGAGCGGCATCGGCCACATCGATTCACCGGCAGCAGCAGCCGCCGCGCAGACCTGATCGCGGGCATCGTCGTCATTCGACATGACGCCGGAGACGCGGCGGCCGAGCGCGACGCTTTGGGCGCCGGTGAGCGTTGCCACGTCGATGAGGAGGTCGGGCTTCTCCTTGACCGCCATACCAAGGGCATCGGCGAGGACGAGGCGACCCTCCGCATCGGTGTTGAGCACTTCGACGGTCGTGCCGTCGAACATCGTGATGACGTCGCCAGGGCGCTGGGCGGTGCTGCTCGGCATGTTCTCGGCAATCGCCAGCCAGCCGGTGACCTTTACCAAGATATCGAGGGTGGCGATGGCCTGAATCGCGCCGATGACCGCGGCGGCTCCGGCCATATCGCCCTTCATCTCATCCATGTTCGCAGCGGGCTTGATCGAGATGCCGCCGGTGTCGAAGGTGATGCCCTTGCCGACCAGGGCGAGGTGGCGAGTCGCACCGCGTGGTGTGTAAACGAGCTTCACGAGCCTCGGCGGATTCGAGGAACCCTGGCCGACGCCGAGGATGCCGCCACAGCCTGCTCGCTTGAGGGCCGGGACGTCCCAGATAGTGACCTTCACCGGTAGTGCTGAAACAGCATCGGTCGCGGCCTTCGCGAGGGCGACCGGGGGCAGGGCGTTGGGCGGGGTGTTCACGAGATCGCGGGTGAGGTTCATGGCATCGGCGATGACGTTCACCTCATTCGCGATCCGGCGCTCGGTCGCGCTCACGGAGCGGGGCACGAGCAGCACGATGCTTGCTGCCGGCTGGGCACCCTTCGGCTTTTTGGACTTGAAGGAGGTGAATTGATACGTGGCCAGCCGGGACCCGGTTGCAATCGCACGGAAACTGGCGTCGTCCTTGGGTACGACGATGGCGACCTTCGCTCGGCCGGTGAGGGCGCGCATCGCATTGCCGTACGCGCGGCGCACTGCTTCGTCATCCTCCTGCTTCTTCGCATCACCAAGGCCGACCGCGACGATGAGGGTGGCCTTGACTCCTGAGCCACCGGGGATGTTGGTGATGTCACCGGACTTGCCTGACGCGCCCACGGCCTCGAGCGCCTCAACGATCCGCGTCTGCTGGGCCGCGCTGAAGCCCTGCGAGACGAGGGTGACGCTCTTGCCCTTCCCTGGTGCGATCGCGACGAGCAGGGCGTCGCAGATGGTGGAGGCGGGGGCGGTTGCGGTCACGGTCACGGTCATGCGCACAGAGTAGCGACGGGTGGGTAGCCTGCCGTCTGCCGAGGCGCTACCGTCAGGCAGTGACAACCACGGAGCTCAATCGCACGCCGCTGTACGAACGGCATCGGGCAGCTGTCGCCAAGACCGCGGATTTCGGCGGATGGGACATGCCCATCGAGTACACCGGCGTGGTCGCGGAGCACACCGCGGTCCGAAGCGCCGTCGGGATCTTCGATGTCTCCCACATGGGGAAGCTCGCCGTGTATGGCGATGGGGCAGTGGCATTCCTCAACTCGTTGCTGGCCAACGACCTCGATCGCATAGCAGCGGGTCAGGCGCAGTACTCGATGCTGTGCAACGACGACGGCGGTGTGATCGATGACCTCATCGTCTATCGCTGGTCGGATGACGGTGCATACGTGATCCCGAACGCATCAAATGCGGCCATCGTCGCGTCAGTCCTACGGGGCGCGGCACCGGAGGGCATCACGATTGACGACCAGCACCTGACGCACGGAATCATCGCGGTCCAAGGGCCGCGCAGCACGGAGGTTCTCGGCAGCCTTGGGTTCCCGGTCGATCACGACTACATGAGCATGGCCCGCTCCGATTTCGCTGACTCGCCGGTCATCGTGTGCCGCACGGGCTATACAGGTGAGCACGGCTACGAACTCGTCGCCCCGTCCGCAGTCCTAGGAGACCTATGGGACGAACTGCTCCCGGCGGTCACCTCTGTCGGGGGCCTGCCCGCCGGCCTCGGAGCGCGCGACACCCTCCGCACCGAAATGGGTTATCCGCTGCACGGCCAGGACATCAGCCCAGTGATCACCCCGGTCGAGGCTGGGCTCGGGTGGGCCATCGGCTGGGATAAGCCGGAGTTCACCGGCCGAGAGGCACTCCTCGCGCAGCGGGCGGCAGGTCCGCGGCGTCGACTGCACGGGCTGCTCAGCCTTGACCGCGGTATTCCGCGCCCGCACATGCCGGTACATGCTGTTGCGAAAGGTGTCCTCGCCGGCGACGTTGTGGGCGAGATCACGAGTGGCACCTTCTCGCCCACCTTGAAGAAGGGCATCGCACTGGCGCTCCTCGACTCCTCGGTCGCCGTCGGTGACGAGGTTGCGGTCGATGTGCGCGGACGAGAGTCGCGGTTCACCGTCGTGAAGCCGCCATTCGTGCAGCCGTCGACCCGGTAGCCGACCGACGCACGGTCACCGCAGTGGCAAGGTCGGCCAGCGCCAAAACGGTGGCGTCCGTGCCTGCCGCTGACTCCAGGTTCCACAGCACCTGGAGTGGATCGCCCGCCAGAAAAGTGCGGCCCCGCCACTCGGCCTCGTGCGCCTCGTCCGCAGAAAGAACCGGCAGCATGCCGGGTCCAGCCAGCGAACCCCCTTGAGCGAGGACGAGGAGTTGCACGGGGCGGCGGTGTGGTCCTTCTGTGTCCGCGGCCACGTCGACGGACACAATGACGGGACCAGGGAGACGCTTGAGGGCCGTGTCGAGGGCGGATGCCAGGTCGCTGGTTGTTGACCAGTACGTCACTATCGGGTCGAAACGCCGTTGCTTCAGCCACTCGTGCACCAGACGGTCGCGGTGAGTGACCAGAGGTCGGCCACGTTCGGTGCTTACCAGCCCGGCTCGTTCCAGATCGCGCCCGATGGTCGACACCCGGGCCTGTGTGACGCCTGCTAGCTTGGCCAGAGCCGGCTGCGACCCGGGTGGAGACGTGGGGGACTTGGAGGAGGGACGGGACGTCAACGGCTGAGACCTCCGCCAGCCGGGGAGAGCGCAGGGACCGATGCAGGTGATATCGCGCGTAGTGCCCGTCGAGAGTGATTTCTAGGGTGCGGTCGGCGCCCGCGGACACGTCCGCTCGGGGCGAATTTTTGCGCTCCTGTCAAGACGGCATATGCCCATGAACTACGACCACAGGGCGAGGACGACGAGGGCGCATGTCGCTGAGGCTTCGATGACCGCCCCCAGTACGTCGCCGGTCACCCCGCCAAGCCTTCGGCGGGCGATGATGATCACGATGACTGCCGAGACAATCGCGACGACGACGCTGGACGCGCCCGCCACCCCGAGCACTGCGTAGGCGGCCACAATCGCGATGATCGCCCAGGCAACGCAGACCATGCGCGGGACCGTCTCCGCCACTGCCGCCCCGAGGCCATCGGAGCGAGCGGCTTGGACCCCGCGCGCGCAGGCCCAGGTGAGCGCCACGCGTGACGTGACCACGGCGACGAGTAACGCTGCATAGCCGTCGCCGCGGCTCGCGCAGGCTGCGAGCGAACCAGCCTGCAGGAGCAGGGCGAGGACGAGCGTTATGACGCCGAAGGGTCCGATATCGGACTTGCGTGCGATCTCCAGGGCCTGTGGCGCGGACCGTCCGCTGCCGAGCGCATCGGCTGTGTCGGCGAGGCCATCAAGATGCAGGGCCCTCGTGACCCAGGCCAGAAGCGCGATGACGAGGACTGCCGCGACAAAGCCTGCCGGGCCCTCGGTCGGTAGGAGGAGGGGCAGTCCGCACACGAGTGCCATCAGCAGGCCGATCATCGGCGCGGCCGAGATGGCGAGGCCAGCGGTGCGGCGGCCGGTGTCGCGCGGCGCAGGAACGGGCAGTCGGGTGAGGGTCCCGATGCTGAGCCGGAGCCAGTCAGGCATCGCGGTCGCTCACCCCTGCCTCTCCGAAGGTCGCCATCTCAGCGAGGGTCGCGATCGCGGCCTGCACGATCGGTAGCGCGAGGAGCGCTCCCGTCCCCTCGCCGAGCCGCAGGCCGTAGTCGACGACCGGGTCTAGCTCCATGCGCGAGAGCGCTGCGGCATGTGCGGGCTCGGTCGAGCGGTGCCCGGCGAGCCACCAGGATTTCGCCCGGAAGTCCATCCGGTCGGCGACGAGCGCGCACGCACTCGAGATGGTGCCGTCGAGGATGACGGGGGTGCGCCTGATCGATGCCTGAAGTAGGAAGCCGGTCATCGCGGCGAAGTCCGGGCTTCCCACGGTTGCGAGCAGGCGGATCGGATCCCCGAGGTGCGGCCGGCCGCGGCGCATCGCATCGCGGATCGCGGCGCACTTGCGCATCCAGCCGGCGTCGTCGATCCCGGTGCCGAGACCGGTCACCTTCGATGCGTCGAGATTTGACAGGAGCCCGATGAGCGCTGCCGCCGGAGTCGTGTTGCCGATGCCCATGTCGCCGGGAATGAGAAGGTCCGTGCCCCGGTCGATTTCGTCATCGGCGATGGTGCGCCCAAGGTCGAAGGAGGCGCGAGACTCTTCAAGCGTCATCGCGTCCTCGCGCTCAATCGACCCGCTCCCGCGCCTGATTCGGTGGGCGACCACCTCCGGCGCGATTGACTCGACGTAGGCCGGGTCGCAGTCGACGCTCATGTCGATAACCCGCACCGTGGCACCAGCCTCGCGGGCGAGAACATTGACGGCTGCGCCGCCCGCGAGGAAGTTG
>CAMCSO010000150.1 GCA_945877545.1 Bifidobacterium breve | reverse complement strand
GCGGCGTGGATGCTCCAGTGATGGACGCGGGTGCCCTGGCCGGCCATGCCGATGACGAGGACGTTGCGAGGCTCGTCGCCGCCTGCGGTCGCGACACCAATGGCCGCAAGGGCGCCATAGGTGTTCTTGCGGCCCTCGTCTCCGGTCATCACGACGATCGGGCCAGTCGGACGGCCCTCCCCATCCATCTGAACGACCGAGACTTCGGCTGGCCACGCAACGTGAGCGAGGTTGGGCTGCCGGCCGATCACGCTCGGCAATTCGTCCTTGGCCAGATGCGAGATGCAGATGAACTCGTCATAGGCGCGAAGCGCATCGAGTCCGGCGGCATACTCCGCGCGCGCTGCGGCATGCCGCAGGTAGATGGTCGGGTAATGCATCGGGATGAAGTCGAAGACGATGGCGATCTTGTGGGCCGTGCTGTGGAGGAGCGGGATGAATGGCTCAGGGCTGGCGGTGAGCGGCGACGGCTCGATGAGCACCGAGAATCCCGACACGTTCGCCTCGGTCACACGAGTGACCTGCTGGCAGGAACCCGCGAGATCATCGGGCAGGCGCTCGAGGCCCCTATCAACGAGGAGCACGACCTTCTCGTCGCCGAGGGCCGCGCGAATGCCAAGGAGTGCACTGCTCGCGAACCGGCCGATGCCGCGGGCGCCGAAGGCGGCACTCTGCAGGCTGCGGGCGTCGAAGAGCACCCGGTTGCCAATGGCCGGCGTGGGCGAATCGGGCGGCGAGGCGAGGCGCATGCGGGTGCGCAGGGCCGCCATAAGGCGCCCAAGTTCATCGTCGTGATTGTCAGTGCGTCGGTCTAGGGTCTCGTCATCGTCATAGGGGCCGGCGTCGAGCCACGCGGCGACGTCGAGCACATCCTGCGAGGAGAGAGGGGCCAGACCGAAGCCACCGCGATGCGGGTCGGCCTTGCCGGCGCGCGTGCCTGGGAGGGTGGGCATGCCCTCGGGGGTGATCCAGTCGACCGTTTCGGCCGGGGCCTTGCCGAGGTAGCCCGGGTCAACGAGATTCGGAAAGTTCGCGTTGACGTGACGTAGGTGACGCTCACGGATGACGGCGCGCTGCAGCGGGCCGGGAGTCTTGAGGATTGCCAGACGCACCGCGTGCTGGGCGAGCCGAACCGCCTTGCCTGCCTTGCGGGTATAGCGCCAACTCCTCGAGCCCTCAACGCTCGCGAGTGCGGTGCGCAGTTCAAGGATCTGCTTCTCGTACTCACCCGCGGGAACGGCGCCGCGGATCTCGTTGAGGATGAGTTCGCGCTGCCAGGCACGTCGGGCATGCGCGCGGTCGCGCGCTTTGGCGAGCTCGGATTGATCGGCCTGCACCCAGCCGTGCATGCCGGCGTCGAGTGAATTGAAGGGGGTCGCGACGGCCGCGACTAGGTGATCATGCTCGGACGCCACATACCAGCGGTTCACGCCGTCGAAGGCGGCGAGGACGTAACCGCGACGGAGCAATTGTGGCTCCCACGCCTCGTGGCTCGGGTCGTCAGTGCCCGCATGCACCGCCTCGATGCACATGACCCATGGGCGGAATGTGCGAAGCGAGAGCCCGTCAAGAACGCTCGCCTCGGCGCCCTCGACATCGATCGACATGAAGTGAATCTCCGGGGAACTCAGGTACTCATCGAGGATGGAGTCGAGCCGGCGGGCCTGCACGGTGACCGCTACAGTCTCGAAACCGCGCTTCACTGCCGCCTGGGCCTCGCCGGTGTTGAGGGTCCCAAGTCCGGTGCCGGGCACCATGTTGAAGGTGAGCGTGCCGTCGGAGTCGCTCGCCGCGCACTCGACGACTGTGTCACTCGGCCTGAGGGTTCGAAGGTCGCGGGCGAGCGCTGGGTCGGCCTCGATGAGCAGACCGCGCCAACCGAGGTCGTACAGGCTCGCGGTGATCGACAGGTGGCGGGGCTCGTTCGCCCCGACATCGACATAGGTGAGACCATGGCCCCGCTCGAGCGGCGGATCCTGCTGCATGTGGAAGGCGCGCCAGACGCGGATGTCTTCGGCATTCTGGGCGTACGACACCTTCGGCTCCACGCCGCCAAGACTAGACGTCAAGGATGCCCAGCCCCTCGGCTCCGCGAGGGCACCGCGCGGCGCCAACCGTCGCTCACGAATGATCAGGTTTCTGACGCACCGTGTGAGGCGTTGAAATGCTGCAGCTATGTCTGCCGAATCTCGTGCATGTGCAATCGAATGGATCAAGCCATTGTTCGAATCCCGAGCGTGCCCGTCGCGGTGAAAGCCGAGGCCGGGCTCGCCGCGGTCCGCGCGATCACCGAAGCCGACGGCTACGAGCAGATTGCCGCCCAGTACGCCGGGCATGCCGACGCTCGTCGCCGCATGTCGCGCCGTCGCGCCCCCGCATGGTCGGACGAACTGTGAGCGTGCTCGTCATCACGCTCACGACATCGACCAAGCCAGCCGTCGCCAGCATCGTGGAGATTGCGTCCACCGAGGTGCTGCCGGGTGGTCGCGTGATGTGCCACGACATCTACGACTTAAACGACGACGAGGTGAAGGCCGACATCGGCGCGCTGAGCGCCACGACAATGGCAGCCGTCAACGAGGGATTGAAAGGCTCTCTCAGTCTCACGTAACGACGATGCCGACCAGTCGCCAACCCATTCAGCAGGCGGCCCACGTCAGGTGCGGCGCCTGATTGACATGCACGCCGCCCCGAGCGCAGACACGACCTAGACCTTGCTCAGGAGTTCCTTCTCGATGCGGGCAGCTGCGACGGCGATGTCGTAGTTCGCCGGCGGGTTGGCGACGAGGAGGCTCAGGTCACCGACGAAGTCTGGGCTCTTCAGCTTCTCCTGCAGATTGGTGACGGCCAGGGCGGAGGTGTACCCCGATGGGCGATAGGGCTCGAAGCACGCGACGATCTCGGCCGGGTCGAGGCCCAATTGGTCAAGGCCAAGCCACAGGTCGAACACGTCACGACCCTTGCTCCGCTGGTATAGCGCTCGCAACTTCGTCGACACCAATTCGGCGGCGGTGAACGTCTGCAGGCTGCACACCCCGGAGAACCAGCTTGACTCCACCGCGAACGGTAGGTCGATCAACGGGCGTGCGGGAGAAGTTTCGTAGGTGTTGATCTCGACCTTGATGCGCAGATCTGGCCCACCACTGGCGGCGGGTGCCCGGAACTTGACCTTCGGGTACATGCCGACTGCCACTTGCGCAACGTTGAGCCCGACCTCTTGAGCAACTTCACGCAGAGCATCGACGACCGGGCCGATCGGGGTGTGGGTTGTTCGCACGAAGTCGAGGTCCTCGCTGTAGCGCAGAGGTGCGCTGAGGTGTACCTGATGCAGGCACGTGCCTCCACGGAATACCAGTTCTTCCTTGAGGAGGGGGTGCTCATAGATGGCGATAATCGTCCGAGCGAGCAGGAGGTCCTGCTCGACCTGGTCGCGGGTAGGCCAAGGGCGGGTCACGCCCCACTGGGTGATCGCTGCTGCAGGTATCACAGGTCAGGTTCGACTTCCGTGTTGATCACAAGACCCCAGCGCTTGTCAGTGGGGCCTCTACGCGGGCCGCGCGGATCCAACAGCACCGTTGGCCGACCGTCGGACTGTCCCTCCAGATGCCCGGCGAGGGAATCCCGGTCAACGGCCGCATCGACGCAGTCAAGGACCCACCCCAGTCGGCGAAGGCTGGACCCGGGGAAGTGACGAGATGCACCGATGAGGTCAGGCGCCGTCATATGCGCCGCCTCAACCAGTTCGGCGACCACTGTGGCGACGTTGCTGAGCCCGCCTCCGTCCTTCGGGTAGTGGGCCAGATCAAGGGCCGTGGCTGCAGGAGACGACACCCTCACGACACCCGAAGCTGAGTTCTTCAGCACAAACGGCACGTCGGCGGCCTTCGACCGGTAGTAGAAGCGCAGCTTGACTCGACCGAGGTCACGATCCTTGATGCGTTTGTCGACGGCCACCTGGAATGCCTGCGGCCGTTGGTGCGCGGCACCATGAATCTCAGCCGCGCTCAGCAGCGCCACGTAGTAGTTCGCTGCGAGCACCTTCATCAGCGGGTCGATGAAGTCGAGGGCCGGGATGACCCCCCACGTCCTGAACTCGGGCGGGATGGGCACGTAGAAGCCGGGTGAAGGACTGAACAGCTGGCCGCTTCGCCGCAGGCGCACAAGGGCAGCAGCGGCTGCCTTCGCGTCGAGCCCCATGAGTGAACTCGCCGCCGGCAGATCCACCCACGACTGGCCATGGGACAGCAGTCGGTCAGCTAGGTGCCGTGGTGGCACCCTCTCGACCAAGCTCTGCTTACTCATGGTTTGACTCCAGTGCAATTAGTGTTGTTGATACGACGCTCAGCGCTGCTTAGGAGGCAATAATTGCACATATTGATGTGTAATTATTACGCTTAAGACTATGGATAGCGCTGTATCTAACGCATTCGATACACACTCACAGCGAAATCAGGGTCGACGTGCATGCCTCCAAGGCCAACCCTGCGAGTACCTCCGGATTGATGGCGCAGCGCCGTTAACGGCAGCGACCGCGAGAGCGGGGTCGCATCGGATCGGCCCGCGTATTCGGGAACGTAGGCAAGGCTCAGGGCCCCATCCGATCATCTGCCGAGCGCCGCCGCCTCGTCACCGCCAAGGAGAACGAGCATCTCCTCAGGCAACCGACTCGCCTCCGCGATGCCGCTCAACGATCGCGGCGAGGTCGATCGGGGATCGTGACGCCCCCACGCTCATCACCATGCCGAGGGCGCTCAGAGCGCGGAGCACCAATTGCACCTCGACGCGGCCGCTGCCCTGCTCGACTCACACGACCCAGTCACGACTCACTCCGGCTGCATCGGCCAGCTGCTGCTGGGTCCAACCCCGCTCCTTGCGCGCCGAGTGGAGAACCCGGCCGATGTCGGCGTTCGCCGTCAAGAGCGAATTTGTCGGCGTTTGCCTACGTCTCGCGCCAGAGGGCATTGGGGTTCGCGAAGAGTTCTCGGTCGAAGTCGACCATCGCCTGCACCATCTCGGCGAACGACTTCGTGTGCTTCCACCCCAGTTCGCGGTAAGCAGCGCTGCTGTCGCCCTTGAGGACGACGGGGTCGACGGCGCGCTTCAGGTCCTCACGGACCGTTACGTGCTCGGCCCAGTTGTCGATTCCGATCGCGGCGAACGCAAGTTGAAGAAATTCGCTCAGCTGGTGGGTTTGCCCGGTGGCGAGGATGTAGTCGCGGGGCTCCGCTGAGCGCATCATCAACTGCATGCCGCGCACATAGTCGGGCGCCCAGCCCCAGTCGCGCGACACATCGAGGTTGCCGAGTTCGAGGCCCTGCTGCTGGCCGGCGGCGATCCGAGCCACGCCCTCGGTAATGCGTCTCGTCACGAAACCACTGCCACGCAAAGGAGATTCGTGGTTGTAGAGAATGGCGGCCGAAGCGTGAACGCCGTGATCGGAGCGGTACTGCGCGATGAGATCCATCGCCTCGGCCTTCGCCTTGGCGTAGGGACTGTGCGGCGCCCGGGGGGTCGCCTCGTTCTGCGGGGCTACGTCAGTCTTCTCGAAGATGGTTCCGGACGAGGCCTGCACGAGCCGGCCGTGGCCAGGGTTCTCGGCGAGTGCCTCCAGAATCGTCCGCACTGCTCCGACGTTGACCGCGTGGGTTCCGACCGGGTCATTGAAGGATTCGACGATTGAGCTGATCCCGCCGAGGTTGTAGATCTCGTCGGCCGAAGCATCGTCCAGGGCTCGCCGCAGCGAAACCGAATCACTCAGGTCGCAGCCGATCACCTGAACGGCCGGCGCATAACGCAGGAGGAAGGACGTATCAGTGCCCGGCTTGACGAGGCCAACCACGTCGGCGCCCGCGGCAAGCAGGTCCTGCGACAGCAGGATGCCGTCCTGTCCGGCAGCGCCGGTGATGAGAGCGCGCATTCAGGACCTAGAACGAGCCTTCTTTGGCGCCATCAAGGCGGGCGATGTCAGCGTCGACCATGATGCGAGCGAGCTCGGGAGGCAGAACCTTGGCTTCCCAGCCGAGCTTCGCCTTCGCCTTGCTCGCGTCGCCGATGAGCTCATCGACCTCGGTCGGGCGCAGGAACTTGGGATCGAACTTGACGTAGTCCTCCCAGTTCAGGCCAGCATGCTCAAAGGCGAGGGTCAGGAAGTCGCGGATCGTGTAGGCGGTGCCGGTGGCGAGGACGAAGTCCTCGGGCTCATCAGCCTGCAGCATGCGCCACATGCCATCGGTGTACTCCCGCGCGTAGCCCCAGTCGCGGATGGAGTCGAGGTTACCCATCCATAATTCCTTCTGGAGGCCCTTGACGATGTTCGCAACGGCGAGGGTGATCTTGCGGGTCACGAAGGTCTCGCCGCGGCGGGGCGACTCGTGGTTGAAGAGCTGGCCGTTCACCGCGAACATGTCGTAGGCCTCGCGGTAGTTCTTGGTGATCCAGTAGCTGTAGACCTTCGCGGCGCCATAGGGACTGCGCGGGTAGAACGGAGTGTCCTCGTTCTGCGGGGGCGGGCTGGCGCCGAACATCTCGCTCGTGCTCGCCTGATAGAAGCGAATCGACGTATCAGTGCTGCGGATCGCCTCGAGCATGTTGATCGTGCTCACCCCGGTGGCCTGCGCGGTGAAGACCGGCTCATCGAAGCTCACCCGCACATGCGACTGCGCCGCAAGGTTGTAGACCTCGTGCGGGTGGATGTCGTGGACCAACGCCGACATGCGGGCGGCGTCGGTGACATCTCCGTAGTGAAGGTGAAGGTTCTTGCCGGGCGTGTGGTCGTCCTTGTGTAGGTGGTCGATGCGCGAACGATTGAAGGTCGACGACCTACGCACGACCCCGTGCACCTCATAGCCCTTGTCGAGCAACTGCTCGGCCATGTAAGAGCCGTCCTGACCTGTCACGCCGGTGATGAGCGCGCGCTTGGCTTCAGACAAGGGTTCCTCCGAGCGTTCTTGGGCCGAGCGCGTGGCGCTCAACCCGGGGGACGGCAATGGCCGCAGCCTACCGGCTCGATACACGCATCCCTTGGCCTACACGGGAGCATCCGCGCAACGCCAGCGGGGCAGGGCCGACTACTTAACCGAAGG
>CAMCSO010000149.1 GCA_945877545.1 Bifidobacterium breve | reverse complement strand
CTTGCGTTCGACGCAGCTAGCGACGAGGTGATCAGGACCGACAAGGCCATCGCGAGGAACGTCGGGGTGATCAAAGAGTGGACGACCAGAGTGCCGGCCGGGCGCAACCGCCGCGTGCACGTGCACTTCCTCGCGCGCCCGGTTGAATTGCGCGGCGACGACCGCGTGCGCGAGGTGGTCGTCGAGCGGACGGCGCTCGATGGATCCGGGGGAGTCACCGGCACGGGCCAGCTCACGATCATCCCCGTCGACTTCGTCGTTCGCAGCGTCGGATACCGAGGCACTGGTCTCGGTGACGTGCCCTTCGACGCGAAGCGCGGTGTCATCCCCAATGTTGAAGGCAGGGTCGAGCAGGATGGAAAACCGGTTCCCGGCGAATACGTGGCGGGGTGGATCAAGCGTGGACCGACCGGCATCATCGGAACGAATAAGAAGGACGCGAACGCGACTGTCGCGTCACTTCTCGCTGATGCCAACTCAGGCGCCCTGCCGACCGCCCAAACCCGGACAGCCCGCGAGTTTGACGACCTGCTGGCCAAGCGGGGCATTGCTGTGGTGTCGACCGCGGGGTGGAGGGCGATCGATGCGGCTGAGCGAGCGCTCGGCGCAGCGGCGGGGCGGCCTAGGACCACCATCCATGAGACGGGCGCACTATTGGCGGCCTCAGTCGACGAAGAGCAGGCCGACTAGGTCCAGCGGACCGCCTCGCTGACCCCCAATGAGAGCCAGACGAAGACGTCGAGCTGATCACCTCCACAGGACTCTGCGCGTGCGGTAGGGAGGGCTTCCCGGCACACGGTCACCTGCCATGCACGTCCGTCGACATGGCGGACTTCAAGACGTAGGAGCGTGGTCTCGGGAAGTGTTCCACCAGGCTTGACCGGGATTGCTCGGCCGTCACGGATGAGCAGCACATCAAGGACGTCGCGGTCGAGCACGCCGGCCGTGTCGCGGACGGCGATCTCGGCGACTTGTAGCGGCTGGGGGAAGGCCGACCGTCCGCGATAGTTGGGGGTGGAGACGGTTCGCAGGACTTCGTCGGCGCGAATGCGCAGGACATCATCGACGCGTAACCGGCCGTAAACGCCTCCGGAGGGCAGGCTGAGGGCGGTCGGCGCGAACCGATGCCCGCCGATATGGCTCACCTCCCACACTTGCGCCCGCTCATCTGGGGCGAGTCGGTCGAGCGTTGCCGCTAGGAGGGCGCGGCCGTGGACAGCGCAGCACTGGTCGCGGCCGCTATGTGTGCAGATGAACAGGGCGGCTTCCTCGACAGACACGCCAAATGGAGGCAGGCTCCCGTGGGCGATCGCGGACAGGTCCCAGGAGCCAATCTGTGATACCTCCCCGGTCACCCCGTGGCGCATGCGGGTAGCGCCGGGAGCGGTGTGGGCGACCCAGATGTTGCGTGCGGCGTCCTGCGGTTGCTCCAGTAGTGCACCGCCGTGCAGATCGCGTTCGAGTCGGTCCGGATGCCGTGCGAGAAGCACCGTGGTCCCGGAGTCCGCTGAGGCAGCCTTGAGAACTGCCCCGAGGTCCGCGTCAAGCCGACTGTCGGTGAGTGCCTGCCTGCCCCATGGTCCGGGCTGCTCGATGATGATCCAGGACTGGGCGACGGGTGCCGTACCGGCAAGCGGCTCGGCCGCGGCGAGCGAGCCGGCTGAGCAACTCAGGGTCACAGTCGGCCACTCACAGAGCTGACCGGACTGGTGAGGGCGATGCCTGCGGCATCACGCTTGCCGATCTCGGATGGGAGATCGGCGGGGACACCAGAGGCGCTTGCGGCACGGACTGGGCCATTGCCGACCCAGGCGAGGGTGATGAGGTCCTCGCCCGACCGGAACCGATGGCAGCGCACTCCACCGGTCGCGCGACCCTTGGCTGGATACTCGGCGAGCGGCGTGATCTTCACGCTGCCACCGTCAACCCCGGGAAGGGTCGAGGAGGAGCCGGCGACGGTGAGGACGACTGCCTCCACGGATGGGGTGACAGCACCAAAGAACACGACGTGGGTCCCGGGACTCAGCTTGATCCCCGCCATCCCCTGAGCAGCACGGCCCTGCGGTCGCACAGATGCCGCTGGGAATCGCAGTAATTGCGCGTCGGACGTGACGAGGATGAGCTCGGCAGAGGTTGCTGCCGCATCATCGAGTCGGCTGGCACCGACGACGCGGTCGCCATCATCGAGACGGATGATCTCCCAGCTGTCCTTGTTCCCGAGGCTGTCGGGGACGACTCGCTTCACGGTGCCACCCGCTGTTGCGAGGGCGATGCCACCCGTGTCGTCAAGGGTGGTGAGGCAGAGCGCCTGCTCGTCGCGAGCTAGGTCGCGAAAGGCCCCAATTGGGGCTCCGGCGGAGAGCGCTGGGATTCCCATGACGGAGGGGATCGATGGCAGGTCTAGGACGGAAAGGCGCACCACTCGCCCAGCCGACGTGACGAGGCCGATGTCACCCCTCGTCGTGGCGGGTGCCGAGCTCACAATCACGTCGTGCGCTGCTCGGGCAACCTCCGCTAGCGGATCGAAGGTGGATACGGAGCAGCGGGCGAGGAGCCCGGTACTCGACATGAGGACGACGCAGGGCTCGTCATGCACCTCGAGGGGGACTGCGGCGCTCACGGGCGACGCATTGCCCTCCAGGAGCAGGGTGCGGCGAGGTGTCGCATGCTGCTGGGCAACGGCGGCGAGCTCGTCTGAGACGACATTTCGTAGGGTGCCGTCGTCGTCGAGGATCGCGGTGAGCTCGTCGATCTCGCGCTTGAGGGTTTCGGACTCCTTCTCGAGTTCGAGCCGGGAAAACTTCGTCAGGCGCCGAAGGGGCATGTCCAGGATGTAGTTGGCCTGCGGCTCGCTGAGGTCGAAGATGGCCATGAGACGGTCCTTGGCCGCGGCGGCATCATCGGACTCTCGGACGACCTGAATCACCTCGTCAATGTCGAGGATGGCGATGAGCAGACCTTCGACGAGGTGCAGCCGATCCTGGGCCTTTTGCCGCCGGTAGGTACTGCGGCGCCGGACCACCTCGAAGCGGTGGTCGAGGAACACGTGGAGCATTTGGAGGATACCGAGAGTCTGCGGCTGGCCATCGACGAGGGCGACCGCGTTGATATTGACCTGCTCCTCAAGTGGCGTCATCTTGAACAGCGACTCAAGGACCGCCTCCGGATGGAATCCGTTCTTCACCTCGATGACGAGGTTGAGCCCTGAGTCACCGTCGGTGAGATCGATGACGTCTGCGATTCCCTGGAGCTTCTTGCTCAGCACGAGGTCCTTGATCCGCTCGGTGACCTTCTCGGGACCGACGTTCATCGGCAACTCAGTCACAACGATGCCCCTGCGGCGGGGGCTGACCTGCTCGACCCGGGTTCGGGCCCGAACCTTGAAGGTGCCGCGGCCGGTCTCGTAGGCTTCGCGAACGCCATCGAGGCCGATGATGACCCCGCCACCGGGGAGGTCAGGACCCGGGATGAAGCGCATGACGTCAGTGAGCGAAGCGTCCGGATGCCTCACGAGGTGACGCGCTGCTCCGATGACCTCGCCGAGGTTGTGCGGGACGAGATTGGTGGCCATGCCGACAGCGATCCCGGCCGCACCGTTGACGAGCAGATTGGGGATCGCTGCTGGGAGGACGGCGGGCTCGGTCTCGCGGCCGTCGTAATTCGGGGTGAAGTCGACGACATCCTCGTCAAGGCTCGCGGTCATGCTGAGTGCCGCTGCGGCGAGCCGAGCTTCGGTGTAGCGCATGGCAGCGGGGCCGTCGTCCGGCGAGCCGAAGTTGCCGTGGCCATCGACCATGGGCAGGCGGAGGGAGAAGGACTGCGCCATTCGCACGAGGGCGTCGTAGATCGCGGTGTCGCCATGCGGGTGGAGGCGGCCCATGACCTCGCCCACAACGCGGGCGCTCTTGACATGCCCGCGGTCTGGACGTAGGCCCATCTGTGCCATCTGGAACAGGATCCGGCGCTGTACGGGCTTGAGTCCATCACGTGCATCGGGAAGCGCTCGCGCGTAAATGACCGAATAGGCGTACTCGAGGAACGAGGATCGCATCTCATCGGAGACGTCGATATCGACAATTCTCCCGTCACCGGGTGACGCTGATGCGGTCCGCGAGGAGCGCCTGGCCATGATGGTCCTTCCGTGGTGGTGGTATCTATTGTTCCGGGGAGACGAAGCCCGGTCCGGCTCCGACACGGGCCACTGCGCGCGCGGCGGAAATCGATGCCTGCGCGAGGCACTTCGCGAGGTCCCGTCCGAGAATCCAAGGCGGCAGGAACCCCGCGGCGAATGCGTCGCCGGCGCCGGTGGTGTCGACGACAGTGACGGTGATGGCGTCGGTCTCACGCTGGACCCGGGCGCGCTGGGCGATCGAGCCGAGATGCCCGCGCTTCACCACCACGGTCGGCACCCGTCCGGCGAGCGAGGCAAGTGCGAGGCGAGGATCGATGATGCCGGTGAGGACCGATGCCTCCGCTTCGTTCGCGATGAGCAGGTCGATGGTGAGCAGGGCGGCGTCGAGCATGGCGGGGTCGTGCGATAGCGGCGCCGCTGACGCCGGGTCAAGGCTGGTCGTCATACCGGCTTCACGGGCCTGGTGAAGGGCACTCATCCCGACGGCACGAGTGGAAGCGTTCATGAGGGTATACCCGGAGAGGTGCAGGTGATCCCCGGCACGAAATGACGAGGTGGGCAGGTCTTCGACGGCGAGGCCGGCGTTCGCGCCGGGGTCCGGCAACATCGTGCGCTCGCCGCGTTCATCGACGATGATGATGCACGTTCCGGTGGTTGATCCTTTGATCGTCGTCAAGGCGCTGTTCACGTTAAAGGATGCGAGGTTCTCCGTGACAATGTTTGCGAATGGATCATCGCCGATGGCTCCGATGAGTGTGGCACCCGCGCCGTTATGGGCGAGCCAGCAGGCGGTATTGACCGCCGCACCCCCCGGCTGGAAGGTTACCTTGGCTGGCGTATCGCTCGCGTAGTTGAGCGGCTCGCCGACGATTGCTGTGACGTCGACCATGACGTCGCCGAGGAGGAAAAACCGGGCGGTCATGCGGAACGTTCACTCCGAGCGACCGCAATCTGAGCGGCGAGGTCTGCGTTGTGGACGATGATGCGCTCGTTCGCGATGAGGCTCGCGCCGTGGGTGGCCCGATGAAAATGATCGAGGAGAAAGGGTGTGACGCCCTTGCCTACGACATTTCTGGCCGCCGCCAGTTTCAGCCCCTCGTGCAGCACCCGGTCATGGAGATCGGGGTCGAGTTGATCGGACTCTGCGAGCGGATACGCGACGACAAGTGCCGACTCGATTCCGAATGCTCGCCTTGCTTCCATGATTTCGGCGACCTCAGCGGGGGTCGAAACGGCCCAGTCGACCACGTGGCCGCTGTCGCTCAGATAAAAGCCGGGAAAGATATTCGTGCCGTAGCCGAGCACGCCAACGTTCAAGGTCTCCAGACGCTCGAGGGTGGCGCCGACATCAAGGATGGACTTCACTCCGGCGCAGACGATGGTCATGGGAGTGGTGCCCATGGTTGTGAGGTCAGCGGACTCATCCCAGCTCGCGCGCGCCTCCCGATGCACGCCGCCGAGCCCGCCGGTGGCGAAGACCTCGATCCCTGCGCGCGCTGCGATTTGGCTTGTCGCCGCGACGGTGGTGGCGCCGTTGCCACCTCGGGCCGCCACGGTTGCGATGTCGCGGACCGAAACCTTGACGACGTCGTCGCGATTAGCAACCTGATCGAGGAGGTCCTTCGAGAGACCGATATGCACGACCCCGGCCAACATCGCGATAGTTGCAGGTACTGCACCAGCAGCCCGGACGATGTCCTCGACCTCGATCGCGACGCGAAGGTTTTCCGGCCGTGGTAAGCCGTGACTGATGATTGTTGACTCGAGTGCGACGACTGGCCTTGACTCCGCGAGGGCGTTCGCCACCTCGTCGGCAACTCGAATATATGGGGTCACGAGGATCACCGTAATCGCTTTGTTCGCCGAGTGGAGCGAGGAGGGACCAGTGCCCGGGTGAGGATGCGTAGTGGTAAAGAGATGGCTCACGAATGCAGGTGACAGGATGGGCGCATGGCAGAGCTTGACGAGCAATTGCGCGGCGACATCCAGCGCAGTGGGTACTACCCGGATCTGGTGGCCGATGCATTGAACACGTCCCTGGCTGGCGAGCCCCTGAAGTCCTATCTCGTCCATCATGAGGCGACCTTTGATCACGATGAGCTTCGCCGGCATGTCACGGTTCTTGCCCTCACTCCGACCAGACTCATCGTCGGCCACACCGACGAGCACGGGATAGACGACACGACCCCTGTTCCTTTTGCGACCGCATCAACCGAGGCGGTGCGCCTCGAGCGCGTCGACTCGGTTGTGGTGACGCGCGTCGTGAGTGATCCTGCGAAGCATGAGCCGGGTGGCCGGACCGCCGAGGTGGTTATCACGATCGGCTGGGGTGCGGTGAGTCGAATTGATCTCGAGCCGGCCACGTGCGGTGACCCGCAGTGCGATGCCGACCACGGCTATACGGGGACATCAAGCAACGATGACCTATCGGTGCGAGTCTCGGAGGTCGCCGACGGCGCCGAAGTCGTGGGCCAAGCCCTCGCATTCGCGTCTGCGCTCTCTCAGGCAACCGCAGCACGTCTGCGCTAGCGGCACGTCAGCCCCGGAGCATGGTCCACCAGGCAGGACTCGTTGATGTCCTAGGCTCCGCGGCCGCTGGCCTAGGAGTACACGGCTTTACCGACACCCTCGGCTTTGGCGACGTTCAGCATGCCGTCATCTGCCTTCTCGACGGACTTGGCTGGCGACTGCTGCAGGAGCACGGCGAGCATGCTCCGACGTTGACAGCGGCACCCGGTCGTTCGATTGACTCGGTGTTTCCGACCACGACCCCGTCTGCGCTAGGTTCGATTGGAACAGGGCTCCTCCCGGGTGCCCACGGGCTCGTTGGTGCCTCGTTCTACCTGCCTGAGACGGAGCAGGTGCTCTCGCCACTTCATTGGGATAAAGCGACGTCGCCGATTGCAGTGCAGCCCGAACCGACGATCTTCGAGGTGGTCGGGCGTCAGGGTGTCGTGGTCTCAAGCATCGG
>CAMCSO010000148.1 GCA_945877545.1 Bifidobacterium breve | reverse complement strand
AAGCCGGGGATTTTCGGGGAAGCACCTCAGCGACCCGTAAGGATACCCAAGCAGAGACTGCCCAACCAAATCGCCCCCGGAAACGCCCGAATATCGGTCACCTCCCCCTCTGTTCATCTCGCCCCGAATCCGGGCGAGATGAAGGAAATAGTCCCCGAAACGGGTGAATTCGTTCATCACGCCCGACACCTCGCACCCACCGGCCGCTTGACGGCAACTGGATTTTGTTGCCCTTGGAGACGAGCCTATTTTTTGTCGAGTATTACGGCTCATCCCAGCCTGGCTCAACCACGTTGATGGTTTTCCCACCGTAAGGGATGACGAAGTTGTCGACGAGGACGGCTGGTTCTGTTCCGAGGTTCGCTGCTGACATGAGTGTGTCCGCGGGCATGTAGTAGCAGGTGCCTGCTTCGAATACGGCTGGTTCTTTGCCTTCAATGAAATCTGTGATGACGCCCGATTCCACGCACGTGTATCCGCCCCATTGGTGAATGTGGATTCCTGCTCTGGTGCCTGGGGGTCTAATGCCGCGGGTGACGATGAGGTGCTGTCCCTCGCTGGTGGTCGTGTCGATAAGGGATGTGACATCCACCATGGGGGCCATGACGCCCTCTGGGATGGTTCCGTTGATCAATGTTGTCCCTTGGTACGCGGAGATGTCGAACGGTGCCGTGCCCTCGGGTTGGGTTGTTTGCCCGCAGCTTGTTAATAGTGTGGCCGCTGCAACGAGCGGGATTGCGATGAGGTTTATGCCCATTTCTCCCCTTGGTGGTGGCTATTTCTTCCGGTTGGGTGGATCACTCTTCGGTGAGGGGTTCGGTTTTGAATGTTGCCGTGGCGGCCGCGCCTCGTTGCCCACGGCTTTGGTGTCCAGACTCCATATAAGCACCCTCTCGCCCCGGCCTTCGCACCGGGTTATCCGGGGTTCGCAGAGGCTCACCAGCCCGACCAGACCGGGACGTCCGACTCGACAACACGACCATCAGAGGTGAACACGAGGAACCTGTCGAGGGTCGCGGCGAACCAGCGGTCGTGTGTCACCGCAACCACCGTCCCATCGAAGGCATCCAGACCGACTTCGAGCGCCTCCGCGCTTGCGAGGTCGAGGTTGTCGGTCGGCTCATCGAGGAGGAGGAGGGTCGCGCCCGACAACTCGAGAAGGAGGATCTGCAGCCTCGCCTGCTGCCCGCCGGAAAGGGTGTCGTACACCTGCTCGGATGCCTCAGCGAGCTCATACCGATCGAGGGCGCGAGCCGCTTGCTCACGTGCCATGCCGGATCGGTGACCGTCCCCGCGGTGGAGGATCTCCAGCAGGGTACGTCCGGCCAGGTCCGGGCGTACGTGGGTTTGGGCAAACCAGCCCGGCCGCACCCGTGCGCCGAGCCGAGCGATTCCCGTGTGGCGGACGGGATCGATGACGACGTCGCCGACCGGCTGGTGCTCAGTATCTGGATCCGTGCCGCCCCCCGCAAGCAGTCGAAGCAGGTGCGACTTTCCAGAGCCATTCGCGCCGAGGATCGCGACACGCTCGCCAAACCACACCTCGACATCGAACGGCCGTGTCAGGCCAGTGAGTTCAACCTGCTCGCAAACAACGGCCCGCTTGGCTGTGCGACCCCCGCGCAGGCGCATGCTCACCTGCTGTTCGCGCGGTATGCCGGACGGAGGGCCCGCCTCCTCAAACTTGCGCAGTCGAGTCTGCGCCGCCTGATACCGAGACGCGAGCCCGTCGTTGAACTTTGCCTTCACCTTGAGCGTCTGTACGAGTGTCGTGAGCTTGACGTGCTCCTCGTCCCATCGCCGGTGCAGTTCCTCCAGCCGAGAGAAGCGCGCAGCTCGAGCCTCATGGAAGGTGGCGAAGCCCGCGCCATGGACCCAGGCGGTGTTCCCGGCCGCACCGAGCTCGATGCCGATCACGTGGCTTGCGGCCTGGCTCAAGAGCTCGCGATCATGCGAGATGAGGAGGACCGTCTTGGGCGTGGTCCGAAGCTGCTCCTCGAGCCACAGCTTCCCTGGCACATCCAGGTAGTTGTCGGGTTCGTCGAGGAGGAGCACTTCATCGTTGCCACGCAACAGGTATTCCAGGACGATACGCTTCTGTTCGCCACCGGAGAGGGTTCCCACCGAACGCCAGCGCACCCGGTCAAATGCCTCACCGATCGCTGCGACCGTCACGACGTCCCAGAGCACTTCAGCGTCATAACCGCCAGCATCGGCAAAATCAGTTATCGTATGCGCGTAGGCCATCTGCGTTGCCTCATCCTCGCGCTCCATCATGAGGACCTCCGCTGCATCAAGCGCGGCCGCGGCCTCACGCAGCCTGAGTGGGCTCATTTGGACGAGGAGATCGCGCACCGTCCCTTCCGTCATCTGGCCGATGAATTGGCGCATGAAGGTGAGCCCGCCACTTGCCACGATGGAGCCCTGCTCCGGTTCGAGGTCGCCTGCAATCATTCGCATCAGGGTCGTCTTGCCTGCGCCATTCGCGCCGACAAGCGCTGCCGTCGCGCCCTCTGGTACCCGGAACGTCACATCGTCGAGAAGCACCCGGCCGTCCGACAGAGAGTAGGTGACGCGCTGAACGTCGATATGACTCACTGCGCGGTGTCTTGGCTACGGGTGATCCACACTTTTCGCAGGGTCTCACTGATGTCCCAGCGGGTTCGAGCGCCCTCCTGAAGGAACCCGATCACTCCCGGCGCTAGTTCGATCACCCCGCCCTGGTCGCATGTCACCCGTCCGCGGCCGCTGATGACGACGAACACCTCACTGGCCTCCGTGTCAATCGATATCCCCGTTGAGTGCTCCCACACGCCCACCTCGATGCCATCGAAGGGCGGAAGGCGAGCACCACCGGTTGAGGCGCCATCTGTCACCGTAAGTTCGGCAGGGAGCAGAAAATGTTCCAGGGCGAGAGCGCCTGCGTCGAGAGAACTGATCACGGACGACACCGTAGGGCTCACCCCTTGGTCCCTCAAGACTGCGGTACCGGCGCACGCAATGATCGCGTGATGGCCTGTCGCGCGCCTAGTTCATGGGCGGGCGGATACCCGACCTCTTCAAGGACGAGTGGGTAGGCCGGCATCACCGCTACCCAGGGCGTCCGAGCACGTCCTGCGAGCACCTCTGCCGGCCACGTGATCGGCTTACGTCCATCACCGACAGGCAACAGCGAACCCACGATGCTGCGGACCATCGACCTGCAGAAGGCGTCAGCCTGAATATGCAGCGCAGCTGTTCCGCTCGGCTCCCGCTCCCAGCGCAAGTGCGTGATATCTCGAATTGACGTCGCCCGCTCCCGATATTTGCAGAACGCGGTGAAATCATGCTCGCCCACGAGACTCCCTCCCGCCTCATTCATGAGGTCGAGGTCCAGTCGCCGAAACCATGGCATCGATACATGCCGAACGAGGGGATCGGGACCACACGGGTCGTCGCTCACCCGATAGCTGTAGCGCCGCCACAGCGCGCTGAACCGGGCATCGAAGCCGTCCGGAGCCACCGTCACCGTCCACACCCGAATATCGTGCGGAAGGGCCCGGTTGATTCGCCCGGCATCGAAATACCAGTCCCATTGCGGGAGCGCGACATCAAGGTGGGCGACCTGACCCCGTGCATGTACTCCCGCATCCGTGCGGCCCGCACACGTGATGGAGCAGGGTGCTCGAAGGATCTGGGAGAAGACCCGTTCTAGGTCACCCTGAACGGTCCTCAGGTCGTTCTGGCGGGCCCAGCCTGCGAAGCCCAGACCGTCGTAGGAGATGTCAAGGCGCATACGGAGCAGCCCACCCACGGAGGATTCGGGGGCGGGCTGCTCGACAACGTGCGGTGCTGTCAGGACTTCTCGTTCGTCTCGTCCGTGGCGGACTCTTCGACGGCCGACGACTCGACCTCACCACCATCCGTCTCAGCAACAACGAGTTCGTCGACAACGGATTCATCAACCGCTTGCTCCAAAGCCACCGACTGCTCGACGACCGCGGGTGCCGACTTCTCCTTCGCCGCCCGCTTCGTCGCCGCAGTTGCCTCAGCAACAGTTTGCTCGGCAAGTGGCTCGCAGAGCTCGATGACCGCCATCGGGGCGTTGTCCCCCTTACGCGGACCGATCTTCGTGATCCGGGTGTAGCCACCCTGACGGTTTTCGAATCGTGGACCGATCTCCGTGAAAAGCGTATGGATCACAGACTTGTCGCGGACAACCGTCATCGCTCGGCGCCGAGCGTGCAGGTCCCCTCGCTTCGCGAACGTGATGAGTCGCTCGGCCAACGGGCGAAGACGCTTGGCCTTGGCCTCGGTGGTCGTTATCCGGCCATGCTCGAACAACGCAGTGGCGAGATTCGCCAGCATCAACCGCTCATGGGCCGGACCGCCGCCGAGGCGGGGGCCCTTGGTTGGCGTAAGCATTGTCGTTCTCCTGTCGAGAGTCGTTCAGTCGTTGGGGTGGAAGTTAGAGCTGCTCGTCCTCAGCAAAGGCGAGATCGGCGTCGTCATCGTCGTCGTAGTAGACGGCGGCGCCGGGATCGAAGCCGGGCGGGCTGTCCTTGAGTGCAAGACCCAAACTCACGAGCTTCACCTTTACCTCGTCGATTGACTTCGCCCCGAAGTTGCGAATATCAAGCAGGTCAGCCTCGCTGCGGGTGATCAATTCACCCACCGTGTGAATGCCTTCGCGCTTGAGGCAGTTGTACGACCGAACCGTCATATCGAGCTGCTCGATGGGGGTCGACAGTTGCTCGGCTACAAACGCATCCGTCGGGGACGGCCCGATGTCGATTCCTTCCGCCTCTAGGTTCAACTCGCGCGCGAGACCGAAGAGCTCAACGAGGGTCTTCCCTGCGGACGCAACTGCATCTCGGGGCCGCATGGATTGCTTGGTCTCGATGTCAACGACGAGCCTGTCAAAGTCCGTGCGCTGCTCGACGCGCGTTGCCTCGACCTTGTAGGTGACCTTGAGGACCGGCGAGTAGATCGAATCGACGGGGATGCGCCCGATCTCCTGACCCGCCTGCTTGTTCAACGTCGCCGATACGTAACCCCGACCACGCTCAACGACGAGCTCAATTTCGAGCTTTCCCTTGCCATTCAGTTCAGCGATGTGCAAATCGGGGTTATGCACCTCGACACCCGCCGGCGGCTGGATATCGGCCGCGACCACCATGCCTGGGCCCTGCTTGCGCAGATACATGACGACAGGCTCATCGTGCTCAGATGACACCACGAGTTGCTTGATGTTCAAAATGAGCTCGGTGACGTCCTCCTTCACACCAGGCACGGTCGTGAACTCGTGTAACACTCCGTCGATCCGGATGCTTGTCACGGCTGCGCCAGGAATAGACGACAGCAGGGTACGGCGAAGCGAGTTCCCTAGGGTGTACCCGAACCCTGGCTCAAGCGGCTCGAGCACGAAGCGCGAGCGGAATTCGCTGATGGGCTCCTCGGAGAGCAGTGGGCGCTGGCTAATCAGCACGATGTACATCCTTCCCGTGACGACCGCGATATGACGTCACGATTCTGCTGGCGAACGAAGCCCGGGCCTGAAGAGGCCCGGGCACATGACTACTTGGAGTACAGCTCGACGATCAGCTGCTCGTTGACCGGTGTGTCGATGGCCTGACGGCCCGGCAGCGAGTGCACGAGGATTCGCATCTTCGAGGGAATGACCTCAAGCCACGCCGGAACGATCCGCTCACCGATCTCTGCATGAGCGATGACGAACGGGGTCATCTCGCGCGAACCCACCCGGACCTCGACGATGTCATTTGGCGACACCCGGTAGGACGGGATGTTCACCTTGTGGCCGTTGACTGTGAGATGGCCATGTGTGACGAACTGCCGCGCCATGTCGCGAGACTTTGCGAACCCTGCCCGGAACACCACGTTGTCCAGACGGGACTCGAGGATCTGCAACAGGTTCTCGCCTGTCTTACCCGACTGGCGCTGAGCCTCCTTGAAGTAGTTCGAAAACTGCTTCTCGAGCACCCCGTACATGCGGGTTGCCTTCTGCTTCTCGCGGAGCTGGAGCAGGTACTCGCTCTCCTTGGTCCGTCCACGACCATGCTGGCCGGGAGGATACGGACGCTTCTCAAAGGGGCATTTCGGCGACTCACACTTGGAGCCCTTGAGGAACAACTTCATCTTCTCGCGACGGCACCGCTTGCAGTCGGCGTCTACGTAACGCGCCATAAGTCAATATCTCCTGTGATTCTGCGCGCGGTCAGACGCGACGACGCTTGGACGGGCGGGTGCCGTTGTGCGGAACGGGCGTCACATCGGCGATGGAGCCGACCTCGAGGCCAGTTGCCTGCAGCGAACGGATGGCGGTCTCGCGGCCGGAGCCCGGACCTTTAACGAACACATCAACCTTGCGCATGCCGTGCTCCATTGCGCGACGCGCGGCAGCCTCTGCTGCTAACTGCGCAGCGAAGGGCGTCGACTTGCGGCTGCCCTTGAACCCCACCTGACCGGCGCTGGCCCAAGCAATGACCGCACCCGTGGGGTCGGTGATCGAGACAATCGTGTTGTTGAACGTGCTCTTGATGTGAGCGTGACCGTGGGCCACGTTCTTCTTTTCCTTGCGGCGGACCTTCTTTGCGCCCGCGGCCTTGGAGCCAGCCTTTGGTGCCATAACTCGTTATCTCCTGGTTCGTTTGAGGAAGTGAGCCGGTCGGCTTACTTGCCGACCTTCTTCTTGCCAGCCACTGTCTTGCGCGGGCCCTTGCGGGTGCGCGCGTTCGTGTGCGTGCGCTGGCCACGAACCGGGAGGCCACGACGGTGGCGGATTCCCTGGTAGCAACCAATCTCGACCTTGCGCCGGACGTCGGCGGAAACCTCGCGACGAAGATCGCCTTCGACCTTGAGGTGTGCATCGATCCAGTCGCGCAGGGCGAGAAGCTGGTCATCGCTGAGGTCCTTGGACTTCAGGTTCGGGCTGATGCCCGTGGCCTCGAGGGCCGACGCGGCCTGCGAGCGGCCAATGCCGTAGATGTACGTAAGGGCGATTGCCATGCGCTTTTCGCGTGGCAGATCGACACCGACAAGACGTGCCATGTGGCGTTCTCTCTTCTTTCTCAGCACGAGGTTTCGAAAGGGAATCCGGTCCAGCCCGCCAAGGCTGGTCTTCGGCCTCGTGACCGAAGGTGTCGTCCTCGCGTGTTCGG
>CAMCSO010000147.1 GCA_945877545.1 Bifidobacterium breve | reverse complement strand
TCCTGATGCGCGACCTCGGATCCCTCGTCAAAAGTGAGCTGATCCGCTACGGCATCGACCGTCAGCGAACGGTGGAGTACCCGTTGCACGACATCGGGGAGCGCATACGAGCGTTGCTCCGGCGCGGCGAGATAGGCCGCGAGCGCGGTGTCCATGACGAGTCCCTCAATGGTCCCTCCAGCCGCAATGACCGCGAGGGCGGGGCCCTTGACATCATGGCCCTGCTTGGGCGTATCGGGGTTCGCCAGCCAGCCGAGGATAGCTGCGGCGGACGACGGCTCGTCGCACTCGATGACCCCCGCCACGCCGAGGTCGTCGATGACGCATGCGGCATCCAGTTCGCCCGTCCCCCGGCCCCATCTGCCAGCGAACGCGATTGAGCAGGGACCAGCAAGCGAGGCCAGCCACCGGGCCACTTCGTCGGGCGGGATGACCGGCGCCTCAAGCAGAGGAGTCTCGACAATCGGCTGGGCACCTCCAAGGTCCTGCGCCAGCAGTCGTTCCCGCAGGGCCCGGAACTGCAGGGTGTCGAAGAGCTGGTCCACCGCAGGGATATCCCAGGGACCTCGCGCACAGTCACGCAATTCGACCTCGATTGGGACATCGGACCTGAGCTGGGTGAGGCGCCGGTTAGTGATCACCTGGTCAAGGCAGGAGCGCAGGGCCTCGCCGGCCTTGCCCTTCACCTCACCGACACGATCAATGAGCCCATCGAGGGATCCGAATTCCTGAATCCACTTCGCGGCCGTCTTCTCTCCAACTCCAGGGATGCCGGGAAGGTTGTCGCTGGGGTCGCCGCGGAGTGCCGCGTAGTCCGGGTACTGCGTCGGCGTGAGCCCGTAGCGTTCCTCGACTGATTCAGGGGTCATCCGGGCGAGTTCGGACACTCCCTTCTTCGGGTACAGGACGGTCACGTTACCGGCCACGAGCTGGAACGCGTCGCGATCACCGGTGACGATGAGGACGTCGGTGCCGACCTCGGTCGCCTGTCGGGTGAGCGTCGCGATGATGTCGTCCGCCTCAAACCCGTCGAACGAGACCGACCTGATACCTAGCGCCTTGAGAACTTCCTCGATGAGGGCCACCTGCCCCTTGAACTCATCGGGCGATGATGACCTGTTGGCCTTGTACTCCGGGAACTCCTCGCTGCGGAACGTTGTTCGGGACACGTCGAACGCGACGACGATCTGGTCGGGCTGCTCGTCACGGAGCACATTGATGAGCATCGACGTGAAGCCATACACGGCATTTGTGGGCTGACCTGTTGTGGTGGAAAAATTCGCGACGGGCAGGGCAAAGAAAGCCCGGTAGGCGAGGGAATGTCCATCGAGGAGCAGCACGCGGGTCACCCTGCGATCCTAGGGCGCGCCCCGCAGTCGCACTCGAACCGCGCTCTCACCTCGCCTAGAGTGTGCCGATGGCCAATGACATGGTGGAGCAATTCAACGCAGCAAGTGCGGGCGGCCTCGCGCAGCGCATGGGAATCGTCATCACGGCGGCCGAACCGGGTCGGGTCGAGGCAACCATGCCCGTCGAGGGGAATACGCAGCCCTACGGCCTGCTGCACGGCGGTGCGAGCGCCGCACTCGCCGAGACAATCGGATCGATTGCGGGGGCGATACACGCCGGCCCAAGCCGGATGATCGTCGGCGTCGACCTTTCATGCACCCACCACCGGGCAGTTCGAAGCGGAACGGTAACCGGCGTCGCCACCGCCCTGCATGAGGGGGGCACCGTCGCAACCTACGCGGTTCGTATCGCCGACGAGAACGACAGGTTAGTGTGCACCGCGCGACTGACCTGCCTCGTACGCCCTCTACCGTCGCACAAAACCAGCCAGTAACGTCGTGGCGACCCCATGGTTGCGGATTGTGGCTACGTTGTACATAAGCGCCGCAATGCCTACGAGGGCAGCGCTGGGCCGGGCACAGCCCAATCAAATAGGCCCCGACCTCGTTTGCGAAATCGGGGCCTTCTGCCTTTCCGGGACAACCCCCAAGCGAGCCTCGCTTGGTTCGTGCGATGACGCTGTGCGCGATCCCTCGCAATTGCCTGCCAATCCATCGAGACCGCGAACGACAAGAAGCGTGGGCCGATCTCTTTCGGGACCGACCCACGCTCCCTGTTCACCCGTTCATGCTCGCGGCTGGATCTGACCTCAGGAGGTCGGAACGGCTCCGGTCACGAACTCATCGAGACGCGGCACGTATTTGTCGTTCGACTCGTACTCATAGACACCCATCGTCGCGATGGTCACGTCACCGTTATCGGCGAATTCAACCGGGCCGGAAACGCCCTCGTAGTTGATGTTCGTCCCGGCAAGGAGGAGCGCCTTGCAGGAGGCGAAGTCGGTGCAATTCTCACCATCCTTCGAGACGCCGATGAGAGCCGCTGCGATTGCAGCGCTGTCGCAGGAGTGCGCTGCCTCCATGCCGAGGGCAATGAGGTTAACAGCATCGTAGGACTCCGAGGAGTACGCGAAGTTTGTCAGTTCCGGGTTGACGGTGAGCAATTCAGTCTGGAAATCTGCTGGTGCTGCGGCGCCTGGAATAGCGCTCTTCGTCCCCACCATGATGCCCTCGGGCAAGTCGGCGAAGAGCGTGTTCGAGACGGTTCCACCAACGAGGTACAGCGGAACAGAGTCGGGGCCGATTCCCTGCTTGATGAGTTCCTTAATGACTTTCACCGACTCGTCGAACCCGATGAGGGCGATTGCCTCAGGCTTGCTCGCCTTAAGCCTGCCTACCTCGGCGCTGAACTCAGCGGCCTGCGGGTTGTAGATGATCTTCTCGGTCACCGTGCCACCGCCTGCGGTGAAGTCATCATCGAGCACATCAGCCAGACTGTTGCCGTAGGCATCGTCAAGCGCGAGAATACCGGCCCTCTTTGCTCCATCGTCAAGCATGAGCGATCCGAGCACTGCGCCCTGGAAGAGATCCGAGGGAGCGGTACGGAAGTACAGGCCGTTATCCGCGTAATCGGACAGCGCCAGCGCAGTGTTGGCCGGGGAGAAGTGAATGACGCCCGCGCCCGTGATCTTGTCGATGACGGTGAGAGAGACGCTAGAGGAGGCTGCGCCGATGATCGCGGAAACGCCTGCAGCGATGTGGCTGTCGGCGGTCTGCGATGCCAAATCGGTGGTGGTGTCGCCCGAGTCACCGGTGAGGTTCTCGAGCGAATTGCCAAGGACGCCACCTGCTGCATTGATCTGGCTGACCGCAAGGTCGACGCCCGCGAACCCGGGTGGCCCAAGAACCGCGATGCTCCCCGTCTCGGGGAGCATCGTGCCGATCTTGCAGGCTGCGGTTGCTACCTCGCTGGCTGCGGAGCTCGGCGCCGCATTGCTTGCAGGCGGTGCCGAACTCAATGCCGCTGGATTGCTGCTGCCACCGCAAGCCGCGAGCGTGAGCGAAAGTGCACCGAGCACGGCGGCCGACTTAAGGACCGTGGTGCGCTTCATGTCTCTCCTTAGCCTGAGTACACCGGTTCCATCACGGCAAGCGAGAATGAAATCCCGGATGTGAATCTATCTCATACTCCGGCCGCGATCGGTGCAACATTTGATGACCCGAATCTGATCACGTGGACTCTGATCACGTGGACTCTGGGCCACGGCGGGACGGGCAAAACGTTCGTCCCGGCGGCGCACCAGTTATTGCCGCCACCCGCCTGCGGTCCACGCGGTGATTTGATGTAATGGCGTGTTCTGTTACTGGGGTACCGGTGGAGCGTCTCGGTGCGCCTTCGTAACCGATCCGTTATGAAAAGTGAGTTACGGCTTCGTTTCTGCGTGCGTGATCACCAGCGCGGCGGCCTCCGCAAGGGTGATTCGCGCGTCCATTGCCTGCCGCCGCAGGAGGGTAAATGCTTCAGCCTCGGTGAGACCGAGGGCTGATTGCATGAGGGACTTCGCGGCATCGACCGTAGCGCGGGCCCCTAGTCGCTCGTTGAGGTCGCCCACCTGCTCGGCGAGATCGCGCATCTGCAGCCAGCGCGCCCGGGCCATCTCGACCGCGGGTCCGAGGTCAGAGCCAGAGCACGGTTTCACGACGTATCCCATGACACCCGCCTCAACGGCACGGAGCACCGTCTCACGCTGACTGAATGCAGTGAGCATCACGACTGCCCCGAATCCACCGTCAACGATCTCCTCTGCGGCCGAAAGGCCATCCCGCACCGGCATCGCGACATCGAGCAGAACCACGTCAGGGCGCAGGTCCCTGGCAAGGTTCACGGCCTGCTGCCCGTCACCGGCCTGGCCCACCACTTGGTAGCCAAGTTCCTCGAGCATCTCCACGAGGTCAAGTCGGATGAGCGCCTCATCCTCAGCCACGAGCACCCTGATCACCTCGCGATCGATCACCCCCTTCTCCAAGGCCCGCTCAGAACTGTTCGACAACACATCGTTCACCATGACGTCAGCGTAGTTCGGTGGCTTCGCCACTCAGGCCGTTCGACTGCAGCGCCCGGAGTCGCCGCTACGCTTTACACTGCGCCCCGGTACCCCAACCGGCAGAGGGAGCCGACTCAAACTCGGTCCAGTGTGAGTTCAAATCTCACCCGGGGCACACATTGGCGAATTCCACGCGTCCGTAGGCTGCATGGATGGACTCCTTCGAGGTCAACCTCCGCAACTGGAATGAGCGAGTTCCTCTGCATGCAGCATCGCAGGAGTATGGGCTCGACCGTTTCCGCAGTGATCCCGGACATCTCAGCGATGTCGTGCGGTTCGATCGTGAGCGTCTGGGCTCACTGGAGGGGCGGCGTGTCGCTCACCTGCAGTGCCACATCGGGACCGACACGGTGTCACTTGCCCGACTCGGTGCCGCGCACGTCACCGGGCTCGACTTCTCCCCGACGGCAGTCGAGGTAGCAAAGCAACTTGCCCTCGACCTTCATCTACCCGTCGAAATTGTTGAGGCCGATCTCTACTCAGCGCCTCAGGCTCTCGGCCGCGGGGGGTTCGATCTCGTCTACACCGGCATCGGGGCACTGTGCTGGCTTCCCAATATCGACCGCTGGGCGAGCGTAGTGTCGGACCTGCTCGCGCCGGGCGGCCGCCTGTTCCTTCGCGAGGGACACCCGGTGCTGTGGTCGCTGGACTACGAGGCGCACGACACGCTCGTTATCAGCCATCCATACTTCGAGACCGAGGAACCGATTGTCGACGAGGAGGACACCACCTACGTCGAGTCCGAGTCGCGACTGCAGAACACCGTGACCCATAGTTGGAATCACGGCCTCGCCGAGGTCATCACTGCCGTCATGAAGCACGGACTTACGCTTACCGGACTCACCGAGCACATGAGCGTCCCATGGGCAGCGCTCCCCGAGCAGATGGTCCCTATCTCGGGCGGCGAATGGGTATTGAAGAACCGGCCAGCCCGGCTCCCGCTCACGTATACCCTTCAGGCCTCAAAGTTCTGATTTCGCGTGATTGCGTCGTCTTCGACTTCGTCTTTCGGCATCGATAACCCGGGTGAGCCGTGCTCCTCAGCCTCGATTCCCAGCCGGGACTTGATCTCTGACAGCCGACCAAGCAAGCCGTTTACGAATGTCGCAGACTCCTCGGTCGAGAGCTCCTGGGCCAGCGCGACCGCCTCGGAGATCGCCACTGCATCGGGAATGTCATCACGCCACAACACTTCGTAGGTAGCCATCCGCAGGATCGAACGATCAACGGCCGGCATCCGGGTAAGCGTCCAACCCATGGCGTAGGTCCCTAGGAGTTCATCGATGCGCACCCGGTGAATCTGGACCCCCTCGACAAGTTCGCTCACATAGGCGTTGAGCGCTGGGTCGCCTGACTCGAGCCTGCGGTCAACCTGAGACATGAGGACGTCGCTCGCTGACGTTCCGCGCATATCGGATTCATACAGGACGTCGAGCGCACGCTTCCGGGCCTTGCTCCGAGCAGACATTCGGCAGTTTCGACTAGTCGTTCACGCGGCCGAGGTAGGAGCCGTCGCGAGTATCGACCTTTACCTTCGTGTTGGACTCGAGGAACAGCGGCACCTGGATCTCGGCGCCGGTCTCCAAGGTTGCGGGCTTCGTGCCCCCTGTCGAGCGATCACCCTGTAGGCCAGGCTCGGTGTACGTGAGCATCAATTCAACTGATGCGGGGAGGTCGACGATGATCGGCTGCCCTTCGTGAACCGAGATGTTCGCGACCTGGTTCTCGAGCAGATATTTCGCAGCATCCCCGACCACGGCGTCCGGCACCTGGAACTGCTCGAAATTCGTGGTGTCCATGAACACCCAGTCATCACCATCTCGGTAGAGGTACTGCATGTCTCGGCGATCGACGGTTGCTGTCTCGACCTTGACGCCGGCATTGAACGTGCGGTCGACGACCTTTCCGGAGAGGACGTTCTTCAGTTTCGTCCGGACGAACGCCCCGCCCTTCCCTGGCTTCACATGCTGGAAGTCGATGACCGACCACAGTTGGCCATCGATATTCAGGACAATCCCGTTCTTCAGATCATTGGACGTCGCCACGCTGCCATCTCCTGTATCTCGTCTGTTCTTCCGGCCATGGCCGACAGTCTGTGCTAGCCCACGACCCTTAGGCCACGATCAGCAGCGGTGAGGACGCGCGCTCCGCCCGGCTCCACTACGACGGTGTCCTCGATGCGGACTCCCCCGCGACCGGGAAGGTAAATCCCAGGCTCAAGGGTGAACGGCGTACCACTTCCTACCTTACCGACACTGCGGGGCCCAATCATGGGCGCCTCGTGGATTTCGAGCCCGACTCCATGCCCTAGGCCGTGGCCGAAGAAGTCACCGAATCCTGCATCGGCGATGAGCCCGCGTGCCGCGGCGTCGATGACGGCCCATTCGGCGCCGACAACCGATGCATCCAAGGCCGCCTGCCGGCTCCGCTGCACACAATCATGGATCTCCGCCTGCCAGTCCGCTATGGAGCCACCCACGATGACGGTCCGCGTCATGTCGGCGTGATACCCATCGATACGGGCCCCCGCATCCACCACGACCAGATCGCCGTGGGCGAGTGCTCGCAACGTGGGCTGATGGTGCGGGATCGCTGAGTGCTCGCCTGCGCCAACGATCGTCTCGAATGCTCGATCATCGGCGCCAAGTTCACCGAAGAGTTGTTCAAGTCGGCGGGCTGCGCGAACTTCGGTCCACCCGGCCTGTATTTCATCGAAGAGCGCCATCATCGCCTCAGCAGTGATCGCGCAG
>CAMCSO010000146.1 GCA_945877545.1 Bifidobacterium breve | reverse complement strand
GGTGTTGAACCAGTTTGAGTGCCCCGCTCACTTCTGCGTGCCGTCGTGGCCATGTCGCCTTTCACTCGCCCTCGGTGTCCTGAGTGCGAATGTGCCCGAAACGTGCCGCCCCGTCAGCGTAAAGATCTGCAGCGTGCCTATGAAGAATCTGCCTGCCGCTGCTCAGTTACAACACCGGTTACAACACGGCGGGATGGAGGACGTCGTCCGCTGGTTCCCCCATGGCGTCTGAGCAGGGGAAACCTTGGTGCGCCGCGTAGGACTTGAACCTACAACCCGCTGATTAAGAGTCAGCTGCTCTACCACTTGAGCTAGCGGCGCGCGGGGGAAATGCTAACAGCAGGCGTCATGGCGCCAGCCAGCGCAGTCGCGATAACGAATTGGCCGGCCGGATTCGGGTGGAAGGAGGCGCTGCTCATACCGTTCAATGCAGTGAGGCCGAAGGCCCAGGCGCGATCCCCGGCGCAAATCCCGTGACCCTCAGCCGAGTCGCCGGACGCTGCCCAAGACGCTGTCACCGGAGTCCAACGGAGGGCAGTTGTCGCGGCGATCTGTTGGTTGAGGGTGCCGCTCGTCAGGGGAAAGGTGACAGGGGTACGTGAGGTGGTGAGGTAGTCGTATGAGGGCGCCGGGTTGGGGACGAGGGTCGTATCACGAGCCCAGGCCATGTTCGCCGCTCGGATCGTGAGGTAGTCGCAGGGAGCTCCGTTTGGTGCACGAGTGATGTCGGGGTAGAGGGTCGGCAGGATCTGAGCGCCCGGGGCCATACGCAGGGGAGCGGACCCGGCGCCCGGGCCGGTGACCGAGCACGTGGTTCCGCCGAGGCACCCCGCGATCCGGGCATAGGCCGCAGGCAACTGCGCGGTACGGGCCTGGACGCCAGCCTGCAGAGTCGGATAGCCGGTGAGGATCCCGCGGGGTGGGGCGCCGATGGGGCAATTCGCATCGGACGCGCAGGCGGTGAGCACTGAGGCGAAGCCGACATCATTTCCACCGACGGACAAGGTCACGAGGTCGATCTGCCGGTCACCGATGATCTGGCGCACCTGCTCGATCTGACTGTTGGACTGACCGACCGCTGTGAAGGGTCCAAGGACGCCCGCTGACACAGTGGCTCCGCTGCATGCGACGTCGACGAGGGTGACAGAAGTCTTGGGTGAGGACTGCTCGAGGGCGAGGGCGGCTTGCGCCGGGGCCCCACGAGTGCTCCGGTTGCACGGGTCGTCGTCCCAATAGGGGGTGAAGCGGGAGAGCAGCCCACCCTCGGTCAGCCAGGACTCGACGTTTCGTGGATTGCCCTCCCCAGACGCGTAGGAGTCGCCGAGAGCGACCATGAGGATGTTCGAGACGGCAGCCTTGACGGCCTTGCTGTCTGACTTCGTGCCCGTGGTCACCCGCAGGGTGAGCGTATGGGGACCCTCAGGCAATAGCACAGTAGTGCCACAGGTTTTCTTCTTCAGTGCCCGCTCGCTCGTGGTGGTCGATGTTCCCGAAGGGCCGACGATTGTCCATGCGTAGCGGTCACCGGTGGAGGCGCAGGCGTCGAGCCGGACCGGGTAGCCGGCCTGATCGAGATACCACGAGAGGTTGCCCCCGATGAGACGCTCATTGGGCTGCGCAACGCCATTGCCGGCCCCGACGAACGTGGGGGAGGGATTCATCGTGAGGGCGCCGTCTGACGGAACACCACCATCGCCATCGATGAAGCCGTCGCCGCCGCTGTCCTTCGACATCGGCACCATCGACCACTTCGGGACGGACGCCGGTGCGCTTGCCGCGGAGGCCGGAGCCACTGGCAGGGATACGGCGGCGAGCGAAACGATCGTCAGTCCGATAAACACCCGGATGCGCATGCAGTAAACGTAAGTCACAAAGCAACCGTATTTCATACGCAGACATGGAGTTCGATACTGGCCGAGACCTTGTCAATTGAGGGGACTTGCCACGCAATGCTTCCTACGTCGCTAGGGTGACACTTGCCACGAAGCGCACGAGCACCCATTGGGGATGCTCACACGAAGATGTCTCGCGGTGCGGAGGTGTTGGCGAATGCTGATACACGGTCATGGCGCGCAGGTGCGAATGGACGAGTTGCCCCGCCGACGTCGGACGGCGCGGGCGATCCAAAACGATGAAGCGATCAGGGCAGCTGGCATTTCCGTGATCGTAGATTCCGGCTGGGATGCGATGACCTTCTCCGAGGTTGCGAGGCGAGCGAAACTCACGGTTGGGGCGGTTTACGGCCGCGCGGAGAGCAAGGCGGATCTGGGCGCCGACCTATGGACCTCCACGCTCTTCCCTGCACTGTCTGTTGGACTCAATGGGCTGGCTGAGGCCGTCGCATCGGGTTCAGTGACTGAGGTGACCGAGGTCTTGAGGTCTTGGTCCGATCCAAGTGATGAGTTGCAGGCCGCGACGTCATTGGCAATTGCCGCAATCTTTGACGATGATCTGCACGAAGTTATCGGCCCAGACATGACCGCCCTCCTGGACTCGCACTGCGGTCGACTCGTCGGCCGATCGGGCCCCGCCTCTGCCGCCAGCGCTCTGTCGATGGGCGGTGTGTTCGGGCGAGTGCTGGCATCGCAGAGTGACGCGAGGCTTCCGGTCGCCGGCAGGGCCGCCGCCCAACGGGAGATCGACATGTCGCTCGCGACTGGCCGCGCTGAGGCGTTGCCCCGACTGCCATTGATTTCCTTCCAGCGCACGCCGGCCACGAATGATCCGCACCTAGACCTCCTGCAAATGGCGGCACTCGTGGTCATTGGTCGGGTTGGCTACCGACGGGCCACGGTTGCGCGCATCTGTCGATTGGCGCAGGTGAGCAGTGGATCGATGTTCGCCAGATTCGAATCAAAGTCGGAGCTTGTCACGAGCGCTGCCGCCGTGATGTTTGTGTCGCATGCGGAGCAGACACGCGTGCTGAAATCCGTCGCTGTGAATAGTGGCATGGCGGTCGCCAATGCGATGCTCCTGAGGGCCTTCCTCGATCCTGCGTTCCGAGGTCAGCGGGGAATGAGGCTCGAACTCGCTCGGGTCGCGGAGCATGACCCGGATCTCCGGGGCATCGATGTCCTCGGTCCTCGGGCCCAACAGGCGGTCCTCGGGCTCGGACTCGTCGGTTCCTATGCTAGCGACGTCGCCAGTTTCCCTTTCGTCGTGCCGCTGGCGGCCGCGCACTTGTAGGTGCGCTCCAGCCGGCTATCCTCGCGCCAGTTTCATAACGTCCTTGTAGTCAGACGCGTTGATCGAGGCGTCAATGAGGAAAGGCCGCCCTTTGCTCCGGTCGAGGGCACTGCGGACTTCGTCACCGTCGCGAACTGTGGCCGAATCGATGCCCATCGCCGTGGCAATGCCGGCGAATGAAATTGGTGAGTAGCCGACTGCGGCGGTGCCCCCCTGCGCCTCACCCTGCTTGAGCTTGATGAGGGTGAGAGATGCGTCGTTGAAGACGATGACCGTGACATCAAGGCTTCGGCGACTCAGCACCTCAAGTTCGGCTAGCGCCATGCCGAGGCCGCCATCGCCGACGAAGCAGATGACCTTGCGATCCGGGAGCGCGATGGCCGCGGCGATCGCTGCGGGAAGGGCGAATCCCATCGTGGCGAGGCCGTTCGAGATCAGGACGCCGTTGGGCTCGGCGCTGCGCCACAGTGGCATTGCGACGAGCATGTGGGCCCCGGCGTCGACAGTGATGAGGGCTCCGGGAAAGCGTTCATGAGTCATCGAGACGACATCCTGTGGGCGTAGGGCGGTTTTGCCCCGAAGCTCCATGAGTCCGGCAGCGAGATCAGGTCGTTCATAGCCGTCGGGCCACGTGCCGGTAAATGGTGGGAGAACCTCGGAAAAAAGGGATTCGTAGTCGCCAATGACGAGGGTCGGGTTGCCGAAGTAGGCGGTCTCGACGTCGTGGCTATGCAGGAGCACAACTTCGGCGGTGTGGGGCCATGGCCCGGGCATGGGCTCGACGGAGTCAAGTCCGATCCCGATGATGACATCGGCTGCTGTGAGCAGGGGCACCTCTGCTGCGACTCCGGTGAAGAACCCGGCGTGGTGTGGTGAGGAGTCGGGCACGATCCCCTTGGCCTCGTAGGTGACGAGGAAGGGGACGCCGGCGCTCTCGACGGCAGCGCGGACCGTGGTCGAGGCCGCCAGCGCATCAAGGCCGACGATGATGACGGGCCGACGCGCGGCGGCGATGAGACGGCGAGCCCGGTCTCGAGCCTCGACTTCGGTGGGGTTGTTCAGGGGGGGAGCCGGCGGCATGTCGCCGGGCTGCGTTGGGTCGAAGGCGAGGTGGACCGCACCCTGCGGAGCAGATTGAGCCAGGGCGATCGCTGCGGCCACCGTTGCCCCGGGGTCCCGGTGACCGAGAACCCCGCTCCACTTCGTCACCGGCGCGGCGGCTGCCACCTGGTCAAGGCGTTGATGCGCGGTCCGTGCGCTCTGCTCGTGGGGTACCGAGTCGGAGATGAGGACGAGCGGGGAACGATCGAGGGTTGCCTGCGCGAGCCCGTTGATGGCGCTGGTAAGCCCAGGGCCCCGCGTGACGAGCGCTATGCCGACGCCGCCGGTGAGTCGGCCGTGGGTGCTTGCCATGATGCAGGCCGCCGTCTCGCCGTGGGCGAGCACGAAGTCGATCCCGAGCTCGTGCGCCGCCCCGACCATCTCGAGATTCGGGCCGCCGCCCGGCACTCCGTAGATGGTCGTGACGCCATCGGCGTGCAGGGCCTGCGCCATTGCCCGGGCAAGATTCCTAGGCACGTCAGTCCAGCAGCTCAACCGTGATGAAGAGCATGTCGCTCTCGCCGAAGTTCTCGAAGTCGTGCAGCCACGGGTCCTGCGCCGAATGCTCGGAGTAGTTGGTGTCGCCGGCGCTGTACTCGCGGGTGATCATCGAGCCATCCTGGCTGCGCTGCCGTCCGATACCGCCCTCGACCACTGTCCAGAAGTATCGGCGGGTGTGGGCATGGAAGGGTCCACGCTCGCCCGGCTTGAGGCGCACCTCCCAGACTCGGATCGATGGATTCTCGAACCAGAGCTTCGTTCCGACATCGAGGTTGTGGGGGGCCGCCTCCAACTCCTCGGTGTAGTCGTCGGGATTGAAAGTCTCCTCGGTGATCACTCGAGCGGTCATGTGGTCCTCCCTTGTTGTTGTTGCTCAGGTACGGGTGCGGTCGAAGGCTGGTTCACGGAAGAGTGCAGCGTGCTCCCCAAGGAGGGGGGCGCGGGTGAACTCACTTGTCGGGGTGGCGCTGAACTTGATGGGAGCGCCGACGATGTCGATCATGCGACCTGATGGGTGCTCGACCTCGACAATCATCCGGCGTGCGCTCGTATGCGGATCGGCGGCGATATCGGCTGCGTCGTTGACAGGCCCGCAGGGCACCAGCCCGGTGAGTGCTTGCACAACCTCGTCGGTCGTGTGCGCCGCCGACCACGCTTCGACGTCCGCATAAACGAGCGCGGCATGCTCCACCCGAGCCGCATTCGTGGCAAAGCGGGGGTCCAAACCAAGTTCAGGGCGGCCCATCGCACCCACGAGAGCCACCCAGTGGTTGTCGGTGGGCGAGGCGATCGCAGCGAATCCGTCGGAGGTGCGCACTAGGCCGTACGGGCAGAGCAGTGGATGGGTGTTGCCCTGCGGTTCGGGGGCCAGGCCGGTGATCGAGTGCTGGTAAACGATTCGCTCGGTGAGAGCCAGGACAGAGTCGGCCATCGCGACGTCGACGAGCTGCCCCTCGCCAGTCATCGTGACGTGATGGACGGCCGCGAGGATGCCGCATGCAGACAGGGCGGCCGGGAAGATGTCACCGATGCCTGGCCCCACCTTCATCGGATGGCTCGAGTCGGCGCCGGTGATGCTCATGAGGCCCGCCATCGCCTGAGCGATGATGTCGAAGGCCGGCCATTCGGCGTAGGGACTCTCGCCGGTCCGGGGATCGCCGAACCCGCGAATGCTCGCGTAGACGAGCCGGGGGTTACGCGTATGAAGGGTTTCGTAGGACAGGCCGAACCTGTCCATCACCCCGACCCTGAAGTTCTCCACGAGAATGTCAGCCTCATCGACGAGAGCGAGGAATGCCTCGACGTCTGAGGGGGAGCCCAGATCAAGGCAAGCACTGCGCTTGTTTCGGTTGATGCTCGCGAAGTAGCCGCCGTAACTGGAGGTGCCTGAGGCGGGTTCAGCGGTTGATGTCGGCGCAGGGAATGGCCCCCAGGCCCGGGCGACATCTCCCTTGGGAGGTTCGATCTTCAACACGTCGGCGCCCATGTCGGCGAGCAGCATCGTGCAGAACGGGCCTGACAGCACCTGCGTGAGGTCCAAGACCCGAAGCCCGCTCAGCGGTCCTGACACCGACGCACCCCTTAAGTCTCGACACTTCCGTAATTTGAAGCAGACCATACCGGGTGGTCTTGTCGTATCAGACGTCAATGTTCCTCTTGACCAAGGAAGTCAGGCAGGCTATCTTCCACGAAGTGTCGGCACTCGCTGATGCTGGCGGTTGCCTTTTGCTGATGGGAGTGGTCGATGGCTATCAAGGTTGCAAAGTTCAAGGACGTTGCGTCCGGGACTCAGAATGGTCAGTTCACGGTCGGCGATCGCGATGCGGTTAATAGCCTGAACGACCTCGATCCTATTTATAAGCAACTGATCGATGAGCCGGTCACCGCTGTCGTCGCTGTCATGGGGAGCACGGGTCGGCCCAACCTCACGCCCGTCTGGTTTGACTACATCGACGACACTGTGCTCCTCAATCTCTCGACAGAGCGCAAGAAGGTCGGGTGGCTCCGTGCCAATCCGCAGGTCAGCTTCCTGCTCATCAACCCAGTCAATGCCTATCACTGGGTGAGCATCAAGGCGACCGCCGTTCGCGAAATCAGCGAGGACGACCCGGTCGAAGGCCCGCGCGTGACCGCGCAGCTCGACTACATCTGGACGAAGTACACCGGCCAGGAGCCGCCGTACGGCCTTCGTGACCCCGGCTTCGACGAGCGCCGGGTGCTGTTCGAGCTCAAGGTGGACTCGATCGCGACCTTCGGCCAGCCGTAGGCTTCGAGGCGCCCACAGCCCTACCTCAACAGGTTTCTGTCTGGCTACTCCGTCAGGCGGCTGCCGTGATTCATGGAAGGAACGTCCGTGGGCTCGATGCCTCGGGTCGCCGTCGTCGGCGGTTCACTTGGAGGGCTCACCGCAGCCCTGCTCTTGCGAGATCTCGGCTGCGAGGTGTCGGTCTACGAGCGCTCCCACGAAGAG
>CAMCSO010000145.1 GCA_945877545.1 Bifidobacterium breve | reverse complement strand
CCGCCTCGACCAGCGCATCCACCTCGAAGGGCGAGAACTCGATGCCACGCAACGCGCGCACGACGTACTGGCCCGGGGGCACCACTACCTCGAGGTCGCCGCCGTGCGCGTAGCCGCGGCCGTGCACGTCCCACTTGCGCATCCCGCCGCGCGGGAAGTGCGCGGCACCATCTGGGGCGATGACCGACCAGCGGCAGGGTAGATCTGCGGTGAGCCGCAGGACACCCCCGGCGACTCGTTCGACGGCGTCGGGGGAGACGTGAGGCACGCCGTCGACGACAACGGCGATGGTGCGCGCGTCGTAGTCGAGATGCTCCTCGAACAGCGCATGCTCGCCATTCGAGAGCGAGACCGACTCGCCGCCTGCCGTCACGCGAATGGGGAGAGTCGAGTTGCAGGACACCAGGACCGGTACATCGACGACCACGCACTCGGCAGCGACCGTGGGAGTGGGCGTGTTCCATATGACCCCTGCGTCCGACACGGTGAGGCGCACAAGACCGGTGACAGTGTCGACGTCGCTCGCACCGACGAGAGCGGCGGCGACGTCCTGCGCGGAAAGCTCGCGGTCGTCAGCGAAACGCGACCAGAGGGCTTCCAGTGCCGCATCGCCCGCATGGTGCAGGGGACGGGCCACGACGGCGCTGTTCCACGCGTCGGCACCCCACGACTCCGGCGACAGGAGTCGCTGCCGTGCTGCCGCCACCATCTGTGCGACTACCGCCGGGAAGTCGGCGACCTCGTCCTCGCAGCACATGAAGGCTCCTTCGAAGTCGGTGGTCGCTGTGGCGCTACCTCTGGGATGGGATGATCACCGCCCCTTGACGAAATACATCGTATGTATGCTCAAATCGCATAACAACGGCAGAAAACGACGGGCATGGGGCCGGAGGCCGTCCCTCTCGTGGAGGCGCGTCGCCGGGATGGGGAGCGCTGGATCGGCCTGCGCGTGGAGATCGGCTGACGGTCACCAGCACGGGCACGTCCACGCCCTGGCCCTCGGCCGCCACCCTGGGTTCAGGCACGTCCCACGCCGCAGCCTCGTCCCGGATCGAGAGTCGCACTAGGCCAGGAGTGAGGGCGTCGCCGCCCGAGTCGACGAAGGCCCGGGCGATCTCCTCGGCGGTCGGCCCGCGCCGGTCCTCGAGCAGGGACCAGCGCGACCCGAACGGGTCGGTGCCGGAGTAGTGCTGGGGGCGTCCCGCCATCGGGCTCGCCCAGGCGTCCGCACCCAGGTCCTCCGTGCGGCTGAGCCGTCGGCGGGCCTGCGCGACCATCCGCGTGACGGCTGTCGACAGCTCTGGGACCTCACCCTCGCAGCACATGCGCGCTCCTCGTCACAGCCGAGCGGGGAGGCCGAGCTCCTCCCGTACGTCGGCGACCATGGTCATCACGCGGCGGCCGTACTCCACGTAGGACCGGCGCTTCGCCTCGGACTCGGAGGTGGCTCGCGTCGCCTCGTGGAAGACCGTGTCGATGTGCGGCTCGATGGAGATTCCCCCGTCGTAGCCGCGCGCGAGCATGTCCTGCAGGATGCGTCGTACGTCGCCGTCGCCCTCGCCGGGCCAGGTGTGGACGTGGTCCTCGGCGTTGAGCATGCGTCCGTCCTTGACCTGGACGTAGATCACGTGCTCGCGGACCTGCCGGTAGAACTCCCAGGACGACTGCTTCGGGAACTGTCCGTCAGCCTCGGGCGCTGCGCTGTAGTCCTCGCTGTGCACCGGGTTTCCGGTGTCGAAGACCAGCTTGAGGCCGGGGACGTTCTCGAGGAGCCGCTTGGTGTAGGTGTGTCCCATGCCGCCGTAGTTCATGCAGTTCTCATGGACAGGAGTGAGGCCGGCATCCGTGAACATGGCATGAAGCTCGCGCAGGCGTCGGAACCGTTCGTCCTCGCGCTGGTCGGGCAGCGCATGTCCGTCGCTCGATCGGCGGACGGCGAAGGACATGATGCGGACGAGCGGCGTCCCCAGCCGCTGCATCCGGACGATCGATCTGCGTGCCTCGCCGAGCGTCCGGTCGAAGGGCTCGTCGATCGACGTCCCCCAGTTGGCGATGGCCGAGGCGAAGCAGTTGATCCGGACTCCTGCGGCGTCAAGGGCGTCACAGGCTCGGTCGAACTCCTCGTCGGGGAGGTCGTGGATCATCGTGCCGTTCACCTGGCGCGCCTCGATGTGCGTCCAACCGAGCTCCCGCGTCGCGGAGATCTGATCTGCGACATCGGTTCCCGCCTCGTCGGCGAGTCCAGTGAAGAACATGCTGCTGCTCCCGCCTAATGGTGACCGAAGGAATCGGAGAGATCGAGGATGCCCGTCTGCTGGGAGGTTGGCGCGGGTCGCCCACTCGCCGCCAGATGCCTGAACTCCTCGGCCACCGCCTGGCGGTCGAGTGGCAGGTCGAGGGTCCTGTCCCACAGGGACGACATGAGGATCGCGTTGGCGCACTCGACGGCTGCCAGACCCTCGACGCCTGGGCCGATGAGGGCGCCCCCATGGGCGACGGCTGCCACGAAGTTCGCGAGCACCTCGTGGTGCTGGCCTCCCCACCCCTCGAACGAGTACGTGAGCTCCTCGAGTGCCGGGAGATCGAACGCGCCCGGAGCGGTGCGCAGCTGTTCCGTCACGGACGGGGTCGTGCGCGTCCACCGTACATCCTCCTCGACCACCACGCGCCCGCGGTCGGTGGCCACCTCGAGACGGTTGACGCCGGGAGCCTCCCCCGTCGTCGTCACGAAGACGCCGGTGGCACCGCCGGGGAACTCGAGGTACGCGGTGCACGCGTCCTCCACCTCGAGGTCGTGCCACTTGCCGAGCTGGCAGAAGCCTCGCACTCGAGAGGGGGTGCCGAACAGCCAGCACAGCAGGTCGAGCTGGTGCGGGCACTGGTTTATCAGGACACCGCCACCTTCACCCGCCCAGGTCGCCCGCCACGAGCTGCTCGCGTAGTACGCGTCCGGGCGGAACCAGTCGGTGATCGTCCAGGAGATCCGGTGCACAGCTCCCAGCTCCCCCTGGTCCAGCAGCTGCTTGAGGAATCGGTAGCGGGGATCGGTCCGCTGGTTGGCCATGAACCCGAGGACCAGGTCGGGGCGTCGGTCGTGCGCGTCGAGAAGCTGCTGGCCGTCAGCAACGTGCACCGCAAGAGGCTTCTCGACGAGGACATGGACCCCCGCCTCGAGGGCGGCGACGCCGAGGGGCACGTGGTCGTAGTGAGGCGTCGCCACCACCAGGGCGTCCACCTGGCCGCTCGCGAGCAGGTCGTCACAGCTGGCGAACCGGGCGACGAGGGGGAAGGCCTCGAGCCGGGAGGGGTCGCTGTCGCAGACGGCGACGAGCGTCGCCCCCGCGATCGCCCCGTCGACGAGGGCTCGAGCGTGCTGGGCCCCCATGCCTCCCAGGCCCACGATCCCGAGTCGGACGTCGGCCATGTCAGATCCGCCGACCGACGCGAGGCGTGCTGAACCGAGAGCCCGTCTCCCGCCAGAATGTCATACGTATGACCCTAACGCCGTGCCGTATGACGGCTCGGTCCGAGCTCGTGCGCGTCCGATCAGCCACGGCGTCCCGCGTGCTCCACGGCATCCCACACCCCCAGCAGGTACTGGATCCCCAGCGCTCGGTCGTAGAGCCCGTAGCCCGGGCGAGGCCTGCGAGTGGTGTTCTCGTCCCAGAGGTGGCGACCGTGGTCGGGTCTGATGTACCCGGTGTATCCGGCGTGCGCGTACGCCGCGATGATCCCGACGGTGTCCACGTGACCCTCCCGGGCACGGTGAGCCACCTCGGTGAACTCCCCGACGGCAGAGTGCTTGATGTTGCGCACGTGGGCGAAGTGGGTGCGCTCCAGGAACGTCTCGACCGCGTTGACGGCGTCCTGGTCGGGGTTGGCCGAGTACGAGCCGAGGCACAGCGTGAGCCCATGGAAGGGGCTGCTGTGCAGCGACAGCACCTTCTCGATGTCCTGCTTGGTTGACACGATCCGCGGCCAGCCGAAGAGGTCGAAGGGCGGATCGTCGGGATGGATCCCGAGCTTGACGTCGTGTTGCTCGCAGGCAGGCATGACGGCGTCCAGGAAGTACTGGAGGTGCGCGTACATGTCCTCGCGGGTGACGCCTTCGTATGCGGCACTCACCTCAGGCAATCCGGCGAGGCGATCCGCCTCCCATCCCGGGAGGGTCAGCCCGCCCGAGCCTGACGCGATGAACTCGACCATCGTCTCCGGCGAGAGCTGGTCGACGACGGTCTGGGAGTAGTGGAGGGCCGTCGAGCCGTCCGGGAGCGGGTGCCACAGGTCGGTACGCAGCCAGTCGAAGACCGGCATGAAGTTGTAGCAGACGACCTTCACCCCCGCGCGGCCCAGACGCTCGATCGTGGTGACGTAGTTCTCGATCGCCTCATCACGACCGAGTCCGAGAACCCGTCTCCCTGCCTTGATCGACTCGTGGACGTTGACCGACTCGACCACCTCGGCATCCAGCGTCCTAGTGACACCCCGAGCCCTCGCGCTCGCGGGGATGCTGGTGATCCGAGCGATCGCCGCGTCGATCTCGGCAACCTCCCACGCCTCGCCGGCTGGCTTGTCGTGCAGGCTCCACACCACCGTCTCGACCCCGGGAATCTGACGGATGTCGTCGAGCGTCACCGTGTCGTTTCCGTCGCCGAACCACCGGAATCCCATCTTCATGCTCAACCCTCCCGCAGCCCCCGGTTGCTGCAACGACGGACAGGCCGGTCCGAGTGGTTGAGAGTAGCCACACCTGGTCGATCCTCGGTACCGGTTGCCACAAGTTGCCTCTTCTGACCGAGAGTCGAGCGCACGCCGGGGCGAGTGGTCTGACCCCTTCTCACCGGTCCGGGGTTGTTGAGAGTCTGACGGCCAGGTTCGCCTGGCAGGAAGATGATCACTATGGCCACGAGAAGAAGGAAGTCGCCTGAGCAGATTGTCAGGCTGCTCGGTCAGGCTGATGCGATGCTCGCCAACGGTGAGGATGTCGCGGGCGTGTGTCGGGCGTTGGAGATCTCGGAGTCCTCGTTCCACCGCTGGCGCAACCAGTACGGCGGGATGAAGGCCGACGACGCGAAGCGGTTGAAGGACCTGGAGAAGGAGAACGCGACGTTGAAGCGGCTCCTGGCGGACGCCGAGCTGGAGAAGGCGGCGCTTCGGGAGCTGTCCCGGGGAAAATGGTGAGCCCGCGCGCGAAGCGGGCTGCTGCCGGCCACCTGATCGACGTGTTGGGCGTCTCGGCGCGGTTCGCGTGCCGGGTGGTGGGCCTGGCCCGCTCGACGTTCACGGTCCCGCATCCGGACCAGACCCCCGTCGACGGCGACGCCGGGCTGCGCACGTGGCTGTGTGCGTATGCGAAGAAGCATCCGCGGTGGGGCTACCGCCGAGCCCACCATGATGCGCGCGCTGAGGGCTGGGTCATCAATCACAAGAAGACGCAACGGTTGTGGCGGGAGGAGGGCCTGCGGGTCCCGCAGCGCCGCCGGCGCAAGCGCATCGGCTCCTCCACCGCCGGTCAGCACGTCACGGCGGCCGCACCCGACGACGTGTGGGGCATCGACTTCCAGTTCGACCGTGTCGAGGACGGGCAGGCGCTGAAGGTGTGCTCCATCGTCGATGAGCACACCCGTGAGTCCCTCGGCGGCCTGACCGGAACCTCGATCACCGGTGAGCGTGTCATCGCCCTGATCGACCAGATAGCGGTCTCCCGCGGGTATCCACTGGTGCTGCGCAGCGACAACGGTCCGGAGTTCGTCTGCGACGCGATCGCCGCCTGGGCGAAAGATCGGATCGGCCTGTCGTTCATCCCGCCGGGAACCCCGTGGAACAACGGCTACGTCGAGTCGTTCCACGCCCGCCAACGCGACGAGTGCCTGAACATCAACAGCTTCTACTCCGTGCTCCACGCCAAGGTCGTCATCGCGGACTGGAACCACGAGTACAACCATGTTCGCCGGCACTCAAGCCTGAACTACAAGACCCCGATCGAATACGCTCGGGACTGCACCCACCGAAGGTAACCAGCGACTCTCACCAGCCCTGGACCGGAAACAGGGGGCGGACCAACGCCCTGGGCGTCAGCGGTGGTGTCGGCAAGGCTCACACCAGCACTCAACCACCTTGCGGTGATTTGTTAAAGCATTCGAAGCAGGCTGTTACCGACCCGTTATCGAAAGGATATGAAAGTTGAAATGACAGCGATTGCACACCCTTTGCCGATAGAACCCACCTAAAACGAACTATTCAGGCTAGTGACGTGGTGTCGAACTTTCGGTAACCTACGAAACGCTCCGAACGCGACGGTCGACTACCGCCGGGGCACCAAGGGAGAGGCAGGTGCACGGTGGATCGAGCCCTGGTCCGGGCCTGCCCAAGGTTCCCAGTGCACCGGGGTCAGGTCGGCCGGCACCATCAGGTCGCGCGTCCGGGCCAGGTGGGCCGCGTCCAACTGCGGCAGGGGATCACTGCTCACCGCGAGCCCCCGCAGGGTCTCGACGTACTCCGCCCAGGGCGCTGGACACTCGACCTCCGGCCGCACGAGCACGCAGTCGGGGTCGTTGACCCACAGCCGCCCGTGCATCCAGGCCCGGGCGCGGCCGGCCGCCAGAGCGCTGCGCATGCCCGGCTGACTGATGTCATCGAGGTCGGGTGCCCACGCTGGCATGACGTCGGGACTGATCCGCATCGCATCCACGAGGCCGATACTCGGCAGCAGCGGCGCGCCGCAGCCGAGGATCACCGCGTCGTCACCGGCTCCCGCCCGCACGAGTTCGAGTCCGCGACGGTAGGCCTCGATCGGCGTGACGTCCTCGTGTCTGCGACCCACCATGGCGCCGCCGTAGATGAAGTCGATCTTGTGAAACCGGAAGCCGCGCCCACGCAGCCCGGCGAACACCCCCACCAGGTGCTCGGCCGCATCGGGGTGCGTCACGTCGAGCACCCGGATCTCCTGGTCCCAGTGCTTCTCGCAGGCGACCGCTCCCCCCACGAGCCAGTCCGGGTGCGCGGCGGCGAGATCCGAGCCCGCGCCCACCAGGAACGGTGCGGTCCACAGACCCGGCGTCCGGCCGGTGTCCGTGATGCGATGGGCCACATCGTCGAGATCGCCGAAGCCGGGGCGCCCGTCGAGCCAGTCGCCGATGTTCTTCTGGTAGCCGTCGTCCACCTGCACGACCTCTATGCCCAGGTCGTGCTCGTCGATCACCGCGAGGTTGTCGAGGATGTCCTGCGCGGTGACCTCGTTCCAGTAGGTGTACCAGGAGCACCAGCCCGCCGGCAGCTCCTGCACGCTGCGCGTGACCAGGCGCGCCGCGAGCAGGTCGCC
>CAMCSO010000144.1 GCA_945877545.1 Bifidobacterium breve | reverse complement strand
CTGCGGTGGCCGGCCAGAAGCCGTGACCACGTCACCGTGAGGTGCTCGGTTGAACACACCAGCCCGACCTGGAGATCGCCTTCGGCCCTCCAACGCAGATCCCCGAGTCGAAGGTGTGTCATGGTTGCACTGCTCGCGAACTCTGCTCGGTCCATCGGCCAACGACCGATCGTCTGCGGATCGCCGTGGAGGGTGCGAGTCAAGTAGGGCTGTTCCTTGGCATAGGCCGATGCCGCCCCCGCCGCAGGCGGGGGGGAGAAGAACTCCAGGACCCGGACGGAGCCTTCACCCCAGTTGATGCCATGGTGCCAGGTGTCGCGCCGGAAAAATATGAAGTCACCGGTCTCGGCCCGCTGCGTCTCGCCCGTCGCCGGGTTGATGACGGCTATCGTCCCTTCGAGGACGGCATACACCTCATCCGCGGCGAAAACCGTTCGGTTGTCCGGCGAATGGCCGAATCGGCCGCCGGGCGCCAGCGTGAACACCAGCGCGTGCAACTCGTGGCTGGACAAGAGAACCTCATCACCCACGCGCCCTGACTCATCATCACCCCAGAGATGACGGGTGACGTTGTCGCGGGTTACGAGTGTCGGAGTGTCGTACTCCGGGCGGGGAGTGGCGCGACGATTCATGGTGTTCCTTTCGCTGCTCGGGTCAAAAGCGATAGAGCGAAGCGGTAAAGCGATAGGCGTCTCCGCGGTGCACAATGCGCCCCACGCATATGACACGCTCCTCGCTGTCGACGGTGCGCTCCCTTCCGACAAGCACAGGGGCGCCCTCGCTGATCTCGAGGTGCTGGGCAATGAGGCCCTCCGCTCGCTCCGCCTGTAGCGTGTAATCACACCGTGAGGGCTTGATGCCGTACTCGGAAAGAAGTACGGCATACAGGGAGGCATCTTCCAGCGGTGCCCGAACCAAACCTGGCACCAATCGCGCGGGAAGACACAGGGTCTGTACCGCCGTTGGCAGCATGTCGAGGGTGCGCACTCGCTCAATCTCGACGATTTCGGCGGCCGGAGACAGACCCAGTGTCTCGGCTTCCTCGAATGTCGCCGGCCGCACGTACTGGGAGATGATGCGGGCACCCGGGTTGAGTCCGCGTTCCCGGGCATTCTCGGTGAAGCCCGCCAAGGTGTTCGGACCCTCACTCAGTCGCTGCCGGGTCACAAACCAACCGCGTTGGGCCGCAGGCTCAAGAAGGCCCGCATCAGCAAGTTCGCGAAGCGCATGTCGAAGGATGGTGCGGCTCACCCCGAGTTCCTCGGAAAGGGATCGCTCGCTCGGGAGCCGAGATCCGGTTGCCCACTTGCCGCTTGCTAGGTCGTCGGCAAGCGAACGGTAGGCCACGAGAGACGGACTTCGTCCGCCTGACAGGGATGGAACAGTGGTTGCCATTGGTGCCACCTTAACGTTTTGGTGACTATATCCAAACCAGTATTGACATTCATAGTCCAGTTAGTCACTCTTTGTCTGTTAGCCAAGGGAGGTAGTGAGTGTCAGAACCACCGATCCGTATTGGAGTGGTGGGCCTTGGGCTCATTGCACAAGGTGTACACCTACCCAACCTCGAGACCTTGCGCGACCAATTCACTGTGACGCACGTGTGCGACGCGTCGCGGGAGCGGGCAGTCTCCGTTGCAGATCGGCTGCCCGGAGCGGTTCGGGCAAGCGCCAGATTCGACGATGTCATGGCCGATCCCGCTGTCGACGCCGTCCTCATCTTGACCCCCGGCAGCCACGGAAACATCGTTCTGGCCGCTCTTGCTCAGGGCAAGGATGTATTCGTCGAGAAACCGCTGGCCTACTCCCGAGCCGAGATCAGTGAATTGCAACGCGCCCAAGAGGCGTCGGGTCGGGTCGTTCAGGTAGGCACGATGAAGGCGCATGACCCATTGGTGCCGGTCGCACGTGAAGCCCTTACGCGCATTGGCCAGTTGCGCGTCGTTCGCCTGACCGTGATCCACCCGAACGACGAGTGTCAGTTCGAGCACCTCCAACTTCTTGATGCACCTGAACCCGATCCCGCGGTCGTGGCCGAGGCTCAGGCGTATTCGCAGAAGCGCGCCGAAGAGGCCATGGGTCAAGGCTCTGCTGGGCCTCAAAGCCTCTACACAGATGTACTTCTAGGGTCGGTGATCCACGAGGCGGCCCTGCTGAGGGCTCTTGGTCTTGGCCTGCCACAGAGAACGGACTTTGCCTCCGTTGATCCGCCGCTGTCCACGAGTCCCGCATCCGAGCCACCTCGCCTCCTCGCCGTCGGAGAGCTCCCGAGCGGCGCCCAACTGCAACTTTCGTGGACTTGGGCCCCCGACTTTCCGGAATACGTCGAGGAGGTCATGGTCATCGGTAGCGCGGGACGCATGCGGCTCACGATGCCCGGCCCTTATCTGGCTGCCCACCGGTCGTCCCTCACGGTGGAGTCCATGGTTGACGGCCAGCGCACCATCACGACAACCCAACCATCCCACAGCACTGCGTTCGTCGCGGAGTTGCGGGCCTTCGCGCATAGCGTGCGCAACGGCGGACCCAACCTCTGCACGATCGAGGGGGCCGGCGAGGACCTGGCATTCCTCCAACAGGTTGCCCGCGCCGCCGCTGATCAAGCCGGGCTACGCGTCGGCGGCGAAGCCGGACTGGACACCGACTCATGACGGGTACGCGCTTTGGCAATGCACCGGTGAGTTACGGCGTCTTCGGGGCCACAACTCATGGCGCAGTGCCTCGGGATCTCCTGCGGACAATCGCTCAAGCTGACTACGAGGGCTGCGAACTCGGACCGCCCGGCTTCTTCGGTAGTCCCGCCCAGACTGCTGAGGCCTTCAAGGAAAGCGGCCTCATCGCGGTAGGCGGATATGTTCCCTTGCACCTAGCGGGCACGGACGCTGACATGGCACATGATCTTGTCGGCCTGCAGGCCACCTGCTCGGAGCTGCTCGCCTGTGGTGGGGGGCTGGCGATCTTGGCCGATGAGGGATCGCCGGAATTACTCAGCAACCCTGCCCGGGATTGGCTGGACAGATCCTTGTCACTCAACGCCGAGGGCTGGGAACGACTCGCCACCCGGGTTCGAGATGCCCAGTCGCAGGTCGAGCAGGTCGGACTCACTGCATCATTTCATCCGCACATCTCGACCTACGTCGAATCCCCGTGGGAGGTCGAAATCCTCCTCGATCGCACAGATGTGAATCTCACGCTCGACGTGGGACACATGGCCCTCGCCGGCGCAGATCCCGTCGAGTGCGTCCGGAATTGGGCGGGCCGCATCAACCATGTGCATATCAAAGATGTGAACGTGGAGGTCTTGCGGACCGCCCGCGCCCAGCGTCGTGCAGATTTCGATGTCTGGTGGGCCGACGTTTGCGTGCCTCTAGGCCAAGGCGACGTCGATATTCCCGGAGTGCTCGATGCACTTGTCGCAGTGGACTACCAAGGATGGCTGGTCGTCGAGCAGGATCGTGGGCCGACGCTCCAGCACGAGTACCCGGCCGTGGCACGCGAACAAGCTGCAAACGGCGTCTGGCTGCGTCAGAACTGGCAGCGGGCCGGCGAAAGCGAGTCGACGTGATCTCCCCGACCGTGTTCCCAGACGCGACGCAACTCGGTCGCACGCTGGCCATGGAGATCGCAGACGGCCTCGAAGCCGCAGGCAATGAGGGCCGCAACTTCACACTCGGCTGCCCCGGGGGCCGAAGCCCCCGCTCCACGTACGCCCAGTTCGCTGAGATCGTCCACGAGCGAAAACTTGATCTCTCGTCACTGGAAATCTTCATGATGGACGACTACGTCGTCGCCGACGCCGACGGATTCCGCAGAGTCCCGACCGACGCGCACTTCAGCGTCGAAGCCCTCGCACACCGAGACATCGTTGCCCCTTGGAACAGGGCTGCCGGAGCATCGCGGGGGCTGACCACCGATCGGATCCACCTGCCTGACCCGTCCGACGTAGCCGAATACGAGCACCTCATCGAATCACGAGGCGGCATCGATCTGTTCATCCTCGCCTCCGGCGATACCGACGGTCACCTCGCCTTCAATCCGCCGGGGTCAGAACTCCATTCGAAAACCCGTGTGGTCGAGATTCCCCTGTCCACCCGCCGAGACAACCTCGGCACCTTTCCCGACTTTCGCTCCGTCGACGACGTGCCAACGTTCGGGGTCACCGTCGGGGTCGGAACGATCCTCACTCACACCCACCGGGCAGTGCTTGTCGCTCCGGGTGCCTCAAAGCAAACTGCGGTCCGCCGGATCAGCGAGTCGACGGCGTACGACCCCCAATGGCCAGCATCTGTTCTCGTATGTTGCCGCGAGCCGGCTCTATACACGGACGTGTTGGGAGTTCATTCGTAAATCCATCCACCCGCCCCAAGGGGTTCAACCAAGAGAATCGAGGTCCCACCATGAGTGATCATCCTGAAAGCAGTTGGCGCAAAGGTACCGGCCGTCATCGGCGAGCACACTGGTTCGCAGCCCCAGCGATTGGTGTCGTCGCGTTCGCGCTCGCCGCATGCGGCTCGAGTACCAGTAGTTCGACGAGCGCCAGCGCACCGGCCACCGAGGCAGCCGCTTCTGCGCCGGCATCCGCGGCCGCTGAGCCGACCACCCTGTGGGTACAAAGCGGAAACGGCGGATCAGATGCCGTTTTGAAGGCGTACGAGGAAATCAACGCCGCATTCGAGGCTGCCAATCCCGGTGTCTCGATCAAGTTCGAGGTCAAGGGTTTCACTGATCTCGTTGACACGCTCAAGCTGCAGCTTTCCGGCGATGACGTTCCGGATGTGACCCAGGTCAACCAGGGTTACGGATCACTGGGGCAACTCGTGGGCGCCGGTCTGTTGTCTCCGCTCGATGATGTAGCGACGGCGCAGGACTGGGCCGGCCGCCAGGGCGAGTCGCTGCTCGCCGTAAACGGTCGATTCTCCCCTGATGGCAAGACGATGGGCTCAGGTGACCTGTACGCCGTCGCAGATCGAGGCGCCTGGGTCGGGCTCTTCATGAACGTCGCAAAGGCGGCTGAACTCGGCATCACCGGGCCACCCACGACCGTTGATGAACTTGTCGCGCAAATGGAGACGGCCAAGGCCGCCGGCGTCACCCCATTCATGTTCGGGGCAAGCGATGGCGGCGAGCAGATCTGGCTCATGGCCGACCTCCTCATGGCAGACACCTCACCGCAGGTGCTCACCGACGTGATCAATGGCACCAGCGAGCAACTGCCACCGGAAATGCTCGACGTCGCCAACACCATGCAGGACTGGGCTGAGGCCGGGTACTTCACCGAAGGCTGGGCGGCGTTGACGAGCACCGACGTGCTCGGGATGTTCGCTGAGGGCGATGGCCTCTTCACCCTGAACGGCTCCTGGAACGTGTTCCAGTCGGACACCCCGGAGAATTTCAGCCTCGTCCCCTTCCCCCTCGGCAGTGCAAGCGAACTCGCTGCCATCGCCACCGGCGACCTGCCGTGGGCTGTCCCCTCGAAGGCAAAGAATGCTGATCTGGCGAAGAAGTACATCGACTTCATCACCGGACCGGAGGCCAGCACCATCTGGATCAAGAATGGCCAGGTGCCGGCAAGCGTTTCCGGGAATGAAGCCCAGGAGGTAGAGGCGAACGGCCTCGTAGGAGTTTCGGCCGATGCGATCCTGCAGTGGGCGAATCTGGTAACCAATGGAACCACCGAGCCCTTCCCGGACTGGGCGACTCCAACCTGGTACGACACCATCGCCAAGTCATCTACGGCGTTGATGGCAGGCGAGATCACGCCTGAGCAATTTGTCGAGGCTCTGCAGGCGGATTACGGGCCCTTCACCGCTGAGCGGAAGGCATCCTCGTAGGTGACCTCCCTCACCGCACGGATCAAAGCCACTGGAGGGCGCGTCAACGACGCGCCCTCCAGTGGCCGTGCACCAGGTGAGCCGAGTCGCATCGGCTACCTGTACATCCTTCCCGCGGTCATCATCTATGGCCTGTTCGTGTTCGCGCCCTTCCTGCACTCCATTTACCTGTCGCTCTTCGATTGGGATGGCGTGTCGCCGATGGAGTTCGTCGGACTGAAGAACTACGGGGCTATCTGGACGAACCCAATCTTCCGCAGCGCGTTCGTCCATTCCCTTGAACTCGTGTTCTTCTACACGGTCCTTCCCCTGGCCATCGGGCTGGTCCTCGTCAGCGCGATCCAGCGAACACGGGTGCGGGGCACTGCATTCTTTCGAACCGCGCTCTTTATCCCTTACGTCATTGCCCCTACCGTGATCGCCGTTATCTGGCGGTGGATTCTCGCCCCCAAGGGACCGCTCAACTCCGCCCTCGATGCAGTCGGACTTGAAGCGATTTCTCGTCCGTGGCTCGGCGATTTCACCTTCGCACTGCCGAGCGTCGGGATGGTGGGCACCTGGGTGATGTTCGGACTCGTGCTCGCCCTCCTTCTCGCTGGCGTTCAAAAGATTCCCCAGGAGCGCTACGAGGCCGCCCGCGTTGACGGCGCCGGCCGCTGGATGGAATTCCGCGCCGTCACCCTGCCCGGCCTGCGATACGAGATCACAGTGGTGCTCGTTCTCACCGTGACGTCTGCGCTGCGCAACTTCGACATCATCTACGTGATGACATCAGGCGGCCCGGGATACGCGACAGTCGTTCCGAGTTACCTCGTCTACCAACAGGCGTTCAAGGTCGGTGCGGTCGGGGCCGCCGCGGCAATGGGGGCAGTCCTCGTCATCTTGACGATCGTGGTGAACCTTCTCGTCGCCAGGGGCAGCAGGGGCGCATCGTGACAGGCAGATCGGATCGCTTCTGGGGCTACGGGCTTTTGGTGATCGCCACCATCGTCGCGCTCGCACCCGTCGTCGGCGTCCTCATTCTCTCGCTCGGCGAATCAGGGCGCGTCGGCGCCCAGATCGACCTCGCGAATGCAAACAACTGGGGCAACTTCGCGGAGGTGTGGTCGAAGGGCGGATTCTCGTCCTCGATGATGACAAGTGCTGTCATCACCATCACTGTCGTGCTGGTCTCCGTGTGCCTGAGCGTTCCGGCTGGCTATGGATTCGCGTTGATGTCCTTCAAGGGGCGCTCGTGGATCTTCTACCTCATCGTGCTCGGCATTCTCATCCCGATTGAGGCCATGATCATCCCCCTCTACTTCGATCTCCGATCAGTGAACCTTGCCAATAGCTACCTCGGTGTGATCCTGCCGGAGATCGGCTTCTCAGTCGCGTTCGGAGTGTTCTGGATGCGTGCCTACTTCATTCAGTCAGCACGCTCGCTCGTGGAGGCCGCCTGGCTCGACGGAGCCAACTCGTGGCAGACACTCACACGAATCCTCGTGCCACTCGCTCGACCGCAGATGCTCACGCTCAGCGTTCTCTTCTTCGTCTGGAATTGGAACGATTTCCTGCTGCCCCTCATCATGCTCTCAGGATCTGATCTTCAGACAGCACCAATGAGCC
>CAMCSO010000143.1 GCA_945877545.1 Bifidobacterium breve | reverse complement strand
ACGCCCGTGATGAGCGCGCGCTTGGCTTCAGACAAGGGTTCCTCCGAGCGTTCTTCAGGCGAGCGGGTCACGCTCGATCTGGGGGACATCGATGGCCGCAGCCTACCTCTTGGATCGCCTTTCTCTGCGGCCGATCGACGGGCGGCGATGCCGCAACTGCGCCATGAATGCACAGCCGGATGTCGTCAGTTAACTCCGCCCCAGCAATCTGGCGACCTGCTCGTCCTCGCATGGCGAATTCCGGTCCGCGAGATCGGCAATGACCAGGCCCAAACGACTGCCTGCGCAATTCTCGGGAGTCGATCAACCACATTCCGCCGGTGCGGCGACCGGCCACCCCCCTTGTTCGATCAACTGCACCACTCTGCGCGGGGATAAGCCTTGGGACATTGCGAACTCGGTAACTCCAAGCCCCGTGAAAGAAGCATACGGATTCACGAATATTTGTGTTCAATGCGCTTTGGGGGCACCGAGCGCTCCGCGACTGTGACACAGAGTCCGCCCGGCATGGTCAGGGGCCGACCGATTTCGAGGGCGCAGGAGCAAGAGTCGTCCGTCTCACCGAAAGGCTGAGATCGACCGACCCCCTCGGATTCGATCCATCAACTCGACGAGCGGCGCACCGGCCACGTAGTGACGTCCTCTTCTCTCCCCTCGTGTCTCGAGCAGGCCCGCTTCGACGAGCCGGCGTAGGTCACCTCCCGCCGTCTGCTCCGAGATTTGCTCGGAGGCAATCTCGAAGCTCGCTCGATACGTGCCATTGCGCACTTTCATGCCTTGTGCGGCATCGAAGTGGGCGGCCAACGAGCGCTCAGGCAGCCGGAGGTCAGCGACGAGCTCAGAGAGCGCGATCCAAAGGTGCTCGCTCTCGCGCACGCGGTCCAGCAGTGTCTGCGCCTGCCGAACGTGTGCGGTCATCATGAACTCCACCCAAGGCCTCGTATCGCGGGCTGGCTGCCAACTTCCGCCGCCGACGGTGGCCAGCACGTCGTAGTACTCCTGCGTGTGCTGGCCTAGGTACTCCTCGATGCTCATGAAGACCGGAGATAGCACGCCGGTGCGCGCGAGGACGAGGCTCTGCAGGCAGCGGGCCGCTCGGCCATTGCCGTCACGGAACGGGTGCACCATCACTAGGTTGAGGTGGGCAAGGGCCGCTCGAACAAGGGGCGGCTCGGTGGACGACTCATTCAAGGAGCCGCACAGTTCGCGAATGAGGTGCGGGACCTCGCCGATGTCTGGGCCCTCGTAGACGATTGAGCCATCGATGTCGCGCCGCACGAAGATCGCTCCGGTGCGCCACAGGCCCGGCCGGTTGGCGAGCGAATCGCTCGTCATCATGAAGTGCAGGCTCTTCAAGAGCCGCTCGTCATAGTCAAAGTCATCGTCGTCTGACATCTGCAGCACGTATGTCATGGCCTCGCGGTAACCGATGAGGGCCTGGCGCGTTCCCTCGTCCAAGCCAATCGGGTCCTGCCGGGCAACGACTTCAGCCCCGTCGTCGAGGCCGGCGACGAACCCTTCGATGCTGTTTGATCCTTGGATATTGCGGGCGAAGGACAGCCGCCGCAGGGATCCGGTCCAACGCTTCGGCTCATGCAACTGCCACCGGAGGCGGCTGCGGTAGTCCGCGATCTCCTCGAGAAGGGTCAGGTCGCTGTCCGTGAGGGTCGGAGCCGTGAACAACACGTGCATACCTCCGCCCATCGGTGATTTATAGTTTATAACTATAAATTTCTTTGAATTAAACCATCTTTCTAGAGGGTCCGCCCGCACGTCGCTCGAGGACGTTTCAGGGTCGGCTCATTCTGGCGGCCTAGCCTCCCCAACGTGGACGAGTCGGTAGTCGCGGTCGTTCCGACATACTGTCGGGAAGCAGCGGAACTCCTCGCCCTCGCGGGGCTCGTCACGGACGACGCCTCACCCCGCACCGCAGACCCGGCCCTGCGCGACGTCCAATCGCTCGGCGTCCACGAGAGCCTCCAGGCTCAAGTTGGGTTCACAACACCAAGTCTGGACACCCTCCCCCCTCAATCACACACGCCTCACTTACTTCCACTTCCACACACCTCATTGGAATATTGCTCCCCCTCTCAATAGCCCCAGTATGTGATCGACGCAGACGGGGCAGACGGGATTGAGGTGCCGTTGTTGTTCGTCGCCGTGACGGTGAACGTGTAATCTTTTCCCTCGGTCAGTTTGGTGAACCAGAGGGCGCCTGACTTCGAAGTCCTTTTGGTCTCGGTCATCCCATCGGGTTTCGACGTCGCCGTGTACTTAGTGATCGGCAGACCGCCGTTCGAGTTGGGTGCGGTGTAGGTGACAATCAAATATTCTGTAAACTGCTCCACTTTCTCGATCACTGGCGCACCGGGCACCGTAGTCGACGCCGCAGCGCCCCTCACGACCGATGCAGTGCCCTCCGCGGCACCCCCACCGCACGCAGCAAGAACCGCCACGTTGCTCGCGAGGAGCGCAGCCGCGACCGTCGACCTCCCCGCACCTACACGACTGGCCTGCCTCGCCCGTGCATTCATCATGTATTTGTTCCCATCGCGGATTCGAATGTTGAACGCCTAGGTGCGTTCAACATTCGGCAACATAGCGCCCCCTGTGGCCATTGCACCACTGTAAAAACACGGTGCTCATTCGAGATTCGACAGGGCTTCCCGTCCCTAGATCCGTGGGCGTGGGCCTCACGTAGAGCCATCCGTCGTCGCGATCCCACAAGATGCGCGTCACCGTGTTCGACAGAGGAACAGCGCGCTCGTGCCGAAGGCTCGGGACAATCGCCCGGCCGTGTCAGCAGTGACTGCCCGCTTGCCGAGCACGATCTCATTGACACACCGGGTGGCACTTCCATGGCGTGGGCCAAACACTTCTATGACAGCTTCAGCGGGTCGAGGAACTCGGTGAGCAGGATCTCGCCGCGACAATGCTGTTCGATCCCCGGATCTTTCGCGCGAATGACAGCCTCCGCAGGGATACCGTCCAGCGCTTCGGCTCCTGCAACTGCCACCGCAGACCGCTGCGGTGGTCCCCAATCTCCTCGAGGAGGGCCAGGTCCCTGTCCGTGATCCGCTCGCACGTCGCCCGAGGACGTTTCAGGGTCGGCTCCCTCTGGCGGCCTAGACTCCGGATCGTGGACGAGTCGGTGGTGGCGGTCGTCCCGACCTTCCGGCCCGACTCCGGCGATCTCATCGGGCTCGTGACTTCCCTTCAGGCTCAGGGCATCAGGGTGCTCGTCACGGACGACGCCTCGCCCTGCACCTCAGACCCGGCGCTGCTCGACGTTCAATCCCTGGGGGTCGACGTCGTCCGGCATCGCCACAACCGCGGGATCGCTCGCGGCCTGAACGATGGCCTCGCCTTCGCCGTCGCCCGCGGGGCGGACTGGCTGCTCACCGTCGACCAGGATTCGTCGCTACCTTCGGACTACGTGTCGGCCCTGCGTGCCGCCTCGACCGATGGGGTCGGGGTCATCGGCGCCGAAATCATCAGCGACGCCAGTGGCGACGTCCGGTATCCAACGACCCAAAGGGATGGCTACCTCACGACCGAGGAGGTCTTCCAGACCGGCTCACTGTGGTCGGTGGCGGCCCTCACCGCGATCGGTGGATTCGACGAGTCGCTCGGCATTGATGCGGTGGACGCCGCCGCCTGCCTTCGCCTGCGCGAGCGAGGGTTCATCGTGGCGCTCGCCCCCGGCGTTCGCCTTGAGCACCGCGTTGGATCGGCCCGTCAGGTCACTCTGCTCGGTCGTACCGTCTTGGCGACCGGTCACAGCCCGCAGCGCCGGACCACCATGGTTCGCAACAGACTGCGACTCGCCCCGGCCGAATTCCGCCAGTCGCCGAAACATGCAATACGCACCCTTCGGCGCGTGGGCGTCAACGCCGTCCTCGGTGCCACCGTCGAGGAGAACCGATGGGCGAAGACCAAGGGGACCATCAGGGGTCTTTGGCCCCGCGCGAGCCGTTAGCCTTGCGAGTCTTCGAGAGGGGAACATTGTGAAGGGCATCATCCTGGCTGGCGGGACCGGCAGCCGCCTATGGCCGATCACCAAGGGCGTGAGCAAGCAACTGCTCCCCGTCTACGACAAGCCGATGATCCACTACCCGCTGTCGACTCTCATGGCAGCCGGCTTGCGAGAGATCCTCATCATCACCACGCCGGACGACTCAGAGCCTTTCTCGCGCCTCCTTGGCGACGGCTCCGACCTCGGCATGACGATCGAGTACGCCGTGCAGCCAAAGCCCGAGGGGCTTGCCCAAGCCTTCCTCATCGGGGCCGAGTTCCTGGGCGGCGACCAGGCCGCCCTCATCCTCGGCGACAACCTGTTCTACGGCCACGGCCTCGGGCGCAAGCTCTCGGCGCTCACGAACCAGAGCGGCGCCCACGTATTCGCCTACGAGGTCGCGAACCCGCGCGAGTACGGCGTCGTCGAATTCGATGCGGACGGCAAGGCGCTCTCCGTCGAGGAGAAGCCCGCCAACCCCAAGAGTAATTACGCGATCCCGGGCCTGTACTTCTACGACGAGACCGTCGTCGAAGTCGTGAAGACCATCAAGCCGAGCGCTCGCGGCGAGCTCGAGATCACCACGGTCAACGACCACTACCTGCGCGCCGGCACGCTCACCGTGACCGTGCTCGAGCGCGGAACCGCCTGGCTCGACACCGGCACCTTCAGGTCACTGCAGGATGCCGGCGAGTTCGTGCGGGTCATCGAGGACCGGCAGGGGACGAAGATCGGTTGCATCGAGGAGGTCGCCTGGCGCAATGGGTGGATCGACGACGCTCAACTGCTCGTACACGCCGAGGCGCTCGCGAAGTCCGGGTACGGCGGATACCTGAGCAACCTCGTCCGATAGGCGATCAGAGACCGTTCGCCAGGGCCGTGTCGTCGGTGTCCACAGAATGTGGAACCGGCGCAATCTTGAGCCCCATGCTGATGACGAACTCTCGCATTGCCCTGCTCGACCGGACTGCCCAGGTCCGCGGCCCTTCGGCGCCGAAAAGCGCCGCCGCGACCTCGGATCCAGTGCTGAAACGTGGCTGGTACAGGAGTCCGGCGAAACCATCACGGAAGAGCGCCTGCGCCCATCGGCTGGTCAAGCCGTAACCCGTCGCTACCGATAGTTCTCTCGTCGTGCCCATGGCAGCGGCGGACGCATGTGTCGAATCAGCAAGCGGCCTCCTACCGGTGTGGAGAGTAGCGACGCTGGAGACGAGTACGCCGTCGACCGCGTTGGCCGGGACCCACGTGCGCGCTGCCGAATACCTGCCAACGCGCTCACGCACTGCTGCCTCGGCCGAGTCGGCCAGATAGCAAGTGCCGTTCGGCATCAGGAGGTCGAACCGTCCGTCGGGGGTGACACCACTCGCATGGGAGGTGAACCACCAGCACCCCCTATCGCGCCCGTGCCGCTCCGAGTGAGTTCGAAACCATGGCCCTTGCCGTGCTTGTGCACTAGGAAAGCCAGTCAGGTCATCTGGTGGTTCGCCGAGCGCGAGTCGGTCCCGAGGCCCATGGTCGGAACCCTCGGTCACCGCGACCACTCGTGAACCCACCGAAACGCTAAAGCGCGAAGATCGCGCTGGTCACGGTCAGGATCGCGCATCCACTCGATGGGGGTCAGGTCTTCCAGCTCAGGCGCCGGTGTTCGGAGCAGGGTCGCAAACATCCACGGCTCGTAGCCTTCACTATTGCGGACGACCTTGAGCATGTCGATGACCCCTGCACGCACGATCAGCGCACCCTTCGTGTCTCTCACGAACTGGAAGACCGGATAGACAAGTTGCCCGTCGCCGGTCTTCAAACCCAGCAGGGACCCGACCCGCATCCGCGAATCCAACGCCTGGCGCGACGCCTTGAACTCCTGCTGGAGCTTGGAGCTGGACCAAAAGGGTTTCAGCAGCTCGACCATCGGGTTGTCCTCAGTGCTGGGCAGCACCAGGTCTAACAAGCGGCCGGCCACCTCCGTCGCGGTCGGAGGCACGATATGCGACTGGGCAAATTGCTCAGCTGATTGCCTCACGACTTGGCTGAGTAGCTCGAGGGTGTCGTGCACCCAGGCGTCCTCGTCGAACATAGGAGCCACAGCCTTCGTCGAGTACACAGGAACTGCCATAGCAACCTCCGTCAAGTCGAGTCAAGTACTAAGGTACCCCTGCGTCAAGCCATGTCAAGCGCCCGAGAGTTTCGAGGGCCTATGGGTGCGCGCTTGGGGCCGCCTCCTGGCCTCCGACGGGGACAGGACTGGGCTGCTCAACCTGAGCCCAGAAACACGAGCCGCTCAAGCGCTCTGCCCACATGCGCCAAAACCGAAGTCACATCGCGGATACCTGAGCAACTCATCACGCCGGCCATCGTCGACGGAGCCTCGTTGGCCACCTTCGAGAAGCTACTCATTCGCTCATTGGTGGCGCATTCATCTACATGTGCCACCTATATACGTTCGTGCCACATATATGTCAGAATGCCCCAATGACCGATTACGTCAGCCTTCACATCGGACCCAAGTTCCGACTCGTACTGCCCGCTGCCCTTCGACGGGCTGCGCGTATCGACGTCGGTTCGCAGCTCGTCGGGCATGTTGACGCCCAAGGCCGGATCGTCTTTGAGACCGCCTCGTCCGCGCAGGCCCGGGTGTGGGCGGGCGCCCCGCAGCCGGACGGGGACTCTCGAGCTGACATTCGGCGTTCCCGCGAAGTCGACATGACCATTGAAACGGAAAATGCTGCTCGCAGAGCCGACAGCCACGATGATCCTGCAGCAGGGGTACGCCTCCTGTCGTTCCTCGGGCTGTGACCATGACGCCACCTCGAGTCGTCCTCGACGCTTCAGCCGTGCTCGAGTGGCTCCTCGCGCGCAAACACAAGCTTGTCATCGCCAAACTGCTTCCGGTAGCAGTCCTCCCGGCATCTGCGTTGACCGAGGCCCTATACAACGCCGTGCTTGCGGGTCATGCTCTCGACCCGCAGTCCCTCTACGACGCACTCCTCGTCGCGGGCCTTCGAATCGAACCGGTCACGGCAGTGGACTCAATTCGCGCCGGCGAACTCATCGCATCGACGCGACTGGCGAACTCCGCTGCTGGATCACTGTCCTTGGGCGACGGTTTGTGCATCGCTGTGGCCGAGCGCTTGGGTCTCACGGTGACCGGCGGTGACCAGTTCTGGGAGACGCTAGACCTGCGCGTCTCGTATATGCCCTACAACTAAGTCGAACCTTCAGACGTATCTTCCACGGAGCTTTCGCTTGGCCTTGCGCAGTTTCTCCGTAGCCCGCCATGTGCGGCTCGACAGGATGGCCGACAGCGCCGCCTCCGACGATGCTGTGCTGCTCACCGTGCTCGTCGCCACTGTGGGCAGGCCGATCACATGCTGGAAGAAGTCGATGAGCGCGCTCGCGAAGCCCTCCCACGTGAGCACAACGATGGCTCGATGGAGATCGGCCACCCGCTGCTCCGCCGCCTGCGGGTCGGCGAGCAGGTTCGTGAGGTCGG
>CAMCSO010000142.1 GCA_945877545.1 Bifidobacterium breve | reverse complement strand
CGCACCGGTCCGATCAGTTGTCATTGCTTTAGGAACACCGTTCCCATCACGTCGCCGCGGCGTCCGCATTCAGGCTCGGCTTCATCGCCGCCAGAATCGGGCCGATCACCACGCACAGGATGATCACACCGATCGCCGTGTAGGCAAGTCCCTGACTGGCGACGAGGACCGTCATGTTCATGAGCGTTGTCACCACAGCGACACCCAAGGCTATCGCTCCGAGGAGCGGCAGGACCGTCGTGCGCATGCGACTCACCCCCCGCGAGTCGCGGCTGAAGAACCGGAGCACGCCGATGCAGGTGAGGAACATGAGGAGAAGGAACCCGAGGGTCGACACGCCTACCGTCACCGTGAGGATCTGATCGAACGGCGTGTAGCCGAGGCCCGCGAAAATGGCGAGCAGGATGGCGATGACAACCGTCTGCACGACCGCAGCGATATGCGGGGAGTTCTGCGTTGAGTGCGTGCGACCAAGTGCCTTCGGCATGAGGTTCTTATGTGACAGCGTGTACAGGTAGCGGTTGATGACATTGTGGAATGCAACCACGCACGCGAAAAAGCTTGTGATGAGTAGCCACTGCACGACCTGCTCGCTGAGCGGGCCGACGTACGCGCCGAAGCTCGCGCTGAGTAGAGCGCCGGGGTTCTCCTCCGCCTTCGCCACGATGTTGCTGTCCCCCCACGCGCTCACCATGGCCCAGCAGACAACTGCGTAGAAGATGCCGACGATCGCAAGCGCGCCGTAGGTGGCGCGGCCGATTGTGCGATCGGGGTCCTTGGCTTCACTGCGGAAAATCGCGGTGGCCTCGAACCCAAGGAAACCGGAGATGCCGAACATTAGGCCAAGTGCAGGGGCCCCCTGGAGCCAAGCGGAAGGCGTGAATGCCGCGGTCGATAGGCCCTCCGAGGAACCCCCCTGAACAACGACCGCGATGACGAGGACCATGCAGATGCCGATCTCGAGCACGACGAGCAGCGCGAGGAGTTTTCCGGAGAGGTCGATCCTGCGATAACCGAGGAACAGCACGATCAACAGGAAGATGCCGGTCCATAGCCACCACGGCACGTCCGGGCCACCGACGGACACGATCTGGCCCTCGAAGACTGCGCCGAGCACCGCGATAACCGCAATCTCAACACAAATGTACGTGAGCATCGCGATATAGGCCGCCGAAAGGCCGAGGCCACGACCGAGGCTCATGGTGATGTAGGAGTAGAACGCTCCCGCTTCCTTGACGAAGGGCGTCATTGCGTTGAAGCCAACAACGAAGAGCGCGAGGATGATCCCCGCAACGACGTACATGGCCGGGAAGGCCGCTCCATTGCCCACAATGATCGCGACGGGTGCAACTCCGCCGATGGTGCTAAGCGGCGCCGCCGCTGCCACCACCATGACGATGACCCCGAAGACGCCTAATTTGCCCTTCAACTTGCCGGTATCGGCAATCTGCGTGGTATCTCCTACGCTGGCCATGAAGCCACCCTCCTTCGAATGCGCCGTCGACTCATGCCTGCGACGCTCGGAGTAAAGCACCCACGGCAAGGTTCGCAACAGGTTTTACCCGCATTCCATAGCATTTGTCTTGCTCACCGAACCAGAAATCACATTTCTGATGGCCCTGCAACGGCAATAAGCCCCCGGGTCGCCCGAGTCAAAGCACGAGGTTCGACGCACGACTCCCTAGGCGATCGCTCTGGAGGTCTCGATCATCTCCTTCGTCATGAGCAGGGAGCGAGTAAAGCGAGGGATATCTGCACGCTGCAGGGTCCCGGTAACGGCGAGTCCTGCGACGAGTTTGCCGCTTGACTCGTAAAGCGGGACTGCGATGCTGGAGAAGCCCTGCATGACTTCCTCGTACTCCACGGCGTGGCCCTCGGCCCGCACGCGATCGATCTGAGCGCGCAGCCGCACGGGAGATACAGCAGAGTTCGGCGTCAGTCGGGTGAGCCCGGCCCGCACGGCCCTATCGAATAGCTCCGGAGGGCCGAATGCCATGAACACCTTGCCCGTCGCCGAGCAATGAAGCGGCACATGTCCGCCAAGCTTGGAAAGCGAGGGTGCCTGCCCATAGAGGTTCACCCGCTCAACGAAAACAATCTCCTCGTCCTGCAGGACCGTGAGAAGAATCGTCTGCCTCGTCGTCAGGTGGAGGGTGTGCATGAATGGCAGGAGGCACTCGCGCAGCACTCGCGTGCGCGGGACGCGCGCGCCGATCTCGAACAGTCGCATTCCTAGCCGATAGGAAGCCCCTGAGCGCTCGAGAAAGCCGAGTTCGAGTAACTCCTGCGCGAGACGATAGACGGAGGCCTTCGACACACCTGATCGGCGGGAAAGGTGCGACAGTGTGAGTTCATCATCGTCAGTACTGAAGGCTTGGAGGATGAGTGCCACCTTGCCGAGCACACTGTTCGGAGCATTCCTCGAGCAGTCGAGCGAACGCGTCACACCGGCTCCTGTCACACCATCAAATCCTCAGGGTTCAAGACCGATAAAGACGCCCTTGGGCTCGGTGAACTCGTCTATCGCGAAGGCACCCATCTCTCGTCCCCAACCACTGAGTCCGAATCCGCCCCAGGGCGCGCCCGGATCGATGAGCGGCAGCAGGTTCACGAACACCGTGCCCGCGCGCAGACGTTTGGCCATCGTGTGCGCAAGGACGAGGTCTTTCGTCCAGACCACTGCGGCAAGGCCGTAATCACTCGAGTTCGCGCGAGCGATCACCTCGTCCTCGTCATCGAACGGCAGGATCGAGATGACCGGGCCGAAGACCTCCTCCTGCGCAATGCGCATGTGGTCCTCGACGTTCATGAGGACCGTTGGCTCAAGGAAGTGCCCGAGTTCAAGTCCATCCTCCGCGAGTACGCGGCCGCCGCACACAAGATCTGCGCCCTCGGCCCGGGCCCCCTCGATGTACGACAGGACTCGATCGACTTGACCACCGGTGATGAGGGGTCCCAACTCGGTGTCTTCCCTCGTCGCATGTCCGACGCGCATCTGCTTCGCAGCCTCCGCAATCCGCTCAGCAAACTCGTCAGCGCGACTGCGATGGACGAAGGTACGCGTATACGCACCACAGGCCTGGCCGCTGTTGAAAAGTGCGCCCCGCAGATTCCCCATGATCGCCTGATCGATGTCGGCCGAGGCGGTGACGATGCTCGGCGCCTTCCCTCCGAGCTCAAGACTCACGCGCTTGAGGGTCGGAGCCACGTCAGAGACGATCTGGCAGCCGACCTCGGTCGAGCCGGTGAAGGAGACCTTGTCGACGTCACGATGACGGACGAGCGCCTGCCCAATCTCAGGCCCCCCGAGGAGCACTTGCACGACCTCCCCAGGAATCCCCGCCTCTCGACAGATCTCAACGAGCCGCAATGTCGACCAGACCGCCTGCTCTGCGGGCTTGAGGATCGCGGTGTTTCCGGTGGCGAGCGCTGGCGCGAGCTTCCAGGCAGCGATTGCGAGCGGTACGTTCCACGGGGTGATGAGCGCGCACACTCCAATCGGCTCACGTGTTGTGTAGTGCAGGGTGTTCGGGATCGAGACCTGCGAAAGTCGCCCCTCGATCTTCGTCGCGAATCCCGCGTAGTAGCGGAACACCTGCGCGGCCAGCGGCACATTCACAGCGCGCGACATCGCCAACGGCATGCCCGCATCATTCGAATCCATGAGCGCAAGCTCGTCTAGATGCTCCTCGATGAGTTCCGACACGCGCCACAGGAGCTTCCCACGATGGTCCGGGGTGAGGTCGCGCCACTCGGGCATATTCATCCCGCGTCGGGCGCTCGCCACCGCGGCATCAACATCGTCAAGGGAAGCGTGAGCGAAGGTAAAGAGTTCGGATCCATCAGAGGGGTTGCGTGACACCTCGTGCTCGCGCGCTTCAGCGGTCGCGGACTCTCGGCCGATGAGTGAAGTCAGGATCACGAGGGCACCTCCAACGGGTCGTCGACACAGACATGATCCTTCTCCAGCACAGATTCATGCGTACGCTTCATGACAGGCCCCACAACGGTGCACGAGGTGCCCCGAGGTCGACGTCAATCGCCTTCACCGTGGTGTAAGCATCAAGGGTCTCGACGGAGAGTTCCCGCCCAAAGCCACTGTTTCCAACGCCTCCCATCGGCATTCCCGCCGGTAGGTCGAACCACTTGTTCACCCAGACGATGCCGGCACGCAGCTGACTCGCGATTCCGTGCGCACGCTCGAGATCACGTGTCCAGACGCCCGCGGCCAAGCCATATTCGGTCGCGTTCACACGCTGGACGGCATCCTCGTAAGACGTAAACGGCTCGAGCACGGTAACCGGGCCGAATACCTCGTCCCGTGCGATGCGCGAGGATTGCGTGCGATCTTCGAGCAGCGTCGGACGCTGAAAGAAGCCTCCCGCAAGGTGCTCAGGAAGATCAAGGGGTGCATCACCCGTGACGACCTCGACACCATCGTCGAGGGCACAATCAAGGTGGCCCCTCACCATAGCGAGCTGGCGGGCCGAGACCATGGGGCCGAGTTCCGTGTTCGGGTCCTTCGCATCGCCGATGCGGATCCGCGAGGCTGTCTCGGCGAATCGCGTGCGAAACTCATCGTAAACGTCGATATGCACGAGGAGCCGCGACGCCGCGATGCAGGCCTCTCCGTTGGCGAGATAGATGCCGAGCAGCGCATCCTGGACTGCTCGCTCGATGTCGGCGTCCTCCGCGACAATGAGCCCGCTCTTCCCGCCGAGTTCCATGAGCGCCGGGGTGATCGTCTTCGCCGCTCCAGCAAGAATCGCCCGGGCAGTCGTCGGACCGCCGGTGAAGGTGATCATGTCGATGCCGCGTTGCGCGACGAGCAACTGTCCCGCCTTCGTTCCCGTCACAACGTTGACCACGCCCGGGGGCAGTAGGTCCTCGATCATGCGCAGGAACGTCAAAACGCTCGCGGAGGCGTACTCAGACGGCTTCACCACCACCGTGCACCCGACGGCGAGCGCCGGAGCGATCTTGTTCGCGAGTGTGATGAGCGGGGAGTTCCACGAGAGGACGGCCGCCACCACTCCAACCGGCTCGCGATGTGTATAGATGAGGGACTTGGGGTCGGACACCGGAACCGTCGTGCCGCGATGCGAGCGGATGGCGCCGGAGAAGAACCGGTAGATCGCAGCTGATGCGGGGATGTCCGCAATGGCTGCCTCGCGGATCGGCCGCCCATTCTCGGTGGCGAGGAGGAGTGGGATATCGATCTCGGTCGAATCGATGCGCTCGGCGATCCGCCACAGCGCCTCCTGACGGACCTCAGGTGACGTTGCCCGCCAGTTCGGCAGGGCCCGCCGCGCCGCCTCCACTGCAGCCTCGACCTGCGGCCGCCCGGCCTCGGGGATAGAGGTCCACGGCTGTCCGGTGCTCGGGTCTATCGCCTCGAAGGACTCATCGGACGTCACCCAGTCGCCGCCGATGAGCATCGCCAGCGGCGCGCTTTGACGATAGGGGTGCCGCCTCGCCGACATGCAACCTCCCAGTTCGTGTTCGCGCATCGTCGTGTGTGTCACCTCCTGAGACCAGCATCATGGTTCGCTCAGCGGAACACAATGCGTTCGCGTTGGCTGTCGCGAGGTGGCAGGACGTGAGTAGCGGACGTCAGTGGCAGGGCGTCACTCCCGGGGCGTGGCATGCGGCCGGCTCACTCGGCGGCACGTCCATCGTCGGGTTGCGATCAAAGAAGTTCACCGGGACCAGCATGAACCCCGCTCGCTCGACGGGCATGACCGGCCAGTCCTCCACTCGAGGAATGTGCGTCACGCCAAGGTTGTACCAAACAACGAGGTCGGTATCCGCGACGGAGCGATCCGCTTGAACCCAGCGGGGAAGTCCTAGCTGGTTGGTATTCTGGTTCGGGAAGTCACCAGCTGCTCGCATCTCGCTGGGGTCATATGGCGTGACCCAAACATTTTGCTTGGCGAAACCAGCACGGGCGGCCACATGTGATGGTGACTGAGCGAGGAGGACCGAGTTCGCCCAGCCAGGCAGCAATTTGTATCCAGTCGGCGTACCCCACGCATTCGAGCGATCTGAACTCACGATGGTCCAGTTGCGGGCGGCCTGCGGGTTCACCATGCCCTCGATGGTGTTCTCGGTCTCGGCGAGTGTTTTGCGAACTCCGATGGCATTGCCATGCTCGTTTCCTGGGCCCACCGGTGGGGCGTACACATCGTTCTCATAGACACGGTTCCGCCAGCCGTCGACCTCCATGTCGAGCCGGAAGGAGAACAGGTGCTGATGAATGGTCGCGACAAGGTTCGCTCCGATACGGGTGCCCGGCTCGTCCTGGGCGTCGGTAGCAATCGCCTTCGTCTGCATGATGCCCGTGAGCTTTGCCTCGAACTGGATAGATCCATCGAGGTAGAAATACCAGAAGAAGCCATACTCGTAGTTGCCCACAGTAGAGACCGAGCTCACCACGAGGCGACGTGAGCGGCGCACTTCCACCTTGTCGGTCACCCAGTCGATGTGCTTCCACAGCATGCCGTCGTCCTCCTCATGGATGCAGATCGCATTGTGGATGACGTGCGGCTCACCGGTTTCGGATGCAATAACGGCGTCCATGTAGACAATCTCGCCCAAGCAGTCGCAACCCAGTGTGAGCGAGTTCGCGAGCTTTCCAAGGCCAAACTCGCCGGCATCAAAGGCACAGCGCCAGAGGTGATTCGGCGCTACTTCGCCATAGGGCACCACCATCTCGCTCAGGCCACCACGGTGCATGACCGAGCGCCACTCGCCCCCGTCGAGGAGTTCAACCCCTTGGAGGATGAGCCCCTCGATTGGCAGGAGAAATGCGTTCATCCGCCAGCGCTGCCACGTGATCTCGTGCCCGTTGACCGTGAACCCCGGACCCTCCGGCTGCGTGATCATGAGCGGAGCCATGTCCGTGCGCAGCGGTTGGTTGAACTCAGGGAGATAGTTCGCGCACTCCTCGTTCATCGGAGTCACACCGTAGTCAAAGACCTCGACCACCTCGCCGGTCGTCAAATCCGCGATCGCGACTACACCCTCAATGGGATGTGCGTAGCCGTTATCGTCCTCAAAGTGACGGACATAGGACACTGAACTGCAGAGTCGACTAACGGATGCCGTGAACTCGGGCACATTCGAGATCGCCCAAGGGTCGATCTGCACCAACGCAAGGTCAGTAATCCCGCGCTTGGCGAGCGCAGCCTGATAGCGAGCATCCTCCTTAATCCGATCACCGATGGTCATGAATTCCTCGATGAGGACCGGTGAGGCACCCTCGAGGACCTTCTCCGATCGCACCACCGACATCGTTTCGAGGTCAACGACCATGTCCCAACTTGTCCCGTCCGCTCGATCAACGAGGAGTGCGCGGGCCTCGCGATGGGACACGATTCCGTCTCGCAGTGCGCGCTTATCGGGCTCGTGGGCGTAGAGCGCGGCGAACCGAATGGACTCCCGTCGCGGCACATAAGCGCGAACGACGTTCGCCGCCGCCTTGATCTCCTCGGCAGTCAAGGGCAGAAACCTTGCGTCCCGCATGCTGCTTCCTCTCGCGGAACCTTGGTTCCGACCTGTCAACGCGCCAAGTGATTCAACGGCCCCACGCT
>CAMCSO010000141.1 GCA_945877545.1 Bifidobacterium breve | reverse complement strand
AGGTTGCTCGCACCGTTCACCACGGCAGGCTGGCCGGTGAACTCGGGCGCGCTTGCCACGAAGCCAACGACTTTCACGACTCGAACGACCTTGTCGAGGTCGCCAATGACTGAGCGCACGGCCGCGATCGCATTGAGGGCGCAGATCTTCGCGAGTTCGGCGGCCTCCTCCGCGCTCACAGCCCCGCCCACCTTCCCGGTAGCGGCCAACGCCCCATCGATCATGGGCAACTGCCCCGAGGTGTAGACGAGGTTGCCGGTGCGCACTGCCGGAATGTAGGCGGCGAGCGGGACCGTGACCTGCGGCACCGTCAAGCCAAGGGCAGCAAGCCTTGCTTCAACGTGAGACCCGTCACTCATCGCTACTCCTTGGGTTGGTCGAATGGGTCCGTGGGTTAGGCGATTGGACGCTTCAGGTAGGCGACCATATTGTCCGGATTGGGACCGGGAACCACCTGAACCAACTCCCAACCGTCACTTCCCCAGGTGTCGAGGATCGCCTTCGTGGCGTGAACGAGTAGCGGAACGGTGGCGTACTCCCATTTGGTCATGGATGCACACTAGCCCTTGGACAGCCGATCCCGATTACGCTGAGACCGTGACACAGACGAGGTGGCCGGGCGTCGCCCTCCACGTCGTATCGGGCAAGGGGGGCGCCGGAAAGACGACGATTGCTGCGGCCCTCGCGCTGGCCCTCGCACACGACGGCAAGCGAACCCTTCTCATGGAGGTTGAGGGCAGGCAGGGCATTGCCCAACTCTTCGATACCGCTCCTCTGCCGTACACCGAGCGCAAGGTGGCGGTCGCACCCGGCGGCGGCGAGGTCTGGGCCCTTCCCGTCGATCCGCACGAGGCGCTCCTTGACTACCTTGAGATCTTCTACAACCTGCGGCGCGCTGGGTCGGTCCTGAAGAAGATTGGCGCCATCGACTTTGCAACGACCATCGCACCCGGCCTTCGCGACGTTCTCCTCACCGGGAAGGCCTGCGAGCTCGTCCGCAGGATCGACAAGAACGCTCCTGATGCGTATCAGGCAATCGTCCTCGATGCACCGCCCACTGGCCGGATCGCCAAGTTTCTCAACGTCAATTCAGAGGTCTCGGGGATTGCGAAGGTCGGGCCGATTCACAAGCACGCCGAGCTTGTCATGAGCGTTATCGCCTCCCCTCGTACCGCTGTACACCTTGTGACCCTCCTCGAGGAGATGCCTGTACAGGAAACCGTCGACGGCATCGAGGAGTTACGTGCCGATGGGCTGCCGGTCGGCGGGATCTTCGTGAACATGACCCGGCCTGCGATGCTTTCAGCTGACCAACTGGTGCAGGCCCGTGCGGGGACACTGCCACTGGACGCCATCGCTGCCGCGGCAGCAGCCGCAGGGGTGCGAACTGATCCGGCCCTCGTGGCGGCCGCACTCGGACTAGAGGCCCGCGAGCACGCAGCGCGCGTCGACCTAGAGACGAGGGAGCGCAGACGCATCGATGAACTCGACCTCCCGACCTTCACCCTCCCAATGATTCCCGATGGCATAGATCTCGGCGCCCTGTACGAGCTCGCACTCCTGCTTCGGTCGAAGGGTGTCCGATGACCGTCAGGGGGCAACTATCGGTCGATGCCCCGCCATTGCGCATCGACAGCATCCTCGGTGATCGGTCCATTCGAATCATCGTGTGCACCGGAGCCGGCGGCGTTGGAAAGACAACTACGGCGGCTGCCATTGCCCTGCGTGCCGCGGAGCAGGGTCGAAGGGTGTGCGTCCTCACCATCGATCCAGCACGAAGGCTTGCTCAGGCGATGGGGCTCACCACACTCGACAACACACCTCGGGCGGTCGAGGGAATCACCGGAGCCGGCTCCCTTGACGCAATGATGCTCGACATGAAGCGCACCTTCGACGAGGTCGTCGAGGCGCATTCGGATCCGGAGCGGGCGCAGGCGATCCTTGCGAATCCGTTCTATCAGGCCCTGTCCTCGTCATTCGCCGGAACGCAGGAGTACATGGCGATGGAAAAGCTCGGCCAACTGCGCACTGAGGCCGACCGCGACGGCACCTGGGATCTCATCATCGTCGACACCCCGCCCGCCCGTAACGCTCTTGACTTCCTCGATGCCCCGGCACGGCTCGGTTCCTTCCTCGACGGCAGGTTCATTCGCGTCCTGACCGCGCCGGCCCGGGGAGCGGGCCGCGGCATCGGCAAGATCGCTGTCATGGGGTTCGGACTGTTCACCGGGGTGCTGAGCAAGATCCTCGGTGCCCAGGTGCTCAGTGACATCGGCAACTTCGTGGCGGCGATCGACACGACCTTCGGCGGCTTCCGTGAGCGCGCTGACGCGACCTACGCGCTCCTCCAGGACCTTGGAACCTCGTTCGTCGTGGTCGCGACACCCGAGCGGGATGCCCTTCGCGAGGCCTCCTACTTTGTCGAGCGGCTCAAGGCGGACGGAATGCCGCTCGCCGGACTCGTCCTCAATCGGGTACAGGTCGTGACACTCACCGAGATGTCAGGCGAAGAAGCGATCGCCTCAGCGGATCGTCTCGACGACGGCGACGAGATTGAGTCGCTCACTGCCGCCCTGCTGAGGCTGCACGCCCAGCGGCAGCAGATTGCGTCTCGTCAGCAGCACCTTGCTGAGCGCTTTACCGCAGCTCACGCCGGCATTCCGGTCACGACGGTGCCGGCCCTTGCCGAGGATGTTCATGATCTTCAGGGACTTCGCGAGGTCGGCCAACTTCTTGCCGAAGCGTAGGGCTGAAGCGTAGGCCTGCACTCGACCCGGGAACCTTATGAGACCCGGGAAACCTGCTCGCTGAGGAGTGATTGACGCTCAAACTCGCTCTGAGCGGTCTCGAGAAGATTTCGCCACGAAGTCACGTGCGGACGACGCCGGAGCAGCGCTCGACGCTCGCGCTCGGTCATGCCGCCCCAGACACCGAATTCGACGTTGTTGTCAAGGGCATCGGCGAGACACTCGGTCCGCACTGTGCACCCCAGACAGATCGCCTTCACGCGATTTTGGGCGGCCCCCTGCACGAAGAGCGTGTCCGGATCGGTCGTGCGGCAGGCCGCGTGGGCGGCCCAGTCGTTGCTCAAGGTCATGGTCGCCTTACCCCTTCGTACCTGAATCAAGAACATGGTGTGAGCCGGGACGCTACGCCTGTGAGAACCCCTCCGCATAGGCTCTAAATAACTATCTCGATTATAGTCATAACGAGTGATACCCGGAAGCGTCCTCGACACATGAATCTCGGGTGGCCGCGAATGAGTCCAGATGAGAGGTGCGGGAGGGGAACCAAGGCACGTACGCTGGACGTCCCATGTCCATGCACCCACCGGCTCGCCCGCGACCAGTCCTTGGCGGACTCATCATCCGCCTCGTTGCCCTGCTTGCTGCAGCCGTCATCGCGGGTCTCATCACCGGCCTCATGGCGCTGCCGTTCATCGGCGGGGCTGGCGTCACCGCCCGAAACGTCGTCCAAAACTTTGAGCGTCTCCCAGAGACAATGGACACCCCGCCACTGCCCCAACGCTCGCAGATTCTCGCCTCCGACGGGTCGGTCATTGCCACGCTCTTTTACCAGAACCGGGTCGAGATCCCACTCCAAAGCGTCTCACCCGTCATGCGCCAGGCGACCGTCGCGATCGAGGACTCCCGCTATCTTGACCATAACGGCGTCGATGTCCGCGGAGCCCTTCGCGCCGTCGCATCGAACACGCGCTCGGGCGACGTTCAGCAGGGCGCATCCACACTCACCATGCAGTACGTGAAGAACGTCCTCGTCAACGAGGCGACCACTGCTGACGAACTCGAGGCGGCTCGGGGCCAGAGCCCGGTCCGCAAACTCCGCGAAGTCCGCTATGCCCTGGCCCTCGAACGTCGCTACACCAAGCCAGAGATCCTCGAGCGCTACCTGAACATCGTCTACTTTGGATCAGGGGCCTACGGAGTTGAAGCCGCAGCCAAGCGATACTTCTCGAAGACAGCCGCCGAATTGACGCTCTCTGAGTCGGCCACGCTCGCGGGCATCGTCCAGCAGCCAACGGCCTTCGATCCCATCCGAAATCCCGAACGCAGTGCGAAAAGGCGAGATGTCGTCCTCGCGCGGATGGCTCAACTCGGCTACATCACGAAGGGTCAGGCCGCCCAAGCCGCTCTCATCCCGATGCAGGTCCTCGTCAAGCCCACCGCAGTCCCCAACGGCTGCACCACCTCGTACGCGCCGTTCTTCTGCGACTACGTTCTCCAGACGATCCGTACCGACCCCGCCTTCGGTGATACCCCTGAGGCCCGTGAGGCCTTCCTGCGACGCGGCGGCTACACCGTCCGCACGACATTGAGCCCACTGGCGCAACGGGGAGCCTTCGACGCCGTTACGGGCGCAATCCCGATCGATGACGAGAGTCGTCGGGCAGCCGCAATCACGATGATGGAGCCCGGCACCGGCAACATCCTCGCGATGACCCAGAACCGCAAGTGGGGCACGTCGGGTCAGGGAATGACGACCTACAACTACAACACCGACCGCGCCCATGGGGGCACCATCGGCATGCAGGCCGGCTCCACCTTCAAGGTCTTCACGCTCGCAGCCGCGCTCGAAGCAGGGATCTCCCCCACCGAGTACATCAGCTCGCCGAGCCCGAACACCTTCGAGGGATTCACGAACTGCGAGACCGGAGCCTCGTTCGGACCCATCACCGTCCGAAACTCCACCGGGCAGGGCACATTCGACATGGCCCGCGCAACGGCCTTTTCCGTCAACACATATTTCATGGCCATCGAGGAGCGCACCGGCCTTTGCCGGCCCGCCGAGATAGCCGAGTCGATGGGGGTGTTCCTCGGCAGCGGCGGACCACTGCTCCGAGTCCCGTCATTCACCCTCGGCAGCATGGAGGTCACCCCACTCGCGATGGCCAACGCGTATGCAACCTTCGCGGCCCATGGCCTTTACTGCAAACCCCGGTCCATCCTAGAAATACGCGATCGCAATAACCGCTCCATTGACGTCCCCGACGAGGACTGCACGCAGGTCATTTCACAGGATGTCGCCGACGGAGTGACGGCGCTCCTCACCGGGGTTATCGACGGGCCAATCGCCGGTCGAACCGGCTCTGCAATGTCGCTCGCCGATCGACCGGCGGCTGGCAAGACAGGCACCACGAATGAGTCTGCAGCAGTGTGGTTCGCCGGATTCACCCCCGACATCGCCGCCGCAGCCTGGGTCGGTGATCCCCGCGGTGGTTTCGCACACCCGATGAAGAACCTCACCATCAATGGCAAGTACTACACCCAGGTGTTCGGCAGCACCCTTCCCGGGCCAATCTGGAAGCAATCCATGACGGCCGCGCTTCAAGGCAGCGAACCGGCCACGTTTACCCTCAGCAACGAGTGGAGTCTTCGCCCAGCACGCGGGGTCACCTCCATTGCACCACTTCCCGTGGAGTCCGGCCTAGGCGGCGGACCAGAGGGGTTCGTCTTCGACAACAGCGCAAAGCCCGCGCCAATCGCTACCCAGGCGGCCCCGACCACCGAACCAACTGACGACGGAACCGTCCCGGCGGTGCCGGATGAAGCACCGGTCACCACCCCCTGAGTACCCGACTCCGCTACATCCCAAGCCCGGCCTTCACGAGGGCCGCCACCTGACCCCCATCGGCTCGACCCTTCACCTGCGGGGTCACGAGCTTCATGACCGCACCCATGGCGGCCCCTCCGGTCGCACCCGTCAACGAGACCTCGGCAACTGCAGACGTCACGATGGCGCCGAGTTCCTCGTCACTCATCGCCTGTGGCAGGTATTTCGCGAGCACCCCGAGTTCGGCACGCTCACGATCGGCGAGTTCGGGCCGGTCGGCGGCGTCGTAGGCCTCCGCTGATTCGCGGCGCTTCTTGGCTTCGCGACCAAGGACCGTGATGACGTCGTCATCGGACAGCGCCCGGGCCTCCTTGCCGGCCACCTCCTCGTTCGTGATCGCCGTCAGTGCCATGCGAAGGGTCGCCGCGGCCAACTCGTCGCGAGACTTCATCGCGGTGGTGAGGTCATCCTTCAATTGATCCTTGATCTGACTCATGCTGGCATTCTCGCAGACCTCCCAAGGCGGGCGGCTCGAAGTAGAGCTAAGCGGAGTCGCCGATATGTTGCCCGTAATACAGAACAGCAAATTTTGGGAGACAACGAGTGCGGACTGAACCGGGCCGAGGGATGCACCTCCTGTTGAAGTGACGATGACCATGGCGGAACTGCCCGACAAGAAGGTGAGTAAGACGATTGCCAACGTGCCTTTGGATGTGTTGTGCGGGTTTGCGATCCGGCGAGGGAGCGGTTGATGACGTCTCGAACGGTGCGCATGCTGGTGCCGCGGCGTGGGTCACCGAGAGTACAGACTTGCGCATCTTGGCAGCCCCCTTTGCTTGGGGACTATGCTTCGGGTGTGGAAACGCGCGTTTGAGGTGTTCGTGAGGAACACGATCGCCAGTGTGGGCTGTGCCCGCGGAAGGCGTCAGGCAGATCGAATCCATTGACGCGAGGACCAAGGTCGACGTCATGGAACACCCGTCAAAATTATGGGACGTGAAATGATTCGCGGCATCAAGCACATCAGAACCGAGCAGGATGCTGTACCCGGTTGATGTCATGACGCCAACGACGAAGGAACGCGTCATGCGCTCAACCTCATCAATGTTGATAGCCCTTCCAGTTTGGCTAGTTTCCGTCACAACGGCGCCGGTTCGCGATGCAACTGGAGGACTGATGCCGACGAACGTGATGTACAAACACCATTTACCGCATGTTTCGCCCGTGACCCCTAAAAAGCCATCGAATAAAGCGCTTTTTTTGGTAACGGAAATCATTTCCGTTGCATTGCAAACATGACACGCATCCCGCAACGACGAGCTGCTCGGTTGCTGGCTGGGGTCACCTCCGCTGTCGCACTGGTCGCCACCCTACTCATGGCGCCGCCAGCCCACGCAGTCCCGGACGGCATCACTTGGACCACCCGCACCAGTCCCGCCGACAACGACTGGATGTCGGTGGCCTACGGGGGCGGGCTGTTCGTCGCTGTCGCCCGCTCGGGCGTGGGCAATCGGGTAATGACGTCGCCGGACGGCATCACCTGGACCATCCGCACCAGTGCCGCCGACAACCCCTGGAACTCGGTGGCGTATGGGGCCGGGCTGTTCGTCGCTGTCGCCTTCTCGGGCGCGGGCAATCGGGTGATGACGTCGACGGACGGCATCACCTGGACCATCCGCACCAGTGCCGCCGACAATGGCTGGACCTCGTTGGCGTACGGGGGCGGGTTATTCGTCGCCGTCGCGACTGATGGCGTGGGCAATCGGGTAATGACATCGCCGGACGGCATCACCTGGACCATCCGCACCAGTGCCGCCGACGTTAATTGGACCTCGGTGGTGCACGGGGGTGGGCTGTTCGTCGCCGTTGCGGGTTACGTTGCGGGCGTGGGGAGTGGGGTAATGACGTCGACGGACGGCATCACCTGGACCCTCCGCACCAGTGCCGCCGACATCTACTGGTACTCGGTGGCGTACGGCGGCGGGTTATTCGTCGCCGTCGCGACTAATGGCGTGGGCAATCGGGTAATGACATCGCCGGACGGCATCACCTGGACCATCCGCACCAGTGCCGCCG
>CAMCSO010000140.1 GCA_945877545.1 Bifidobacterium breve | reverse complement strand
GGCCTGGTCTCCAGCGTCGTGATGGGGGTCGCGTCAACGGCCCCCGCCTACAGCCTCGCGGCCAGCCTCGGCTTCGTCGTCGCGACGACGAATGGTGCCGGCATCGTCGGCACCAAGGCACCGTCGATCATGCTCCTCGCCTTCATTCCCATGTTCTTCATCGCGATCGCCTACCAGCAGCTCAACCGAGCCGAACCCGACTGCGGCACCACCTTCACCTGGGCCTCGCGCGCTTTCGGCCCTCGCGTCGGCTGGATCGGTGGCTGGGGAATCATCGCGGCTGACGTGATCGTCATGGCCAATCTCGCCCAGATCGCCGGCTCCTACAGCTTTCAGTTGGTCGGCCAGCCCCAGCTCGCCGACTCGCCGCTCTGGAGCACCGTTGCCGGCGTGGTGTGGATCATCGTCATGGCCTACATCTGCTACCGGGGGATCGAGATCTCGGCTCGGCTCCAGTACGCGCTGTTGAGCATCGAGGTCCTCGTCCTCGTCGCATTCTCGGTCATCGCCCTCGTCAAGGTGAACACAGGCAACGCCACACCGGATTCGGTAAGCCCGAGCCTTGCCTGGTTCGTGCCCTCCGGACTGAGCCTGAGCGCCCTCGTGACGGCAACCCTCATCGCCGTCTTTATCTACTGGGGCTGGGACACGGCCGTGAGCGTCAATGAGGAGACCTCCAATCCGGAGAAAACCCCTGGTCGCGCCGCAATCATCTCCACCCTTCTCCTGCTCGTCACCTATGCCATCGTCAGCGTCGCGACTGTCGCGTTCGCTGGAACCGGCGACAGCGGTCTCGGCCTCGCCAATCCAGACAACTCAGACGACGTGTTCCGGGCCCTTGGCCCACAGGTCTTCGGAGGCTCCACCATCGGCGCCGTGTTGGAGGCATTGCTTCTGCTGTCGGTGCTGTCCTCGGCGGCCGCCTCGACTCAGACGACAATCCTCCCGACAGCCCGAACCGCCCTGGCGATGGGCGCCTACAAGGCGATCCCGGGTTCGTTCGCCCGCATCCATCCGCGATACATGACTCCGTCCGTCGCCACCGTATGGATGGGAGCGGTCTCGATCGTCTTCTACGTTGGGCTGACCCTCGTAAGCCAGAACGTCCTTGGCGACTCGATCGCGGCTGTCGGACTCATGATCGCCTTCTACTACGGACTGACCGGCTTCGCTGCGGTGTGGTTCTACCGGCGCGACATCTTCCGTAGCGGCCGCAACTTCTTCATGAAAGGCCTGTTCCCCTTCCTCGGCGGGCTCATGCTTCTCGGGGCGTTCGTCATCGCGTCGGTGCAGTACGCCCAGCCCACGTATGGGAGCACGGCCATCGGTGGAGTCGGTGGCGTCTTCATCATCGGCATCGGGACGCTCCTGCTCGGCGTCGCACTCATGTTCGTCTGGAACATCATTGCGCCCGCCTTCTTCCGAGGTGAGGTCCTCCCCAAGCGCACCTCCTCCGACCTAGTCCTCGCTACCTCGCATCAGGAGGAGGAGACCCTGCGACTACCAGACTCAGGCCTGCCGGACATCGTGATCGCGCCCGATCTGTCGAACCTTCCCCAGGGTACGCAAGCCCTCGATCTCGAGTCCGGCAAGGAGATTGCGGACGATGCAGGGCTGCGATCGCTACGTGAGGATCAACGCAGGATGAACGAAACAACACTCGACGAGCAGTAGCGAAGCCGAAGGAGACTCTCAACATCCGCAGGCGTCAGCGTCGCATGAATCATGTGCTCGCCAATTCGGTCGCAGCAAAATATACCCCGTGTCGAGAGATCGACGTAGGGGTTGTGCTGCGCGCATGCTCGCGCAGTTCAGCCAACTGCTCGACATCCCATGGTTCATCAAGTGTGAAGGCTCGGTGGTCGAGCCACCCAGGTCGCGGAAGCTGATCACGCGTCAGCCAGTAGTCGACTACGGCTGCCAGCAGGGCGTCATATCGCTGATCGCCGACCGGCAACGGCCGAACGATAGACAGCGCCACACGAACGACAGGCGCCTCGCGTGCCAAATCATCCGACGTCTGGATAACTTCACGCCACGCCCAATTCTCATCACGACATGCAAGGGCACTGCGGATGCCGTCCGCCGCCTCAGCCACCGACCGACAAACAGTCGGTACGAGAACGACGCGCTGCCCAAGTGCAGCTAGGAGCTGCTCCAATCGGCTCACCGTTGTGTCATGAGCACCGGACTCTATAGCTGCAATACCAGGCTGGCTCACGCTGGCGGCCTCCGCAAGCTCTCGTTGTGACGTGCCATGAGCCTGGCGCGCAGCACGCAGCAGCAGTGATGCAGACACAACAACCTCCGATACGATTTTTCTTATCGCCACCCTGACTATGGAGCCGATCCATGAGCCTTGGCTTCTTTGCGTGTCTCGGCGGAGGCGGTAATGGAGCGACGGTGCGGTTAGCCGTCCGCACGATGACACGCCAGACCTTTCGCACGAGACGGCCCTTGCCACATCTCGCCATTGCCCCGATCGCCGCAGGCGTTGGATGCGCCTCAGTATCCATCGCCGACCTTGGGCGTTTTGGTGTCAACGCTTGTCTCGTCGGGGGTCGGTGCGGGTGCCGCAGCCATACAGCTTCGGGGCAACACACAACCTCAGCGCGACCGATCCCCAAGATCGCCGATGAAGCGGTCGAGCAAGGTGACGTGACGACAGCCACGGACATCATCGAAGTCATGGCCAAGCGGCGCCCTGACCAGTCCACACCAAGTTCCTATGCGACAGTGACGAGCTTGCGAACCTTCGACAGGCCGGCAGCACGCTCACCTGCCAGATCATGCGCCGTCTGCATCGCCAGCCATCCTCGGGCCGTGCCGACCCCGGCGGATTCGAGGCGCACAGCGACGTTGGGTGAATTGCGTGCATGCTCATTGATGACCCGGCTCAGGGTCACTCGTGATACGCCGAGCGCCGCCGCCTGCCCTATCTTCTGCCCTTTCTTTGGGCGCGCACACACGCACAACCTGTGGGCAAATGGCGCCCTTCGTTCAGGGTTGCGGCGTTTGCTGCCCACAAACGGATCGGTTCTCCGTACCTGTACGAGCGGAATCTCGGTAGACCCCTTCAGGAGCGAAGGGTGACCAGCGATTCCTTGCATTTGATTGCCGCGCCAACCGCATCTTGCGCGAGGATCTCCAAGTCGGTCTGATCCCCTGAACGCTGCATCTGCTCTGCGAAGATCTGCGCGGGTCGATCACTGGGATTGGTGAACAGGTTCAATGCAGCCGGCACCTGCGACTCGAACGCAACGTTGACATCTAGACGCATCAGACGATCAACCGCGCGGGCCGCCCCCTCGGGACCCCCCTCGCGGTTATACAGGAGAACGAAAGCGAGATCGTAGAAGTCCTTGGGCTCCCCCCTCATGACCGCTGCGGCCGCCTTCGACATCACATAGCCGCCAAGGCCGGCGAAGCGCACTGCTACCAACTCGGGAGCGTTTGGGAACTTTGCCCTCAGCTCAATCGAGACAGCAAGGGAATGCTCCACGGAATCGAGTAGAGCTGGGCGGGGGCCCTTAAGGTTCTGGGCAACCACCGTCTTGCACCCCGGGAGGGCCAGCTCTTGGCCAGGCGAGTCGTAGGCGTCGCAAAGCAGGTCCAGCTTGACCAACAAACCATCAAGCCGGACATACCAGCGCCATGGCTGAACACCTGTCGGATTCGGCTCGAAACCCGCTGATTGAAGTCCCGTTTCGAGCCAAGCAAAGTCCATCTCGTCACGGTCGAAAACAAATCCAACCTCGAGCAGGACATCAACGTCCGTTGTCCCCAAATGTGGAACCGGAGGCTGAGCCGTAAGGAAGCTTGGGTTCAGGCCTCCGATGATGACAACGTTCCCGATGTGGGGCCCGAGCGCTAACGCAAGTCGAACAAGCGCTTCCTCTGCTAGGTCTCGTGCATAGGGAGACCTAGCCTGGTCAGAAGCCAATTTCAGACTCCCTAAGGTGGTCGGCAGCGTCGGAACCGCGGGTCCCCGCCTTGAGCAAGTCGCCATACAGGCGGATGCTTGACACGACTGGGATGCCGGCAACAACGCGACACTGGGCCAGTACAGGTGGATCGGCACGCATGAATGTCACACGAGCTCCTGTGGGCACGGGCCGAAGGTCCAAGTCACTCATGATGTTGAACAACTGATCGTCATACAGGTCATGCGCCAAGTAGCACGTCAAGCTTGGAACGTCGGTGGTGAACGGTGCAGCCTGAGCCAGGGCCAGCCAGCCGCTGATCGCCCAAGTGCCGTCTTGCAGGGCGGATCGAAGTTGCTGGCGAACAAAGACTTCGGGATCCCGCCAAAGGGCATGGGCACCCGTATGCCGGCTCAGACGCTTCGCGTACCAGTCCCCCCAGCTCGTAAGCATGGCCCCGGGTTCCACTAGCTCCCGACCCGCGCCAATCCCGCGTTCCGCGCCGATCTTGTTGGTCCAACCCTGTGCATCGAAGCCCTGAAGGGATTTTGAGACTTGCGGGGCAGACCAAGCCACCGCTTGTGCGAGTTGGGTGGTGCGCGGAATCTGATTGACGCTCTGACGCTGTGCTACAAGTGAATCGGGCTGATCCTGTTGCGTGAGGCCCGCCAACAGATACTCCGCGACCGCTCCATTCGACGCAGTCCACCTGAACTCCTGAAGGTTTGCCGTCGGGCGCGACTTCTCGCGCGTTCGAACAATCAAGAAGCCAGGCGGCGCTTCGATGTGTGCATCGCCACTCTCGTCCGTCCAACTGATACCTGCATCTTCAAGCCAGGCTCTGGCGCCTTGGGAGAGACGACGAGCAACGACGACTTTGTGTCCTGATGCGGGCGCCAGTGTTTGAGCGTGCATGGCCAGGGCTGTTTCAACGTCCCTTGGATACCCCTCGCCTGCCCAGATAGGGGTGAAGTCCTGTGACGCCTCCTGCAAGGGCACGTGGATGACCGGTCCCCCGAGGGTTTCAATGACTTGGACTGTTGCACGCAGGTGCTCGGGTAGTGCTCGCATGACGAGTTCGGCCGCCGAGTTTTCTCGCATTACCACGAAACCACTGTACCACGATTTTAGTATGAATCCCCCTAGGGACAGTAAAATACTGGTCCACCTACAAGACGACAATACGAGAAAACATCCCCAAGGTCGCCCTCTTTTCAGCGGGCCAAGGCCAGATCTACACAAAGTCAACAACGTGCTGCGCTAATGGAGTGGTTGGTGACTTGGTCGATGACCTATTGAACGTGCGGGACACAGCCGCCCTGCTTGGCGCTCAATTACGACTGAAAATCGGAAGGTCGGCGGTTCGACCCCGCCCCTAGCCACTCGAAACCCCTTCCAGCGCAACGGCTTTCAGTGCCGGCTTTTCCTACTCAATCAGCAGGCCATCCAGATCTGCCCTATGCTCTGCCCTTTCACACACGCACAATCTGTGGATAACTGGCCGTGATTCGGCAAAGATCGGAAGGTCAAAACTCCCTCGGATCGCAAGGATTCTGCGTGAGCTTGGCGATGTCGGTCCGCCACTCGATACTTCGGCGATGGAAGAACGCATCGGCTTCGCCGGGGACTGGCACGGCAACGTCGCCTGCGCGACCTCGCGCCTCGAGGAATTCGGAGCCGCCGGCGTTTCGACCGTCTACCAAGTGGGCGACTTCGGCCTGTGGCCCGGGTCCGGTGGGAAGAGTTTCCTGCGGACCGTTGACGCAACGTGCGAGCAATCTGACGTGCAACTCTTCATCGTGCTCGGCAACCACGAGGACTACGGCCGCGTGAAACTGATGCGTACGGATAACGCCGGATGACTGTACCTCAAGGACTACCCGCGCCTGCGCTTCGCCACGAGGGGGCACACGTGGGTCGATGCTGCCGGGACGCGCTTCGCTGCGCTCGGAGGTGCCGGATCAATCGACCGGAGCACCCGTCGCCCGGGCGTGAGTTGGTGGCCCGACGAGGAACTGACCGAGGACGATTGCGCGCGGCTGGTGACCAATGTCCACGGTCAGGGCTGGCAGCGGGTGGATGTGATGATCACGCACGAGGCCCCGGCCGGCCTCCGCCGACTCGGGATCACGGCAGCACCCGCCTGCGCCTGGCTGACGCCGGAGGTCGAGGGGTACTGCTACGCCCAGCGCGTCCGCCTACGGGAGGCGATGGACGAAGTCGCGCCGCGTTCGCTGGTTCATGGTCACTGGCATGAGTCGTTTCGGGATGAATGGGAGGGCCTCACCTCAACGGGCTTTCGGCCAGCCCAACGACCTCAGGCTAGTGCAGTGAAGTGCTCGGTCCCTGAGTCTGCCGCCAAGTGGTTGCCTGCAGATCTGCTTGGTCACTGGCGGTCTGTGGGTGTCCGTCATGCGTTGATCCACCTTGACCATCCACAGGCGAGTGCATAGTATCAAACAGTTCGAAAATGCTTTCGATCTTTTCGAATAGGAGACTGACATGAGCCAGACACTGGCCGAAGAGACCTACCTGCCCGAGGACCGCTCCCAACTCGCCGCCGTCCACGATTTCCTGGCCGCGCACGGGCAGAAGCACGGCAGCGTTCCCGTCGCGCGCTACCTGCTTGTCGGCGCCGATCAGGGCGACCAGGTCGAACTGCCCGAGGAGCTGCATCGCGTCCTGGTCCAGGTGGTGGAGTCACTCCAGGCTGGTCTCGCTGTGACGGTCGCCCCTCAGACCATGCGCTTGACCACTCAGCAGGCAGCCGACCTCCTCGGGATCAGCCGTCCCACGCTCGTCTCCCTCGTTGAGTCAGGGGCGATCCCCTTCGAGCGCCAGAGCTCCCACCGCAAGTTGCTGCTCAGTGACGTCCTGCAGTACCGCGAGAAGCGCAAGGCCGCCCAGTACGAGGCTCTTGGCGCCATTTACGACGACGAGGATGAATCCCCCGAGGAGAAGCTGCACCGGTTGAGCGAAGCTCGGCGGGTCGTGGCCGCGAGGCGAGCCAAGTAGCCGGAACGCCGACGAATACTCGACGCAGATGTTTGCCGCAGTCCTCGACACGTGCGTCCTCTGGCCGAGCCTTCAACGCAACTTTCTCCTCTCACTCGCTGCTGAGGGGGTCTACCGCCCGTTGTGGAGCGACCGCATCCTTGAGGAGCTCGAATACGAGGAGGCCTGCAAACTCGAGGCCCGCGGGGCCACGGCCGATGAGGCGCGGGCTCGGGCCGCTGCGCTCATCGGGCAGATGAATGGGGCTTTCGACAACTCGTGCGTCACCGGGTGGGAACGACTCGACGGCACATACGGGCTACCCGATCCCGACGACGAGCACGTCGTGGCGGCAGCGGAGTTCGCCGGCGCCGGGGCAATCGTGACCATGAACACCAAGCACTTCCCGCTTGACCACCTGCCGTCCAGCATCGGGATTCAAACGCCGACGCAGTTCGCCCTGAATACCGTGGAAGTGAGTCCGACTGCCGCAGCCGTCGCCGTCCGCACTCTGGCGGACCGATCTGGTCGAAGAGGACGCAAGCGAAGCCCCGAAAGCATCCTCGATGACCTAGACCGCATCTACGCGATGACCGAGGCAACGTCTCTTATTCGACCACTCATCACCTGATTCACCGCCGCCGAATCGAGGTGGGCCCCCGACGATGAAGGAAGCGGCTCCCTTCGCCGCGCGTTGAGCCATGCGCCGGAGTGCCGATCCCCCGCCGGCGCCGAGACGCACACTGCAGCGACACCGGCGCCCTCCGGCGCTACGTTCGAGAGATGGTGGTCCCAGCGTC
>CAMCSO010000139.1 GCA_945877545.1 Bifidobacterium breve | reverse complement strand
GTGGGCACTTTCGGACGCCGAGTGGGGCAAGTCGGAGCCATCGGTATCAGTTCGAGGGGCACTGTTGCTTTGATGGATTGCCGTCATGCGTCAGGGTGACGTGATGAGACGCAACGGCCGCGCGAGGCCGCTCGTGCAGGTTCGGTCAGCCTTCACCGGGTTCCGTTTCCTTCCTGAGGTGATCCTGCTGGCGGTCCGCTGGTACCTGCGCTACGGCCTGTCCTTCCGGGGCCTGGAGGAGATCCTCGCCGAGCGCGTTATCGACGCGGACCGCGTGACTTTGTTCCGGTGGGTGCAGCGGTTCACGCCGCTGTTGATCGACGCGGCCCGCCCGTGCCGGCACGCCGTCGGTGACCGGTGGTTCGTCGATGGGACCTGCGTGAGGGTCAGCGGCATCTGGCGTTACGCGTACCGTGCGTTCGACCGGCACGGCCGGGTCGTTGACGTGTTCGTCTCCGAGCACAGGGGTATCGCCTCGGCACGCGCGTTCGTCGCGACGTCTGTGTTGGCGCATCGCATCGCGACGGAGGTCATCGCCGATCGCGGGGCGGCCCTGGCGAACGTGACCCCGGACCTGATCCCGGCGGCGTTCCACGACGCAGGTCAGTGCGAGAGCAACCGGTGCGAGGCAGGCCACGGCAGATTGAAGGCCCGGCTGCGACCGATGCGCGGACTCAGAACCGACCGAGCGGCCAGCGTCGTGATCCGAGGGCGCGCCTTCGTCCAGAACGTCCGCCGCGGCCACTACGAGCTTGGTGTCGAAGCCTCGCCGGTGTTCCGGCTGGCGGCTGCCTTCGACGAACTCCAACCCGCGATCTGAATAGCTCAACCTCCGCCCACGATCGCGTAACGCAACAGTGCGGCGTGCTTGAGGTCGCATAATCACCTGTGTAGTCCGAGTCGACAGCGATGTCAGCGGATCCGTGATTTGGGGTCAGGCCGGCACCGTATGAGCGGCAAGCGAGGTGCTCAGGCCTCGGGAACCGTTCAATGTCGGGGATTGGCGGTAGATTCGGGGCTATGAGCCGGGTACTCGTCGCCAGCGCCGCCGGGTCGGCGCGCGCCCTCGTGGACTCCGGCAGTGAGGGCAGCGAGGCCTTGTGGCGCTTCGGAGTGCTGCAGCTTCTGGATGACTACGACTCGGTCCTTCGCCGCGACGGCGTGTCGGTGGCCGCCAGGGTGTTCGCTGACGAGCCGGCGCTGACGGGTCATTCAGGCCTCGATGCCGCTTATGCGGCATTAGCTTGCTGGCTCGCCCATCGCGACGGCTGGGAAGCGCCCGGCTGGGCCCGTGATCCTGACCGTGTGGCACGGCCGTGGTGGTTCGTGTCCGACTCCGCCTATGGCAGGGCATGGGCCCTCGCGCAGTCACCGGGGGAGTTTCGAATCCGAGGCGTGTTCATCACCGATACCGCTCTGGCCCGGGTATGACAGCGTTCGGGCGCGAGCGCATCGAAGAACTCATGCACGCGCTCGATCGAGCACTTGCCCGTCGAGGTGCGACGGCAGACGTCTACCTCGTTGGCGGGGCAGCAATCGCATTGTCCTTCGATGCGGCCCGCACCACCCGTGACCTGGACGCAGTGTTCGCCCCCACCACGGAAGTGCGCGCAGCCGCCGCTGAAGTCGCTGAGGAATTCGAGCTGCCCGAGGATTGGCTCAACGATGCGGTGAAGGGGTTCGTCCCGCCCACCACGGACACCCAGCAAGTTGTGGTCTACGAATCAGAGCACCTACGAGTCTGCACGGCCGGGCTTGAGCACCTTCTCGCCATGAAAATCGCCGCCGCTCGAGTCGAACAGGACCGCGGCGACCTTGAGCTACTGGTTCACGCTCTGGGGATCTCCTCCGTGGAGCAGGCCCTGGACATCGCCATCACGTGCCTCGGTCCCGGGTATCCCATTCCACCCCGCGCGCAGTACCTACTCGACGAAATCCTCGAAAGCGGCGACACGCTGTCGAGGATGGCGCCTGGGTCAAGCCCCAGCCCTTCGAAACCACAGCGGTCACAGACCCTTGACCCGCCGTCTCGGTTCGACGGGCCCTATCTGGCGTGAGGGCCTCGAATGGTGGCGCAGGGGGTGCAGGCTTCCTGCCCCACGTGGATGCAGAAGGGGATGCACTCCCCGCTACTGGATAGTTCGCCGACCGCGCAGTTATGAACTTGATGACTGCCCGGTCGGCGTTTTGCGTTCGGCCCCATTCTCGAGGCTATGCCCCCTGGCTGGGTTGGCTGCGAGCGTGGCGGCATGACGAATATCTATGCCTGGTCGGCAACGCAGGACTCCGTCGGACCCATTCCACCTGGACCGAGTGCGTTGGCTGCCGATATCCGGTCCGTCGGTGATCTATGGGTTGCCACTGCATATGACGATCTCCGGCGTGCGGGGCCAGATCGAGCGACACAGGTGCGCTGGATCCTCAATCGCTACGTCAATCCCTGGTTTGCTCCGCAGACAGGCACCCTCGGCGACATCACCTTTTTCATGGTTCATGCATGGCTCTTGCGGCTTGCCGGCAGGCCGCGCGCCGACCTTGGTCGCGGCACGCGTGACGGTGACGATGCGCTGCGACCTGTGGGTTTGTCGCAGCCGGTGATCGCGGATGCGCTGTGGGCGTTGCGGGGCGTCCTGGCGTTCGCGCGGGCGACCGGGATTGTCGCGCCGGGCTTCGACCCGACGCAGGGGCTCGTCGCGCCGGCCCCGGATCCGGCGACGGCTCGCACCAAGCCGCCAACGCGACAGCCCCGTCCGCTCACCTTGCCCGAGTGCGCACGGATCGCATCGCGCCTTCACCCTGTCCATCAGCTGGCGTTGTGGCTGCAGCGGGTGATGGGCCTGCGCATCTCGGAGGCGTTCGGCGTGCTGGTCGACGATGTCATCGACGATGGGGACACCGGGCTGCTGCTGGTGCGCGGTCAGGGCGGCCGTGCATTTCGTGTGCGGGATGCGGACGGCACCATCGCGACGGTCTGGCACACCGAGCGGCTCAAGACGGCGGCCGCGTATCGGGCGCTGGTGATCCCCGCGCGCATGCTGGAGCTACTTCGCGTGGCGATCGAGGCGTTCCACACCGACGCGGACACCGGTGATGCTCGGCCCGAGGCGCGACTGATCCCGGGCCTGCGCGCCGCCGACCAGGCGGGCCAGCTGGCCTTCCGGCAGGCCTTCGCCCGGGCCACCGCCGCCGAGGGCCTCGGTTCGGCAGACCTCGGATTCCGCGTGACCCCGCACCTGCTGCGCAAGTCCATCGCGACGGACATTGCCTGGCGCGCAGAGATCCAGGACGGGGTCAGGCGACGCTTCATGGGCCATCGCGCGGCCGACGACGTGTACGGCCGCATCTACACCCTCGATCACCCCGAGCTGGCGCCCATGATCGGCGTCGCCCAGGCGATCGACGCCATGATCGACGAGTCGATCGGCACCCTGCTCGTGCCGACGGGCCGGCGGGCGCACTGGGCACACGGGCACCCGGCCCGTCAGCGGGCCGACGAGGTGCGCCACGTCATCGATGCCGCGGGATGGACCCTCGAGCCCGGAGATGTCGATAACCCGCTGTGCGACACCCGTCGCGTTGCCGGCGAGCTCGGAGTCGCGCTGACCACTGCCCGCCGGTGGATGCATGACGGCACCGTGCCCTGCGTGACGACCAGCCAGTTCGGGCGCCGGCAGCGGATGGTGCAGCTGAGGGATGTGTGGTCGCTTCGCGATCGGCTGGCCGACCGCATCCTTCTGCCCGACTTGGCCGTCGAGCTCGGCATCAGGTATCACGAGATCTACCAACTCGCGCGCAGGATGGGCCTCGATCTCGAGCGGCACCCGACGAGCCGGCAATTCGAGATCCCGCTGGAGTCCGCGCAGCGCCTGCGCCAGGAGCACGAGCGCGTCATGGCGCTGCATGCCCGCTCGATGAAGATCGCCGTCGCGGCGCGAGAGCTCGGCCTGGCGGTGAGCACGGTCGGCCTGATGGCCAAGCGACGAGACATCGATCTGGACTCCGAGACCGACAGCAGCGGCGCGCGCTTCGTCACCCGCGCATCGGTCAACCGCTACCGGAACCAACGGGGCGTGAGCTCGCGGGTTCAGCCGTTCATCGGCGCTGCGGTACCGCTCGCGAACGTCATCCGCTTCACGGGTAGGTCCCGAACCGAACTGCTCGACCTCGTGCGGGCCGGCATCCTTGAGCAGGTCCCCGGACGCCGTTCATGTGAGCTCACTGCCGCGAGCCTTCAGGCATGGATGACGGGCTCTGGCTCATATTCGACTCCAAGGTGATTCAGAGGGCCCGGACCGGGGCCGGGCCGTTCAGGTGCTCAGGTTGAGCCGAGCATTTGTCAGGCCATCGGCCTACTGTCTGCGACAGTTCACCCACCGCTGGCGGGCTTGCCCATGTTCACATACCTCGATACCATGAATCCACGAAGCGTGGATATTGGGAATCTATATAAGGTGCATAATGGTTGAGCCGAACGCGTCAGTGGCCCAAGAGGTCAACTCACGGCTGGTCGCTCTCGACTGGGTCCAGGCTGATCTCGCGAATGTCCTTGGCTGGTCAGTTCAGTCCGTTTCCGATCTACTCAAGGGCCGGCGGCGGATTGACGGACGAAGCGCCATGGAGCTGGGTACCGCGATAGGAGGGGACCCTCGCGAATGGCTGGGTCTTCAGGCTGAACATGACCTCTTGTTGGCGAGCCACGACCCGCAGGTTCGAGTTGCCATTGACCAGATTGACGAGCGGGCCGCGATCGAGAGGATCCTTCCCGTACGGGATCTGGTACGCCGGAGCCGGCTGCCTAAGGGTGACGTGGCGGGCCAGTACGAAGAGGCCTGCAAACTCCTAGAAGTTGAGAACCTGGACCAACCTGCCTCCTTCTCCGTCGTCGCGCGCAGGGCAAATCACGGAGATCGAGTGAGTCGACAGCAACGCGCATGGGTCGCCTGCGCTCGAGAGGTCTCCCGAGTAGGGCGCGTGGGCAGGTACTCGGAGACGTCCTTGCGCGACCTCGGTGCGTCGCTGTCCCGGAGTGTGCAGGGGCCAGAGGATTTTGTGGACTTGCCACTCGCATTCGCGAGCGCCGGAGTGCGCCTCGTGCACGTTGAGCCTTTTGCGGGAGGGCGCATCGATGGAGTCAGCACGATCGTCGATGGCAGGCCAGTCATCGCGCTCAGCGGCCGCGGAGGCCGCATGGACAAGGTCCTCTACACCCTGGCCCACGAGGCAGCTCACGTCGCGCTGGGGCACCTGGATATCGATCCGCTGTTCGTCGCGAGTGAAGACGATGTTGGCGACGCTGGGCTGGAGAGTGCAGCAGACGAACTTGCCTCGGCATGGCTCGTTCCAGATCTCGAGGGGCTCCGGCATGGACTGGTGACCGGCCAGCGTGTCGAGGATCTCGCGCGACGCATGGGAGTCAGCGAGGCGGTGATCATCGGGCGCCTGCAGAAGGAGGGCTTGATCCCGTGGAATTCGCTGCTCAACAAGCGAATCCCGTCGATCAAGGAGGCCATCCGCATGTGGTCCTAGGAATGAAGTGCCTGGTGGGCGCCGCCAAGCGCCCACCAGGCAAAGAAGGGCAGTAGCCACTGCCTCATCGCCGCCCCAACCCTCAGATCAAGGAGACATCTATATGGTACGTGCCCACGCCGAAATGGGCCCGATGTATGTCAGTCCTGTTCGCATCCGCTCCTGGATGCCACATGACGTTGAAGTCATAGGCCCTGAGCAGATTCCCGTCATCCAGCCGTCCAGTTGGCACGACCTTCCCGGGCGTCTCTGCGCCTTCGACAAACTTCGTGCCGTCCAGAATCCCGAGGACGCACTTGTGCACGGATACCGAGCGGATCACGTACTCGAGCCCATCGCGAGGCGCCCAAGTTCGTTCGTGAACCGATTCAGAAATTTCGCGGGAGTCATCACGCCGGACTTCTCCGTCTACCGGAACATGCCGAGATGTGAGCGGATTTATCACACGCGTGTGGCGCGTGGTGTCGGAGCGTACTTCCAGTCACGAGGGCTGCTCATCGTCCCCAACGTGCGATGGGCGGACCGCTTAGATTTCGACTACTGCTTCCTGGGACTGCCGGTGAATGCGGTCGTGGCGATCTCCGCCCATGGCTGCAGCCGCACGAGCGAGGACCGGCATCACTTTCGCGAAGGCCTGAATGCTCTGCTGGATGTACTGGAGCCGAAGTCCGTACTCGTTCATGGGCCGATGGCACCGGACGTCTTCGGCGACGTGACATCTCGGGCTCGCTTCATCCGATATCCGTCGGACATCGAAGCCGCTCATCGGAAGGTGACATGACATGGGTGGTGGCGCAGGCACTTCGAGAGGCGGCAGCCGCGATCTGGCAGGCAACCTTGGCCGGCTCGCAACGGAGTTCCCCGCCACTTCTGGCGGATACTTCGGCGTCCCCGGCTCCGGCGGAAGCAGCCGTGTCCGCACAATCGAATCGCCCGACCCTGCGACCACCGCGGGCAGATTCTTCTCCCTCGCGGGTAAGGGCGGGGCGATGACCACCCACAAGAATGGGGCAGTGACGGTCTCATCGTTCGGCGGACGCCTTCGCGTCGTGTTCCGGCCACGTTCGTCGTCGGACGGCTCGCCAGTCGTCGAGATCTACTCGCAGAACTTGCCCGGCAAGCATCCCGCGTATCAGAAGATCCACTTCACGAGGAGGAACCCGTGATCGCGAAGGCAATGCTGCTCACGAGCGAGGGGCAAGACCTGCTCGCCTCCCTCGTCGGAGCGGTCTGGAGTCATTACGGTGCGCAGGCCGCACTGGAAGACGGAAGGTACGCACTCGTCGACATGTTCGTGCAGACCGAATCCGGAGCGCTCACGATCGCATCTGGACTCCAGGAGCTGGACGTTGAGGGGATGGCCGATGAGTACGCGCGGGTCGAAGTTCGCGCAGGATCTGAGGGTGCCGCAGTCGCCCGCAGGCACGGCTCGATCTTCTTCCAGGATCGGGGCCGGACAATCACGGGCATTCTCATCGTGCGTGACTGCGTGCGGTCGTCCGAACAGGGCCAGATGACATTCGAGCTGGTCGCAGACGTGGGCGTCGTCTTCATCCTTGACGAGGGTGTCTTTGCGGTGTCCCTGGGCGGCCCGTTCGCATCCGACTTGACCATGAGTCGGGCCCGCAGCCTGGAGTCCTTGAAGCTCGTCGACACGACGGCTGATTGGGGCGAGGACATCCTTCATCAGCTCGCATTCACCCGGGAGCTGATCCCCCTGCTCGACGGCAGCGGGTCCACGTGACCGGCCGCGGATCGAGCGACAGGTGTCAACTCGAGGGGTGTCACGCGAAAGCGAACGTCTCGTGCAGGACGAGCGGGGACCGTCGGACTCCCGCGAATGTGTGCGAGGGCAGCCTGTCCGTCGACCGGTGTTCGTGATGGATTGGTTGAGCCTGTCTCGACCGCTGGGATTTGGTCGGGGGAGGGAGCGGCCAGCGAGCCCAACAGTAAAGAGTCTTTCCACAGAAGCGCGTGTGGGTATGGAATTCACAAAAATTCGAGGGAGATGCCATGGCGCGGCCACGCACGGAGGTGGACGCGATGCTGCACGCGCTGCCGGCTGCGTTCACCCGCCGGCAGGCTCTGGCCTCAGGCATGTGTGCCGCGCTCCTGCACAGACTGGCCTCCGTGGGCAGCCTGGACCGCGTCAGCCCTGGCCTGTTCCTCAATCTGCAGGATGGCCTGGTCGACCTCGATCTGGTCGAGGCTCGGCTGCGCTCACCCCTTGCGATGGTCTG
>CAMCSO010000138.1 GCA_945877545.1 Bifidobacterium breve | reverse complement strand
AGTCACCCCCCTTCGATCGACGTCACCGACACCGGTGCGGTCGGCGACCGGGCGTTCTACCTCGTCGGCGCAGATGACCGGCTCGTCTCGATCGCCAAAACGGGAGCGCTCGTCGGACTCACGGCGACGTGGGAGTGTGACCATCAGGTCCTGTCAATACAGAGCCAGACCGGCATACTTCTCACCGGGAACATCAGCCTCGGCGCCCCCCACGACGCGGACTTCTTTGAATTCCGTCAGGCGCGGGGTCGAGTTGTCGAGGGAGACTGGGGCCAGTTGTTCTCCGATCTCGCCGGACAGCCCCTTCGCCTCGTCAAGGCTGACGATTCGAACGGTGGGCGCGACGTCGAACCGCTCACCCTCCTCGGCGACGCCTCAAGCGCCGAACTCGCCCGACACTCCGGGCTCGATCAGGTCGACAGTCGGCGCTTTCGGATGCTCATCGAATTCGACGGGGCAGCACCTCACGAGGAGGACACGTGGGACGGCCGCGTCATCAACGTCGGGGGAGCGGTCATTCTGGGCGGTGGCCCGGTCCAGCGTTGCGCTGGCACGACCCGCAATCCCCTGACCGGCGAGATCGACCTTCGGACCCTCACCCTCATCGGCGGCTATCGGGGCCGACAGCAATCCATCTTTGGCCCGGGGTTCAACTTTGGGGTGTACGCGACAACAGTCGCCCCTGGCCGCGTAAGCGTCGGCGACCAGCTCCAGATTGCCAACGCTTAGCACGCTCACGGACTACCGCGCAGGTAAACTACGTAGCAATTCTCTTGTCTATTCAGGCACGTATCCCCTCCGCCATGATCTGCGAAAGGCCCAACATGAAGCGCATCCTCCCACTCATCTCGGCGATTGCCGTCGTCGCTGCCTCGCTCATCTCAGCGGCACCTGCAGATGCTGCCACCCTCACCGTCACCCTGAGCGTCCGCAACGGCACGGTCGGGGTGTCCCAGACCATCTCGGCGACAGTCACGGATTCGGGGCAGGACATTGGCGGGGGCGTCGGTACCGTGACCTTCACTGCCAATGGCGCCCAGATCGGCACGGATACCGTCGGTGGTCAGCGCGGCACGACGGCGACGATCAACTGGACCCCGCAGTCGGCTTCACCATCAACGAATATCACCGCGACCTTCGACGATGGCACCAGCGACACCACCTCCGTCTCTATCGCATCGGTGGGCACCTCTGCTTCGATCACGACCCCCGGATCGGCCGGAACATCAACACAGGTCACCCTCGCCGCGCAGGTGCGAGCGAAGGTCGGCTCCTATAACCCGACCGGCTCGGTGACCTTCTATACATCGAACGGCAGCGCGATCGGCTCCGGGAACCTCGACGGCAGCGGCCGCACCTCAATTGCCTACACCACCCCCACAGCCGCAGGAACGGTCTACCTCTACGTCGTCTACAACGGCGACGCCAACGCCACGGCGTCGGGCAAGAGCGGATCTGACTCCATCAAGGTCTCCGCCGCTGCAAGTTCACTATCCCTCGTGGCCCCCCAGTCCAACTTCGTCGGCTCGCCAGCGCAGTTGACTGCCAAGGTAAACCCGCCGAGCGGCACTGGCTCAGTCGCCTTCTCCGCCAACGGCTCAGCCCTCGGATCGGCCAACGTCGCGAACGGCGTCGCAACCATCAACTGGGTGCCGGCATCGACGGGGAACTACACCCTCAAGGCCGTCTACAGCGGTGGCGGCGGAGTCGCCGGTGCCACGGCCACGAACGGGGTGACAGTCACCCAGCCACTCAAGGCGGATGTCATCACCCTGAACCCGGCAGGCGCCGCAGGTCCGTGGCCCGTCGGGTCAACCCAGGGGCTCGCCAATGGAGCAAGCGTTCAGTTTGGCGTCTCCAGCGCGTCCGGCCTGCCCGTGACCCTCTCGGTCGTCGGGCCGTGCAGCATGAGTGGGAACACCCTCAACGTGAATGGCGTCGGCGGGCCCTGCACCCTCACAGCCTCCACCCCGGGTGGAAACGGCTACGCCCCCACCAACCAGACCTACCAGATCGTCACCGGCGTGGGCACCCAGAGCGCATCCGTCAACCCTGCGGCGTCGGGCCTTTACCGGGTCGGAGCGAAGCTGCTTCTCGCTCCGGTCACGGCGAAGACCAACCTCGGACAGTCGATCAGCTGGTCTGTCACCTCGGGTGGCAAGTCCTGCAAGATCAAGCGGGCCGGCGGCAACGTCAACGTGAGTCTGGTGAAGAAGGGTTCGTGTCAGGTCACCGGTTCCGCGCCCTCCGTGCCGGGGCAGTGGGCTGCATTCACCATCGGCAGGACCTATACCGTCCGCTAGTGCGGGCCGCACAGCACCGAACATGCGCGTTACTGTCGCGAAACCTCGCTAGAACGCCGGTTTCACGACAGTAACGCGCATGTTCGCGTTGCAGGGGTGGGTGCAGGGGTGAGTGCAGGGGCTATTACGCGCGCGACGGCACCCGCAACGTGGTCATGCCCCCGTCGACGCGCAGGATCGCTCCGGTCGTGGACGATGCAGCGGGCGATGCCAGCGAGCAGATGGCGTGCGCGACCTCACGTGCCGTAACGAGTCGGCCCAGGGGCTGGCGTGCCTTGAGTGCAGCGGCGGCTTCGTCTGGTGAGGGCGCGGCCTCGAGAATGCGGGCGACCCATGGCGTGTCAGCCGTGCCGGGGGCCACCGCGTTCACCCGGATGCCCTCGGCGACGTGGTCTGCCGCCATCGCGAGAGTGAGCGCGGCAACCGCTCCCTTGGTAGCGCTGTAGAGAGCACGTGACGGCACACCGACGAACGCGACGGCTGAGCAGGTGTTGATGATGACCGCGTGCTGCGACCGTCGAAGATGCGGAAGAGCCGCTCTCGACACGCGCGCCATGCCAATGACATTGACGTCGAGCACGCGCATCCACTCGGCGTCGTCATTCGCCGCAACATCGCCCGATGCGCCGATACCGGCATTATTCACGACGATATCGATGCCCCCGAACTCAGCGGCCACCTCGCCGATGGCATGATCCACGCTCGCAGAGTCGGTAACGTTGCACACCATCGCCCGCGCGCCGGAGGGCGCCCCTTCGATACTGCGGTCGAGAATGGCAACCCTCGCGCCCCGTTCGAGGAGCAGCGAGGCCGTTGCCGCACCGAGCCCACTAGCGCCACCGGTCACGACAGCCACCAGTCCATCGAACTCACCCATATTCGTTCCCCTGTCTCAGATTCGTGGATCGACGAGCGTCTTCGGGCCGAGCCCAGCACCGGCCGGACGCTCCCCGGCTAGCACTGCGGCGACACCATCAAGGCCGACCGTCGCCGAGACGAGCGGCCTAGGGTCAACCGCACCGGATGCGAATCGCTCGATGGTGTCGGCAATACCCGGCGATGCGCTGAGCACACCCACAGCCGTCACATCCTTGAGAGCGAGACGACGGGTGTCAACAAGGCTGGGGCTTCCAGCGAGCCCGACGAACACCACCCGCTTGCCCGGCTCGACGAGGTCAACCGCGAGGGCTGGAAGAGCCGGCGCATTGGATGCGTCGATCACAGCGTCGAAGGGAAGGTGAGGGAGCGAATCCTGCGTCCAACTGCTCTCGAAGCCGAGGCTACGAGCGAAGTCAAGGGACCGCGGAGAGCGACCCATGAGGTGGACTTCGGCGCCATTCGCACGGGCGAACATCGCGCAGAGGAGCCCGATCGTGCCAGCCCCGAGCACGAGCACGCGTTCACCCGGGCCGACCAGCGCGCCCTGAACGGAGCGAAGGGCATTACCCGCCGGCTCGATGATCGCGCCCGCATCGTCGTCGATGGAGTCGGGTAGAGCATGCAGCGCGAAGGCTGGCACAGACAACTGCTCGGCGAGGGCACCTGGCTGGCCGCCGCGCACCCCGATCTCAGTGCGGGCATCACAGACGTGCTGTCGTCCGCTGAGGCACCGCGGGCACGTTTGACAGCCGAGCATCGTGTCGCCTGTGACCCGCCGGCCGAGCCAGGAGGCATCGACCCCTGCGCCGACCGCCGACACCGTTCCCATCCATTCGTGCCCAAGCCGCATCGGGAACTGCGCATGGCCATCGTGGAGGTACTGCATATGACCGGTGAAGAACTCGACATCAGTGCCGCAGACGCCAGCCCGCTGGACATCGACCACGACCTCCCCAGGCCCGGCAACGGGCGCATCGACCTCGTAGACCGCAGCCTCACCAGGCCCGGTCACGACGAAGGCACGCATCATTGCGGTCATCGAGGAGCGAGAACGATCTGGCGCTGGGCACCTAGGCCATCGATGCCGAGCTCCATGACATCGCCAGGCTGCAGGAACACCGGCGGCTTGAAGCCGACACCCACGCCGGGCGGAGTACCCGTGTTGATGAGGTCGCCCGGCTCGAGGACGAGGAACTGGCTGAGGTACTGCACGATGAAGTAGGAGTCGAAGACCATCGTGGCGGTCGAGCCGGTCTGGCGGCGCACTCCGCTCACGTCTAGCCACATGCCAAGGCTGTTCACATCGGCAATCTCGTCAGGCGTGACGAGCCACGGGCCTGCCGGGTTGAAGGTCTCGGCCGACTTGCCCTTCGACCACTGGCCGCTCCGCTCCATTTGGAATGCGCGCTCACTCACGTCATTGACGACAACGAACCCAGCGATCGCATCGCGGGCCTCTTCGGGCGAGTCAAGGTAACTGGCCCGCTTGCCGATAACGATGCCGAGCTCGACCTCCCAGTCGGTCTTGGTCGAACCCCGCGGGATTCGCACATCGTCATTCGGGCCGATGAGGGTGTTCGGCGACTTGGTGAACAGGATCGGCTCCTCGGGCACAGTCTGGCCAGTCTCGGCCGCGTGGTCGCTGTAGTTCAGGCCGATGCACAGGATCTGATGCGGCCTCGCGAAGGGTGCACCGATCCGTTCGCCGGCGAAGCGTGAAACCTGCCCGGCAGCGGCGCGCTGCTCGACGACCGGCCTGATGCGGTCGATGCCGCCGCTACCGAAGAAGGCCTCATCGAAGTCGGGGGCGATATCGGCCACATCGACATAGGTCTCGTCATCGATGCGAACGATCGGCTTCTCGCTACCAACATTTCCAATGCGCATGAGATACACAGTGACTCCTTCGTTAGGTAATCGAACCGGGACGGACGTTGAGTTTCAATCGGACGAGACAGGGACCCACGGTGAGACCTCAGCGCTCTGGACATCCACCCGCGCCGTGAAGATGCGTCCAGAGTCCGGGTACTCAATCAACTCCTCGGGAGTGAGCCCTCGGCTCGCCGTCGTGATGACAAGGATGTCACGGCCCGATCCGGCAAAGGCGACACTCGTCGTTTGGAGCGCTGCGACCCGAACGACTGCAACGAGGTTGCCCTCAGGGCTGTAGCGCCGCACCTCGCCACGACCGTAGACAGCGATCCACAGATGGTCCTCAGCATCACTGCACATGCCATCCGGGTAGCCGTCTTCGATACGGACGAACTTCGAGCGCTCGCCGACTGCACCGGTTGCGGGGTCGTAGTCACGCACCCAAACGACGTGGCGAAAGGAATCGATGCTGTAGAATCGCGAGCCGTCGCACGACCAGGCGAGGCCATTCGACAGGCCGACATCGGAGTCGATGGTGGTGACGGTGCCGTCTAGCTCGAGTCGCTTGAGCCACTCGTCGTTCATGCGCTCCGCCTTCGGGCAACTGCCGATGAGGAAGCGTCCGGCCGGGTCGGTCTTGCCGTCGTTGAGGCGTCGCGGCTCATCGTCTGCAATATGGCCAACGACCGGTGATCGACTGCCGTCGAGTTCGATTCGGACGAGTTCCCGTTGCGCTGCAACGAGTAGTTGACCATCGGCGTCGACGGCGACTGCGCCCACCGTGCCGTCGAAATCCAGACGTTGATCCACCTGCACGCTGTCACCGTCGAGACGTCCGATGAGCACCGCACCGTCCTCGATATCGACCCAGAGGAGTCGTCGGCGCGCGGCGTCCCAAACCGGACCCTCCCCGAGAACGAACCTCTCGGCGCTCGCAACTACCGCGTCAAAGGTCTTCATCCGAATGGCCGGCGGGTCGGTCGCGTAAGGTCCATAGCGATTCGAATGCTAGATGACCGCTCGGGGAAATGGGACGCGATGTCGAAGGATCTGCGAAGTGCCGAGTGGTACGGGGGCAATGATCGCAATGCCTACATTCACCGCGCCTGGATGCGGCGCGGCCTGCCCGCCGATGCGTTCTCGGGCCGGCCCCATATCGCGATCGCGAACACCGCGTCGGATCTCACTCCGTGCAACTCGCATTTGAATGAGGTGGCCGCAGCCGTGCGCGACGGCATCTTCGAGGCGGGAGGCATTCCACTCAACCTGCCGGTGGTGTCGCTCGGTGAAACTCAGGTCCGACCGACCGCCATGCTCTGGCGAAACATGGCCGCCATGGCGACCGAGGAGATGCTGCGCGCCAACCCGATCGATGCCGTCGTGCTCCTTGGCGGTTGCGACAAGACGATCCCCTCGCTCCTCATGGCCGCGGCCTCGGTGGACCTGCCCGCAGTCGTCATGCCCGGTGGTCCGATGCTCACCGGCACTTTTCGCGGCATGGCGCTCGGCTGTGGCACCGACGTGTGGCGGCTCAGCGAGGAGGTTCGCGGCGGCCAGCTCTCGCAGGATGATTTCAATCGCTCGGAGTCGTCGATGATCCGCAGTCGCGGTCACTGCAACACGATGGGCACTGCATCGACGATGGGTCTGCTCGCCGAGGCCCTCGGCACGGTGATGCCCGGCCTCGCCGGCACCCCAGCCCCCGACAGCCGGTTGCTCGAAGGTGCCCACGCCACCGGGCGACTTGCGGTCGAGCTCATCGAGGCCGATCGGCGCCCGAGCACCGTTATGACAAAGGCTTCCTTTCAAAACGCGATCGTGACGCTCGCCGCGATCGGAGGTTCGACGAACGCGGTCGTTCATCTGCTCGCGATTGCCAGACGTCTCGGCGTTGATCTCACCCTCGACGACTTCGACGGGATCGGCGCTGGCGTGCCGCTGCTCGTCAACCTCCAGCCCGCCGGCACCTACCTCATGGACGACCTCTACCGGGCGGGCGGGCTGCGCGCCGTCCTCGGACAGGTGGTCGATCTGCTCGACCCGACAGCGATCACCGTCACCGGCAAGCCGCTCGTCGACTATCTCCACGACGCCCCGATCTGGGATCCGGACGTCATCCGCCTGCGCAGCGAGCCGCTCATCCCCGACGCCGGCATCGCGGTCCTGCGGGGCAACCTGGCTCCGGGCGGCGCGATCATCAAGCCGGCTGCGGCTTCGCCCCACCTGCTCCAGCACCGTGGCAAGGCCGTCGTGTTCGACACAATCGAGGACTTCCACGCGCGGATCGACGATCCTGATCTCGACGTCGATGCCGATTCAGTGCTCGTGCTGCGCGGCTGCGGACCTCGCGGGTATCCAGGTATGCCCGAGGTCGCGAACATGCCGCTGCCCCGCAAGCTGCTCGAGCAAGGCGTGCGCGACATGGTGCGTGTCTGCGATGGCCGCATGAGCGGCACTGCCTACGGCACGGTCGTGCTCCACGTGACGCCCGAGGCGGCGGTCGGCGGGCCGCTGGCCTTCGTCCAGGACGGCGACTTCGTCGTGCTGGACGTCGCCGCGAGGCGGCTGGAGCTCGATGTACCCGACGACATCCTCGCCCAGCGCGAGCCGAGCACCGCGATGCTCGACGGTCTCGCGAACCCAGGCCGGGGCTGGGAGCGGCTCTACGTCGACCACGTGCAGCAGGCCGACACCGGTGCCGATCTCGACTTCCTGGTCGGGGGCAG
>CAMCSO010000137.1 GCA_945877545.1 Bifidobacterium breve | reverse complement strand
ATGACCGGACTGCCATGCCCGTCAGGCTCCACCGTGCGAGCCTCGGGCTCTCTCGCCTCGCACTACTCGCCTTCGGCGAGCGTCCAACTCATCTCCGCAGCCGACCTCCCACATCTTGCAGAAGAGCCAAGCGACGGGCCTCGTGCTGCGACCGGACTTCTCGCGATGGCGAACATCGCGACACCAGCAGGCATCGTCCGCCTCGCGGCACCAGAAACGAACGACGAATACGCGCGTGTGCTCTACTCGGCGCTGCGAGAGGCCGACGCCCTAGGTTTGCGGGCAATTCTCGCTGTCACGCCGGACAAAGCAGGCGTCGGTGCCGCCGTCATCGACCGACTTACGAGGGCGGCCCACAGCGAGTAGTGACGCAGGCTAGTCGTAGCCGAGCTCATGCAGGCGATCGTCGTCGATACCGAAGTGGTGGGCGACCTCGTGCACCACCGTGATCCGCACCTCCTCGATCACGTCGGCTAGGTCGTCGCAGATCGCCATCGTCGGGCGTCGGTAGATGGTGATGCAGTCAGGAAGCGCCCCGAAATAGGACCCGTCGCGCTCGGTGAGTGGGATTCCGGTGTAGAGCCCGAGTAGGTCAGGATCGTCAGCCGGAGCATCGTCCTCAACGACAATGACGACGTTTCGTAGCAGGTCGGTGAGCCCCTTCGGGATCCCGTCGAGCGCCTCGCCCACGAGGTCCTCGAACTCTTCAAGCGGCACGTCGATCACCCCTCATTATGGGCCGAAGCGTCCAAGGGAGGTCCGATTTCCTCCCACCAACGCCCTGCCCTATGCTTGCCGAGTCGCCAACGGCGTAACGGTCGACGGAGATGCATTTAGGTCCCCATCGTCTAGTGGCCTAGGACACCGCCCTTTCACGGCGGTAGCACGGGTTCGAACCCCGTTGGGGATACGCTTCACAAGTTGGCCCCGTAGCGCAGTTGGTTAGCGCGTCGCCCTGTCACGGCGAAGGTCGCCGGTTCGAGCCCGGTCGGGGTCGCGAGGCTCGGAGTTCGCTCCGGGCCTTTGCAGCGGGCAGCTCGCCCTGCCTGCTGCACAAGGCCAGGTAGCTCAGTTGGTACGAGCGTCCGACTGAAAATCGGAAGGTCGGCGGTTCGACCCCGCCCCTGGCCACCGCACCTGTGGGATGTGTGACGTGCCTGGCAGTCCTCTGCTCAGTCGCATAGGACTTTCATTCTCGTACGTTATTCCGTACGCTTGTTTCATGTCCACCACGATCACAGCGACAGACGCCCGAGCAAAGCTCTACACCTTATTGACCGAAGTCAACACCAGTCATAGCCCTATCACGATTACCGGCAAGTCCGGTAATGCGGTCTTGGTCTCCGAAGACGACTGGAACGCCGTGATGGAAACAGTGGCATTGCACTCCGTTCCAGGCCTTGTGGAAGACATCAACTCCGGACGAGACGAGCCGATCGATACCACCCCGTTGACCTGGTGACCTACGAACTGGCCTTCACCACTCGTGCCCGAAAAGATGCAAAGAAGCTCGCAAGCAGCGGGCTACAGCCACAGGCTCAACGACTCCTTGACGTTATTGCCGACAACCCATTCAGCAATCCACCGCCGTACGAAAAGCTTGTCGGAGACCTCAGGGGCTGTTACTCACGGCGCATCAATATTCAACATCGTCTCGTCTACGAGGTGTTGGAATCTGACCGAATCGTTCGAGTTCTTGCAATGTGGAGTCACTACGAATAACGACAACAGCCGACAGAAATTGGACGCTGTACACACTGGTTCGCCATGTAGCACAGTGACGCTAGTGCCACCGACTGAATATCGGAGGGTCGGCGGTTCGACCCCGCCCCCAAGCCACCACAAAATGCGTTGCGGTGCAACGCCTTCGTGGAGCACCGCCCCTAGCTACTGAAGTCGTTGTCTCATTACTGCCCTATTTTCTGCCCGATCACAAACGCACAATCCCCAGGGCATCCTTCGGCTCGTCGTCCTCGACCCACTCTTGATCATCCACCATTTCAGGTGCGCATCAGGAACCAACCGACAAAATGGTTGGGCTCACCAATTCGGTCGATGCCCGCCACGTGTCACGTCGGTGAGCTGCCGGGCGTGGCTTCAGCCTTCTCGTCCAGATCGTGGAAGCCGATCGCACCGAGGACGAGCAGGACGCCCACAGCGAGGGCGGCTCCCACGATCGTGCTCCACACACGATTGAAATCCGTCGAGATGACGTTCGACGACGCCCCGACGACCAGCACGACAGCGGGCGTCAGGAAGGTGACGTAGTGCCAGTACGGCCGGCCCGACAGCATCATGTAGCCAGCGATCCCAAAAAGGAGAATCGCGGCGAGCGTCAGCGCCACCGGGTGCCCGTTCAGCGGGATGCCGACCACAAGCGCAATGGCAAAACCGATGCAGGTGCCCAGCACGCGATCACCAGCCTTCCGCCAGGTGCGGTGCACTCCGGGCTGCGCGACGATCAGGATGGTCAGCAGAATCCAGGCGCCATCCTGCTGAAACTTCGTCAGGCACACCACCAGCGTGATAGCTCCGCACACCAGCGCCAACGAACACGTGTACACCCAAGTCGAGCGCCACGGCATCTGTGTCAGCGGCGAATGCGGCGCCTTGCGTCCGATCGCCGTGCCTGCGGCTGTTCCCCACAACCCAGCGATGATGCACACGAGCCCCAGGACGAGCAGGTTCGCCGCCACGCTGCTGTTGGGCAGCACTGTTGGCGGCTGAGCGATCGTGAACGCGACTGAGATAGGTGCCACCACGATGAAGGTGGTCAGACCTATGCGAAGGGTGAGTCCATAGACGAAGACGACCCCCGCCATCGTCAGAGCCGCGAGGAGCGGGTGCGGAGACGCAGCGTAGGCAATGAGGTTGGCCAGGGTGACGGAGCCCACCACCAGCATTGCCCGGCGAAGGTCCGTGCGCCACGCAACGAGGAGTCCGAGTATCACGCCGTAGGTAAAGAGGCACATCGCAAGGTTGATGCCGAGCGGGAAGAGCAGCATGCCTGGCAAGAGCAGGCCCATGGCGATCAGCGACTGGACCAGTGCCTTGCGATTGATCACCGATCCCGTGGACGGCATGGCGCTCCTCCTTCAGCAAGCTCATGAAGACGGCCGCGACGTCCAGCCGTGAATTCGGGCTCACCGTAGCCGACGTTCCACACGCCCGCATGGCCGATGCGACCAGGCTCCTCGGTCACGTCCCTTGTGGTGCCGTGCAACCGTTGATCCCTCGTCGTCGTGGTTCGGGCGACGGATCCCTGACATCGATTCACTCCATGCCCGAGTGGCAGATTGATCCGGCCTGCGCCGCCGAAAAGCCTGAAGTCGGCTGGCTCACCTGCCCCTGCTTCGGTGGGGTCGGCGCAGGCGTCCCCGTGCTCCGCGGTGGCCGAGTTCGATGGCCCGTGCATGGTGGACACCATCGATTTCCGCGGGGTGTCCAAGGGCGTCTTCCTCGACTACTTCGAGGCTTCGTGCTCGGTGGATGACGGCATGGATCCCGCGGGCACCTTCGACACGTCGAAGCTCATCGATGCAGGAACGTACTCGACCCTCTGACGCCACGCCGGCCACCGACACAATTCACCTCGCTCGTTCGGCGGGCCAGATTGAAATTGGTCGTGCTCGTCTGTGACCCGTACTTACGGTTCGTCAGATACGGTGTACCCGTGAAGACGACGATCGAACTCCCCGATGACCTCGCTGCACAAGCTCGCCGCTGCGCTGCAGAGTCAGGCACAACCTTGCGCAGCGTGATCGAAGAGGCGCTGCGACGTGAGCTCGCCCGGCGCCAGCACCCCGTCGAATGGAAGGCCGATGCCGACCTCGCCTACGGGTCCGGTGGCCTGTCACCAACGGCAATGTCGATGACCTGGGCCGAACTGCGCGACCTTGCGATGCAACGGTGATCGCATTCGACACCAACATTCTCGTATATGCACATCGCCCTGACTTGCCCGCGCACAAGCGCGCATTTGACGTCGTTGCCGGGGCCCTCGGGGGCACGGCGCAGGTTGGGCTGTGCTGGCCCGTGCTTCAGGAGTTCCTGGCGGTGGTCACAAACGCACGCATCTTCGCCCAGCCCACTCCAGACGAGCGAGCGTTCGACCAGGTCGAGCATTGGCTTTCGAGCCCTCGTGCGATCACGCTGCATGAATCCCCGACGCACCTCCAGACACTGCGCGCGCTCGTCGTGAATGGTCGCGCGACCGGCGGTGGCCTTCATGATGCCAAGATCGCTGCCCTGTGTCTTGATCACGGAGTGAGCGAGTTGCTCACTGCCGATCGCGACTTCTCCCGCTTTCCAACCCTGCGCGTGAGCAACCCCCTCGTCACCCTCCCTTGAGCGAACAGCCGAGAATGCCGTCTCTCCTCGCGCGGATCCGGACTCGACGAGTCCGATACCGCAGTGATGCGGGAATCCCAGTTCCACGAGGCGAGAGCCGCCTTGCTGACACAGCTTGAAGCACCATGGCGTAGTCGAAGCCGACTGAAAATCGGAAGGTCGGCGGTTCGACCCCGCCCCTGGCCACCACAAAACCCCTGCAGCGCAACGACTTCGGACGTAGTTATTTCCTAGCCCATCAGCAGGAAAAGGGGATCCGCCCTACTCTTTGCCCTTTCACACACGCACAATCTGTGTATAACTGGCCGAAATCCGCCAAAGATCGGAAGTTCAGCGGTTCAATGCCGGCCCTGGCTACGGATCCAGCGTCTACTCGAAACTGCTCTAACGATCGCTTTAGAGTAGATGTAATAGTGCGTGCGCGGGCTCTTAGTTGGACAGCCTCCGCGGAGGCGACATTTTAGGCTAAATCACGCTCTTGGTTGGCCTCCATAAGAGCGTGTTGCCACATGAACGTACTCTAACAATGTTACAGTACGTTCATGACCCCCGGAGCCATCGACCAAGCGCTCACAGCACCGCCCGCCGCGCTGGGCAAGCGGCTTCTGGACCTGTCCGAGAACCAATGGTTCGACCGAAAGTCGTTCCGCATCGAACCCAGGAAGCTGGCCGAGAGCCTCGTGGGATTCGCAAACGCCGACGGCGGGACGATCGCCATTGGCCTCAGCCGCGGCGAAGTTGAGGGCGTGGGCTCGAACGACAGACACCTCAACTCGCTGATGCAGGCCGCAGTCGATTTCACGGAACCGACCGTCGTCACGAATGCGAGGTTGTACGAGTGCATTCGCGAGGATGGCCAACCCGACCACTTGTTGATCATCGAAGTGCCACCGGGCAGCTCCGTCCACACGACCTCACGAGACGACGCCTTCCTGCGCATTGGTGACGAGAACCACAAACTCAGCTTCACGCAGCGTCGTGAGCTCTTCTACGACAAGAGCCAATCGACCTTCGAGGCCGAACGGACCGAGGCAAGTCTCGACGACGTTGATCGATCCCTCCTGGACAGCTACGCAAACGTCTTGGAAGCAACCGAACCCGAACGGCTCCTGGTCGCGAGAGGACTTGCGGCGGATGACCGCCTAACCGTCGCTGGCTTGCTTCTGTTCGGAAGGCACCCGGAACGCATGCTTCCATCCGCGCAGGTTCGTGTTTGCCGATTCCAGGGAACTCACCGCGGATCGGGCTCCCGGCAGAATCTCATCGGCGACGCCCGCATCGAGGGACCGATACCCCACCTGCTCCAGGAAGCGCGCGACCAGGTGCGCAAGTGGCAGCCGACAAGGCGCGCATTGGGCGCATCCGGCAGATTCGAGGACATTGGACTCGTTCCCGAGGACGCGTGGCTCGAAGGCATAGTCAATGCAGTCGTTCATCGTTCGTACAGCGTGCAAGGCGACCACATCCATGTCGACATCTATGACGACCGCATCGTCATTGAGAGTCCCGGAAGGTTTCCGGGACTGGTCGATACTTCCAACCCGCTCGAGATCACCCGATTCGCGCGGAACCCGAGAATCGCCAGGGTATGCACAGACCTTCGGATAACTCAGGAGCTCGGCGAAGGTATCCGTCGAATTTTCGATGAGATGCGACAGGCGGGCCTTAGCGATCCTCTTTATCACCAGACCTCCGGAAGCGTGCAACTCACGCTGTCTGGCGAGCCCGTCGAGCGTCGCATCACGGAACAGTTGCCCGCCCTGCAGCAACGCATACTTACCGCGTTGCGTGAAGTTGACAGCATGAGCACGGGTGAGATCGCCGATGCTGTCAGTGTCGCGCGGCCCACCGCGCTCCGACACCTAGGTGAACTGCGCAACGCCGGGTATATCGAGTGGGTCGGCAAGAGCACAAGAGACCCGCGAGCATCTTGGCGGATTCCGCATTGATGCGACGTCCCTAGATGTCGGGCCGCCGCGGCCGAGCGGAACGATCCGTGCCATCCGTTCAAGATCATGCCCTTGAGGCAGCAACCACGGCATTCGGCGCACCTGAAGTGGCGTTGGGTCCAGTTCGGCAACTGCGTCAGAACCGCCCACCCCTCTTACGTTGTGAGATCTCCGTGACGTTGCTCCACTCCATTCCCAGCCGTGGGATGAAGTTCGGGAACGCCTGAATCCACGCCTCCCATAGGCCGTCCAGCCGCTCGGGCAGGCTGGCTCCCCGGTCGATCTGGACGTCCCGCCTGGCGCGGTCATGCGCGCGCTCCTGCATCGCCCGGGCGTAGTGCCTCTCTGTGGTCTTCTTGTCCGCGTGCCGCAGCAGGAGCTCGGCCTCGGTCAGTCTGCTCCCCCTGTCGAGCAGCACGGACGCAGAGAAGGCGCGCAGGTCCTTGATCTTCATCGCATGGCGGCGCGGATCAAGGGCGGGCAGAGACGTGTCGCCGACGAGACCCGCCGCCTCGCGAGCACCGTTCCACACGTCGCGGTGGAAGTTGTTGTTGTCAAGGACGCCGATGCTGTTGGTGAATCCGGGCGAGATGATCGGCCGGCGGAAGAGCAGTCGGCCTGCTGGCATAGGCATGGGTTCGTCACGCAGCCTCTGGTCGGCGAGGATGACCAACCTCCGCCACAGGGGCCGAGGCAGCGGCACGGTGGTGGTCACGCCGGCCTTCGTCGGCTCCTGCTGCCAGTAGTTGTTCTCCAGCAACTGCAAGCCGACACTCGTATCCGCGTCGACCGCCTTCTGCGTGCGGCGCACGAGCACGCGGTCAATCGTGATCTGGGGCCGGTCTCGCCACACCGCTTGCTCGTGCAGGCTCACGCCCTCGCTCCAGCGAAGACCGCACCAGCCGAGCAACGCGATGAGGAGGCGGTCGTGCTCGTCCTCCGGAGTTTCGACCTGCGTCGCGAACTCAGACCAGGACGGCAGCAGCACCGGATCGACCGTCTGCATCGCGGCGAGCCGCGCCTTGCTAGATCCGATCCGCAGGTGCGTCGCCGGGTTGACGCCCAGCCGCCCCTCGCGCACCTCCAAGGCGAGTGCTGCACCCGGCACACGGCGGGCGTTCGAGATCGTGCCCATACCAACCCCGTCGGCCGCCAGGGTGGATATTCACTGGCGGATGTCCCGCCCGGTGACCTTGTGCACCGGAACGCGGCCGATGTCGGCGCGCTTCCGCGACACGTGGTTCTCGAGCACGCTCCAGTAGTCGCGCACGTTCCGGATGGCGATCGGCGCGAGCGCCGAGTTCTTCCGCGCGTCGATGTAGTCCGTGACGACGTCACGTACTCGCCGCACCCTGCCGTTCGGTCGGCCCACCGGCCGCAGCCCGGCGTTGCGGTCCATGTCGACGATGGCCACCCGAAGGGCGGACCACGCCGCCGACTCCGTCGCGAACGTCATAGCCAGCGGCCGTCGGTGCGGGTCGAGCCGGCTTGGT
>CAMCSO010000136.1 GCA_945877545.1 Bifidobacterium breve | reverse complement strand
GTTCCTTCACGTAGCACCAGCCCCCCGCCATCACCACGACTGGAAACGGCCCGGTTCCCTCCGGGAGCATGAGATCCGCGCGGATACGAGTCCCGCAACTGTCGAACTCAACTTCCTTGACTGACATTGACCCTCCCTGTCGATGGTTGTCGGTTGATCGTTCGGCGACACGGCCGGCGAACCGACGGACTTGGCTGACGTGTTCATGAAGACTCACTGCACACGCGTTCGATTCCCGAGCATTTCCGTGACGGAATTGGCCGAGTTCAGCTTGCAGTGCTACGCAAACCTATCAGCAGGTCCCGTTCGTGTCTATGCTGACTTCACACTTGATTAACACTCTTATTACACGAACTCGCACGGCTGCACCGGCAGACATTGCCATTCACGTGCTCACCGGCGAGGCGACCTAGGGAGCGGTGCCCCGCATGACACCTGATCCACAGGGCATTTCGCTCACCCCGCTCACCGCTTGGCTTCAAGCGATGGTGCCTGCATTTGACGTCTCCGGTCCATGCAGGGCGGAGTTGCTCGCGGGCGGTCGATCCAACCTGACCTACGTCGTCACCGACGCCTCAGGCCGCCGGTGGGCGATCCGCCGGCCCCCACTCGGGCACCTCCTGCCAAGTGCCCATGACCTCGGTAGAGAGTCCACGGTGTTGCAGGCCTTGAATAAGGCCGGGTATCCGGTTCCAAAACCTTGGGCGCTGTGCGAGGACCCATCCATCATCGGGGCACGATTCCTCGTGATGGACTTCGTCGACGGCTTCGTCATTGCCGATCACATCGATGCCGCGCACCTCACGCCATCGCAGGCCGTCAATGCGAGCCACCTACTCGTCGAGGGACTCGCCCGTCTGCATCAACTTGATGCCCGCGCAATCGGCCTCGGTGACTTCGGGCGCCCCGAGGGCTACCTTGCGCGCCAAGTGCGCCGTTGGGGCCAGCAATGGCAGCTAACGAAAACCCGGGAGATTGCCGGGATCGACCGAATGGCGGACTGGCTCGCAGAGCGTGTCACCTCGCTGCCCGATGGCCTGCCCTGGTCTCTTGTTCACGGTGACTACCGGATGGACAACGTCATCATCGACCCGGATTTCACATCCCTTCGTGCCGTTCTCGACTGGGAGATGTCAACCCTGGGCGATCCGGTGGCAGACCTTGCCGTCGCCCTCGTCTACTGGAGTCAAGCGGACGACCGGTTGCGCTGCGAGGTACCGGTCGCCCGCGACGTCACCTCGGGCCCCGGCTTCTGGCGCCGTGAGACGATCGTTGAGCAATACGCGGCTATGACCGGGCTAGACCTCGAGCACCTTGGCTTCTGTCTCGTCCTCGCCTGCTACAAGCTCGCAGTGATCATGGAGTCACTTAACTTTCGCGGACTCAACGGGCAGCAACTCGGGGCCGCGAAGGAGCGCGGCGAAGACATGGATGGCGCCGTTCTTGCCCTCGCCGAGTTGGGCGTGAATCTCATCGAAGCTCCCAGCGTCTCAACCCTGCAGTCTTGATGAACGTTCTTGGTCGTGCCAGATGCTCCTGATTGCACATAGAAAATCACGAGAGTCTTGCGGAAGATGCGGAACTCTGATCAGATTCAGCCTCACAGTTAAAGCAGCCAGTGCTCCGTGATGAAGTCCAGTCAAGTTGCCCAGTGAAGATTGCGAATGGGAGAAGATATGCGCCGAGTTGTGCTGTTCAAGTGCAAGCCGAATGCCGACCCGCAGGCGTTCGCTGCTGCCTTGGCCCACCTAAAGACCCTTGATAAGCGAATGTCCGACATGAACTCGTGGTGGCTTGAGGTCAACCCCGGTCCCGACGGAATGTGGGATGCAGCTCTGATTGCCGACTTCCCCGACATCGAGACACTTCGACGATACGAGAACCATCCCGAGCATGTCGAAGCCGCCACCGCCGTCGCAGGCGTATCTGAGTTCGCCATTTTCGACTCCGCGGAGTGACGGTGCGCCGGAGCCTGACGCTCATACATGCACGCGTTTCCTATTGCCATACCTCAGGATCTTCTCGGGTGACAACCTCAGTCATCCGTACAATGGGCCAACTTGCCAGACCATCGAGTCATCACGACTGGACCAATAGTTCGGCGGTCTAGCAAAGCGGGCTACACCACGATTCGTTCCACGACGTATTCGGCCACGGCGAGCGAACTCGTCCACGCAGGCGACACCGCATTGAGCACATGCGTTGATCGCTGGCCCGGGCGCACGACGAAGTCCATCTCGAGCTTTCCCTCGCGCACGTTGAGCAGTTGAGCTCGGACGCCGGGACGTCCCTTCGTCGTGAAGTCAGCGGGCCGAACCGACGGGACAAGCGACTGGCCCTGGCGAACGAGGTGCTTGCGCGAGTATTTCGGCAGCTCGGTGCGGATGAGCCCGGGCACGTCATGGTGCGAGCTGCCAAGGAATGACGGGTAGGTGCGCGCGATATCCCAGGTCTCGCCGAGCGAGAAGCCGCCGACGCCGCCATAGTCCTCACGCCAGAGCGAGGGGATCGCGGTCGGCCCGATCTTTGCTCGGCCATCGACCGTGACGGTGAGGTGGACTCCGAGGAATGGGTTGCGCGGATCCGGTACCGGATAGACATGACGCTGCAGGCGTCCCGGCTCCCAGGAGCCGTACCAGTACAGGCCCTTGAACGGGATCATTCGGTATTCCTCGCCGACCCCGAACCAGTGGGCGACCGTGTCGGCGTAAAGACCCGCGGCGTTGATGATGTGTCCCACCGAGCATCGTCCATCGCGATCGGTGGTGACCCAACCCGGGCCGGCTCCGATCACACGGGTCCCGAGCCGGATATCGCCACCCCGCTCGCGGACCCGGTCGGCGAGCGCCATCACGACAGCGGCCGGACTCGCCACAGCGGTCGTCGGCGACCACAGGGCAGAGCCGCAGGTGCGGGCGAGCGGCTCGAGCTCGCGCAACTGGTCCTCGTCGATCATCTCAAGCTCAACCCCATTGGCTGCACCCCTGCGAAACAACTCCTGCAGCGCGGGCCTCTCACTGTCACTTCGGGTGACGACCACCTTGCCGGTTTCGCGAACCTCAACCCCCCGCTCGGCGCAGAATGCGCGCAGCCGTTCATTGCCCTGCCTGGTGAGTTGCGCCTTGAGCGAGTCGGGTGCGTAGTAGAAGCCGGCATGCAGGACGCCGCTGTTGCGTCCCGATGCGTGCTCGGCGAGCTTGTCCTCCTTATCGAGGACCACGACGGACGAAGACGGGTTGCGCGCGAGCCAGGCATCGGCGAGTGCAAGGCCGATGACCCCACCACCGATGACGGCAACATCTGCGGTGAACGGCACGAGGACAGGCTAGTACGCCAGCGGCCAGGTCACCTCGACCCGCAGGCCGCCGAGGTCCGACCGGGTGGCCGTCGCGTCACCCCCCGCGCCCCGCGCCGCCTCCCGGACCAGTGCAAGCCCAAGCCCTGATCCGCCTGGCACCGATCCGCTGCCCCGGGCGAACCGATCGAAGACGAGGTCGCGTTCCTCGTCGGCGATGCCGGGGCCATCGTCTTCGACGGTCAAGGTGACCGACTCGCTGCCGCGCGTGAGTGAGACTCGAACACGCGACCGCGCGTACGCGAATGCGTTCGAGAGGAGTTCATCGAGCACCCGGGCGAAGGTCCCGACACTGCACATGACCGCCACGCCGGCTTCGATATGTGCATCAAGATCCAGACGCCGCTCTTCGGCGATGATCTGCGCATGCCCCACTCGATCCTGCGCCGCAGCGGATGCGTCGGTCGCCTCGATGAGCCCGGCATTCGCATCGCTGCGTGCGAGGGCGAGCACCTGCTCAATGCGACGCGTGAGGCGGTCGACCTCCGATGTCGCTGCGATCGCCTGACGGCGTACATCGGGTTGGGACGTCGTCTCCTCGATCGCCTCGAGGCGCAGCCTGACTCCGGTGAGGGGCGTTCGCAGGTGATGGGAGGCGTCGGCCGCGACCCGCTCCGTGCGGCTGAGGATCCCCGCAAGCCGCTCCGCGGTGGCATTGAGCACCCGAGCGACCGACCGGACCTCCGCCGGGCCGTCAGACTCAGAGGCACGAAGTTCGAGATTCTCGGGCAGGCCTGCGGCGACCTTCGACAACCGGTTAAGCGGCCCAGCAATCGATCGGGCGATGAGCCACGCGAGCAGGCCGGCCGCGACCATCACGGCGAGGACGAACACGGCGAGCCACGCCTGGGTGCGGACGACCTGCGCATCCACCTCGTCCTCGGGAAGGGAAAACCGCACGGCAGCAACGACATCCATGCCCTGCACGACAGGGGCTGCCACGAATCGAAGATCAGCGCCCATTGTCTGGGAGGGGCGAACATCGGAATTGAGGCTCCCCTGCAGCGCTAGGTCGATCTCCGGGCGATCGAATGAGCGGTCAAGTGCTGTCTCGTCACTGTCTGCGACGAGCCCGCGACCGGCATCAACGACGACGACCCGGGCTCCGGTACCGACGGCCGCAGCCTCGATGGTCGCGCCCCACCCCGACTCAGGCTGGGATGCAAGGACTGATGCGGTGCTGAGGGCGTCGATCGCCAACTGCGAGATGAAGGCCGAACGCACATTCGTCGCAGCAATCGATGCGAGGGGAACGGCAAGCGTCATCGCCACGAGTCCGGCCACGAGCGTCATTGCAAAGACCAGACGACGGGTCATGTGCCCGTCTCGGCCAGCCGGTAGCCGACCCCACGGACGGTCTCGATGAGGGCCGGATCGCCGAGCTTCTTGCGCAGTGACGCGACATGGACGTCGAGCGTCTTTCCGGTGCCGATCCACACCGGGTCCCAGACCCGCGAGAACAGCTCCTGTCTGGTCACCGCTCGACCCGGCTCCTCGGCGAGCACGGCGAGCAGGTCGAATTCCTTGGCGGTGAGATCGACAACGGCCCCGTCGACCAGCGCTATGTGACGCGTCCGGTCGACGACGACGCGCCCCGACTCGATCGTCGTCTCAACCCGACGGCGGCGCCCGACGGCCCTCACTCGGGCGGCGAGCTCGCGCACGCTGAACGGCTTGACGACATAGTCGTCAGCGCCGAGTTCAAGGCCAACGATGCGATCGGTCTCGTCGCCCCGCGCCGTCGCGATAATCACCGGGATATCGGACGTCCGACGCAACTCGCGAAGCACCTCGAGGCCATCGCCATCAGGGAGACCGAGGTCGAGGAGGACGACATCGACCCCGGAGCTCGACATCACCGCGGGCACCACCTGCGAGGCGTATACGACATGCTCAGTCTCGAAGCCGTTGCGGCGCAGTCCCTCGATCAACGGCTCAGCAACGGCAGGGTCATCCTCCACCACGAGTACTCGCATGTGGGCATCGTTGCACGGCTCAGTCATCAACGCGTCAAGACTGCTGGCACGGCCCGCGTTCCTTACCCGCACTTAACCCTGCCTTGGGTCGAAATTGTCCACCGGCTCCGTACCGTGACATCAACGCTCATCTATTGCCAGGAGGCAGCATTATGAATCGCAAGGGATCAATCGGCGTCGCAGCGGCGGCGGCGGGCATTCTCATCGCCGGTGCCACCGCAGGTGTCGCCGTGTTCAGCGCGTCGCAGGCCGTGGCCGAGCCAGAGGCCATCACCCTGGTGGTCGATGCCTCCGCCGCGAATGCCGGCGCCACCGCCACCGCTCCGATATTCGAGCCGGGACCACTGCCCGAAATTGTCATCGCGAGTACCGTTCCCGAGGCCTCCTCGTCTATCTCGGCGACGACTATCTCGGCGGCGACTGCCAAGCGTCTGGTCCTCGCTGAGGTTCCTGGGACATTCGTCTCCGTGACCAAGGCGACCCGCGGCGGATTTCCGTCCTTCGCCGTGACGGTGAAACGGGCCGACGGCTCGACCGTGACCGGCTACGTCGATCAAACAGACGGCGTCATCCATGACTGGACCCAGACTGCCGCACCTGCCCCGGCCTACAACGACGAGGAATACGACGAGGAAGAGGACGAGGAAGAGGAAGGGTCTGAATACGAGGAAAGCGACCATGACGGGGACGACGACTAGTCGCTGCGTATTCTTCTTCCCATCGCCAGCGCGCGCGACGGGCACGGAAGGCGGGGTACCCCACTGTGAGCACCGAGGGTCTTGAGGGCGTGCTCCCTTGGTCGGCTGCCCACCAGATCGCGAACACGTGCGCGCAGCCCCTGCCTGCGGTGCGCGCGAGGCTCGATGAGGCGAGCGGAAGTCTGCTCGCCTCATCGATCCTCATGCTCGACGACGATCCGGCCGAGAACATCGCCGCCGTCAACGGCTACGCCCTGTGTGGTCAAGGTCCCTGGCGTCGCACCCCGGAGGAGACCCTCGCCCCGGGCGAGTGCTTCATGGTGCGAGCGGGCACGCCAATGCCCGAACATGCAGATGCGGTCCTGCCCCTCGAGCAGGCGGTTTCCGAGCAGGGACGGGGCAACATCATCACCGTCACTGGCCGCGACATCCTCTCTGGCCTCGCCGACGAGCGGGTGCGGCCGGCCTTCGGCGACGGAGTGATGCTCCGGGGCAGTCGCACTCCGCAGGGCACGCAGATCCTGCCGGCCGGCCGGCTCGTCACAGCCGCAGTGCTTGCCCTGATGGCGGCAGCCGGCCACGACGACGTGCCCATCGTGAGGCCCCCGATCGTCGGCACCCTCGTGCTCGGCAGTTCGCTCCTCACCTCGGGTGGCTCCCGGCAGGGCAGGGCGCGCGACGCCCTCGGCGACAGCGTCCCGGCCTTCGTCGCCGCGCTTGGAGCCAGGGCCAACCCTGCAGTTCGGGCGCCCGACATCCATGAGGTGATCCGGGCCGAGATCGAAGATGCCAATGTCGACGTCCTCATCACGACCGGTTCCACCGCCCCTGACTCCGACAACAGCGTGAGGCACGTGCTTCGTGACCTCGATGCCCGCTGGCTCATCGATGGCGTGGCCGTCACCCCCGGGGCGCAGATGCTGCTCGCCCGGCTCCCTGACGGACGCTTGGTGGTGGGGCTCCCGGGCAGTCCCCAGTCGGCGTTCGCCGGGCTCGTCACCCTCGTCTCACCGATTATCCGAGCCCTACGGGGAGTGCCGCGGGACGACGTCTACCCGACCGCGGTCCTCGTCGATGATGCCCCCCGGGCCGACTTCGCCGACGACACGCGCCTTGCTTCCGTGCGGCTTGAGGACGACGGCGCTGACGGACTCCACGCCAGACCGATGCTCGACAGCGGGCCGGCAGGGCTCATCGGCTGGGGGAATGCTGACGCAATCGCAATCGTGCCTCCAGGTACCGGGATCAAGGGCGATATCGTCTCCGTCATCATGCTGTGAGATCGGTGATCGAGCATGTCTCGGGACCGCACGCACGTCTCGTGCACCCTTGCCCGACAATGTGAGGCATGGCCTTCTTCCGATCACGCACCCTCGTTGTTGTCGTCGCTGCCGTCACAGCCACCGGACTCTTCGTGTCAATGGCGGTGATGTTCATCTAAGGAAGCGCTGATCATCAGGCTGGTTGCCGCGCGGGATGTCTCCGGACTTGCGCGGTGAGTCGAGCGGGCGCCGTTTCGGACAGATGCACCCCGAATCCGGACGAGTCCCTCGTGAGAGCACAACTCATCGGGATTCGGGGTGCATCTGACTCAGGTGAAAACCTGGGGGATGAGGATGGATAGGAACATCAGTGCTTCCCTAACTGCGGACAGGGCGAGCCGGCGCCGGCGCCGGCACAAACCCTCGTGCGAGAAGTCCGAACACGAGCAGTGCGGACCCCGCGATAATCAGCGCGATGGACCACTCAGAAAGCGCATCGGTACCGGCGAGCACATAG
>CAMCSO010000135.1 GCA_945877545.1 Bifidobacterium breve | reverse complement strand
GCCTGACTGACGAGCCGGCGGTAGAGAAAGGGCGCGACGACGTCCTCGACCCCCTGCTTCACATCGAGATCCGCTCGGAAGATTCCGCTCGCCTGGCCTCGACGGATGATCCCTGCTGCACGCGATCGAGTCTGCGAGAAGCTCCGGCGATGGATGTCGGCGAAGGCTTGGTCGCGCATCGACAGTTCGATGAGGGCAATGAGCACGGCGCAGTAGGTCGGGTCGTTGAGCCGACGTGCGTAGTCGGCGAGGTACTCGCGAAGGGCCGCAGAAGGTTCGTCGGCAAACGCCGCGGTGTCGCGGTGCATGAGCTCGTCGAAGACCTCGCAGGTGAGGGCGGCGAGGTCCGGCCAATTGCGGTAGATCGTGCTGCGCGAAACACCGGACTCCTCTGCCAGTCTGTCAGCGCTCAGGCCCGCGATGCCATCGGCGACTAGGACTGAGCGCACCGCGTCGAAGACCGCGGACTTCGAGCGCTCGTAGCGGACATCGGTCGTCATGACTACTCGCAGGTGATCTCGATGAGCTGACCGAGGAAACGTAGGTGGACGGCAATGCCGATCGCGAGCTGATCAGCGGTGCGATGTGAGCCCTCGCAGAACACCGTGAGCGCCGTGAGGTTCACACACGCCCCACGAAAGTGGTTGTAGGCGAGCCAGTTTTTCCACTGCAGATCGGTGAGTTGGAGGCCGATCGTGTCGTGCAGGCGCATCTTCCACGCGTCAGGACTCATCGTTCGGCGGCCCCGGATCAGGGCGAGATACACCCAATCCTCGGCTGGGTCACCGACATGGGCGAACTCCCAGTCGAGCACCGTGAGTCCGCGCTCCTCATCGAAAAGGGCATTGCCCGGGCCGGCATCGCCGTGGACGATGACGCTCGGGCCGGTGGGCTCGAGATTGGCGCGCAGCCACGCAGCCCCCTGCTCGATGAGCGGGATAGGTGTCGCCGCGTGCGCACGGTAGAGCGTGAGCCAGGCGTCGATATTGTCGCCAATCACCTGCTCGGCGGTACGTTCAGAAGGGTCAATCGCCGTAACGCGCACTCGATGGAGTTCAGCCACCGATCGGATGATGTCATCGAGCCCGTCATCATCAAGACGCACCTGTCCCCTGACCTCCTCCATGATGAAGAAGGGCTCGCCGAGTACCGTGCCAGTCGCCTCGACGTGCAAGATCGCTGGCACCCGGTAGCCCGCACTGAGCAGGCCGCGCATCGCGGCGACCTCGGTGAGCGTGTCGGTGCCGAACATGCCACCCTGCTCGCTGCGAACGATGACCTTGCGCGTGGTGCCGCTCACGACAATCGTCGTTCGCCACATCCGCCGGGAGAACCCTCCCCCGATCACTTCTGCTCGCAGGACCTCGACGGGTGACCCGTGCTCAATGGTGAGCCAAAAAGCAAGCTTGGTGAGCTCGGCCGCGTCGACCACGATCACCGGGTGCTCGACGTCGGTGCCGTGGCCGGTGAACACGCTCAGGAGCGGCTCGGCGACAGCGATGTCCTCGCGCAACCATGCGACAAGACGCTCACGCAGCTCGGACGGCCCTGGATCATCGAGCATCGCCTGAGCCGCAGCGTCGAAGGCGTCGTCAGGGGAACAACCGATGAGCTCAGCGATTTCTGCCGCCCGCGCAGGAGTCGGATCCTCACCGCGAGTCGCAGCATACGTCTCGATTCCGGCCCACTGACTCACGTCACCGTGTGCGATGTCCGAAACCGCGTGTGCGCGAGCGATCGCTTCGGTCAGCGCCCGGTCAGCGATGCGAACGGTCACCCGCGCAGCTCCTTAGCGAAGATTGCCTCGAGGTCGAAGTCGTAGCCGGCACCCCACATTGGGTCGGCAAGGGCATCGGGGGCGTCGATGAGATCGGTCGAGCGGAACCATTCATAGGTCTGCTCATGTCCCTTCATGAAGCCGCGCTCTGACGTGAGCCCGAGATCGCGAGCCTTCTGCACCGAAAGGATGCCATGGTGCTTGTCCTTGAACAGGTGGCCGAACGGCGCCTGACCAACGCCGTTCCAGCTCGGGATCTCAATAATGTCAGGCTCGACGTTGACGATGGCGGAGAGTCGAAGTGCATACTCCCGCGCCGAGCAGCCCTGACCGGTGAGGTTCACAACCTCACCGCGCACGGCGGGCAGGAGCGCCATCTCGAACAGGTTCGTGCAGAGATCATCGACATGGCCGTAGGAGGTTGTGACGAGGCCTTCATGCGGAATCAGAATGGGCAGGCCCCGACGAAGCCGCAGGAACATCGCGGTCTCCATGTCATGGATGTTGTTGTCGGGCCCGTAGATCGCGGCCGGTCGGCCGATCGAGCCGGGAAAGCCGGTCGATGCGAATCGGTCGAGGATGGCCCGCTCGGCATGGGCCTTGAAGCCGCCGTAGGTCGTGTCGGGGTCATCGCGGTAGGGCTGGTCCTCTGTCCAGGGCATGAGGCCGGTCGGCTCGTAGGCCATGATCGACGAGACGAACACATAGGAGCCGACACGGCCGTCGAGCAGGTCGATGAGGTCCTCGAAGAGCCCTCCCCCGGCAGCCATGACAAATCCCGAGACGTCGATGACTGCGTCCCACTCGGTGCCCTCGAGCGCCTGCCGCATCGACTCGGTGCTCGTGCGATCACCGATGATGCGGCTAACTCCCGGCGGCAGGTCCGTTGAGGTCTTGCCCCGGTTGAGCACCGTCACCTGGTGACCGGCCTCCCGAAGGTGCTCGACCATGCGTCGTCCGACAAATGTGCCTCCACCGAGGATGAGAGTCTCCATAGGAGGACCCTAGCCTCCGGTCCAACTTTGTGAGACGTTTTGTCCCATAGCGTCGAGTGCATCAGTAGGCTCATGCCATGAGTGAACAGCGTCTGACCGCGTTCGACGAGTTCCCGCGACACCAGACCACCGGCACCTTCAACTCAGTGGCAAGCGACTCCCCCAACTGGAGTGATGGCTACTACTTCACGCTCGGCGACCGCGAGACTGGTGCCAGCCTGTTCGCGGGCCTGCGCCTGTACTCCAACACCGACGTCATCGACGGATTCGCCTGCGTAACCGTCGATGGCCGCCAGCACAATGTGCGGTGGTCGCGAAGGCTGCGTCCCGAGATCGACGACATTCGAGTCGGCCCCCTCGCCCTCGAGATCCTCGAACCCTTGAAGCGGATGCGCCTGTCCTGCGACGAGAATCCATACGGCATCAGCTACGACCTCGAGTGGACGGCGCTCCACGAGCCCTACCTTGAGGACGAGATCATCCGCTACTCCGGCGGTCGCAAGGTGTACACGCGCAATAACTACGACCAGTGCCTCGACGTCACCGGCACCATCACTGTCGCAGACCGCACGTTGCAGGTCTCACCGAAGTCGTGGGTCGGCGTGCGCGATCACTCCTGGGGCATGGGTCGCACCGGCGGCAAGAACGCGGGCGTCGCCCCGGATGCGGGCAAGGATCCGCGCCGCGGATTCGCGATGCGCCAGTGGACTATGTTCAAGATGCCGGATCGCGTGATGTTCTGGCAGTTCCACCAGCAGCCCGATGGCTCCTTCAACCAGCTCGAGACCATCGTCATCCCGAATGACACGACGCAGGAGTGGTGGTCATATGTCGATGCCAGCGTCACGCACGAGCGCATCGATGGCCACCCACGCCTCAAGGAATCCACCATCGCCCTCACCCGCTCCGACGGCAGCATCGACCGGTTCCTCAATACGCCCGTGGGCTGGCCGGTGTACCTGCAGGGCGGCGGCTACCACGACGGCTTCGCCGATGGCCTCGGTCGCGGCGTGTTCCGCGGTGATGAGTTCCACGACGGCGAGGTTTGGGACGTCACCCATCCGATCAATGTCGGCGACCCGGCTGGCTGGTTCGTGCAGCGCCCTGACGCATGGGCAGAGCAATTCGCTACCTGCGTGAATCTCGATAATCCTGTCGATTCCGGCTTCGGCCACATGGAATGTGTCATCACTCCATGAGCGCGATCGAGCCGGCCCGCCTCCAATGGCTCCTCGACCGTGAGGAATTGCGGGCATTGTCGGCCGCCTACATGCGCGGCCTCGATCGCGCGGATGGTGCACTCGTGCGCAGCGTCTTCACCGACGGCGCGACAACGCACTACGGCTCATTCACCGGTGGCCCAGGCGAGATGGCAGGCATGGCCATGAAGGCACTGTCGGCGTACAGCGACACCCAGCACTTCCTCGGCCAGATCAACCTGCAGATCGACGGCGACGAGGCCACGGGCGAGGTCTACTTTCAGGCCTATCACAAGCACGCCACCGAGGGCTTCGACCGATTCATCTCCGGCCGGTACATCGATCGCTATCGCCGCGTGAATGGCTCGTGGCTGATGTCGCACCGAACAGAGGTGGTTGACTGGACGCGGACCGAGCCGATATCCGACGATTACCTGCACCTTCGGCCGCACACGGTCAGGGGCACGCGCGACACCACTGATCTCAGCTACCGTCCGCACGAAGCCTGAGGCACAAAAGAGAAGGATTACCAATGGATATTGTGCGTTTCCAAGCCTTCTTGGATGCAGTAGAACCGGATCGCGGGGCTCGAGTCCTCAGCGCCGTTGCCCTCCCAGGCGGCTACAGTCGCCTTTCCGTGTTGACGGAGGTTCAGTGGGCCGACGGAACGACCGAGAGGTTCGTGCTTCGCGGCGACCCGCCGGACGAGAGCAGTGTCTTCCGCAGCGATCGCGCGGCGGAGTGGGCGATGCTGCAGGCGGTCAAGGATCTTCCCGACTTCCGGATTCCGACCCCGCGGTACTTCGACGCCACCGGCGAGTACATGGGCTGCAAAGCCATCGTCTCGGAGGCCATCGACTCCACCTCGATGCAGAAGTATCTCGATAGCGGTCCGGATCTCGACAAGGCTCGGGAGGACTTCGTAGCGATCATGGCCTCGGCCCACAACACATCGCTCGACTCCATTGACGCAACCATTGAGCGGCCAGCGAGCTGGCGCGAGCACATCGAGGATGTCATCTCGAACTACGAGCGCATGCTTGACATCATCGACAACTGCGATCCGGTGCTTCGCTACACCCTGAAGAAGATCCGGATGAACATGCCGGCCGAGGTGCCGATGGCACTCGTGCACGGGGATCTTCAACCGGGCAATTTCCTGTTGTCGGATGGCACTGACCCCTACATCATCGATTGGGAGTTCGCCCGCATCGGTGATCCGCGGCTCGACATCGGCTACTACCTGCAGATTCCGATGCCCCCGCATCTCTACCATCCGGATCCCGAGGCCTTCCTTGCGAGCTACCGGGCCCTGACCGGCCTCACCGAGGAACAGATCAACCCGGCGATCGCCAGGTACTTCCTGCTTCTGGGCACCAGCCACCTGATGGTCGACATCCTTCGCGGCAGCCAGGACGTAACCGACGGGCTCCACCGCGGTGTGATGGGTACCTTCCTCATGACCGCATATGCGCACTTCAACAACCTGTACCTCGATTACTCACTCGAGCTGCCCTACTCGGAGGTCACCGCATGATCACCCGTCCGTCGACCTCACGCGTGCTCGAGGATGTCGTTGAAGAGCTCACCCGCGACATCATGCCGATGATCACCGACCCAGCCCAACAGATCCGCTTGCACATGCTCATGGTCGTGCTCAACGACTGCGCCAATGCCAGTGAGCGTGAGATCTCGGTCATGCGAACTGAGATTCCCGAATACCTCGCCTTTGCCGCAGACGTGGCCGGGGCAACCGGCAACGCTGACGTCGCAGCCGCTAGAGCAGGGGCGCAGATGGGCGAATCCCTCGTCCTCTCCGATGTCATCCGCGACTACGAGAACGCCAGTCGCGCGTTTTCGACGGCCATGGACCTCGTCATGGATACGGCCGATCGCAATTTCATCGAACGGGGAGAGGCCCTGCTCAGGACTCGTGTGATGAATGAGCGAGCGATCCTGAGCGGAAGTTCGGCAGTAGGGCGCTCGGCGAGCTAGCTACGCTGGGTAGAACTTGTCGCGTCCGCGATCACTTAGGACTTCCTTGCCCGAGTCGATGACGATGACGGCGCCGTTCATGAACGCGGATTCGTCGCTCGCCATGAACACGGCTGCGTTCGCCATGTCGCGCGGCATCGGCGCCCTACCACTCGCATACTTCGCACCCATCTTCACCGCCGCATCCGCGAGATTGTCCTTATCGCCCGTGACGATTCCGGCGGTCAGCGACGACACAGTGGCGCCCGGGCACAGCACATTCACGCGCACGTCATGCGGGGCCATCTCGACAGCAACGCTCTTCGAAAGCCCGATAACCGCGTGCTTCGCTGCGGTGTAGATGTGCGGGCCAAGGCCGCCATTGATGCCGGCCGTGCTGGAGGTGTTGATGACAACGCCGGAGCGCTGGCGCTTGAAGACATTGGTCGCGAGCTTCGTTCCGAGGAACACGCTCGTGAGCAGGATCGACATCGTGCGCTCATAGTCGACAAGCTTGGTATCACCGATATGACCGATGACTCCGACAACCCCGGCGTTGTTCACCATGATGTCGAGGCCGCCGAATTCGAGAATCGCGGCCGAAATAGCGGAATCGATATCAGATTCACTCGTGACGTCCGTGTGAACGAAGATCGCATTCGGAGCCAACTCTGCCTCGAGCCGCTCCCCGGCCTCGTCGTCAACGTCGGCGATGATGCAACGGGCGCCCTCCTCAACGTAGAGGCGCACGATGCCCTCGCCGATACCCCGTGCTCCGCCAGTGACCACGGCCGACTTGCCTGCCAGCCGGCCGCTCGGCAACGTGCCCATCAGCGTTCGTCGCTGACGGAGACACGCTGAATCATGTTGAGTGACGACTCATCACGGTTCACGGCACCGGCTGCAAGGATCTCGCGCGTCTGCATCTTCCATCCGTGGCGGTCCTTCTTCCACGAATCGATGTAGCGGCCGTGGAGGGTCCACTCCTTGCCCTCCGCATCGCGGTGCCATGCGGTGACGAGGCTCTCCGCGGTCGCGTAATCAGTGTCCTGGAACTCGATCGTGATGTTGGTGACCGCGTGAGAGGTCTGTAGGTAGCGGGTAAAGGCATTGCGGAGCGATGCACGCAATGCCTCGCGGCCCTCAATCCAGGTGGTGCCGCTGTAGCGCACGCGGCAGTCCTCGTGAAACAGGTCGGCCTGTGTGTCAACATCAGCCATATCGGCGGCCTTGCAGTACTTGTACATGAGCTGCTCGATGTCGTAGCGATCACCGATGCGCAGCCCCTCGACGCGGGCCATGGACATGACTTCCTCCTTGTGTACGCGATTTATGTTTGCGGAATTACTGCAGCAACGAGATGACGTTCGAGATGCCCTGTGCAATCTGCCGTGCGGTGAGCGCAGGGTCCTGCGCTCGCAACCCGGTGTTGATGACCTCTATGGAGAGGGTCGTGTCGGGGCGGCGCTTGTCGCGCTCGCGCAGTAAGCCGATCAGATCGAATTCACCCTCGCCCAGAATACGGCGGTTATGGAGGCAGTCGTCGCGTAGATCGGACTCCTCCTGATCGATGGTGCCGTCGTTGAACTGGAGGGTGCTGATGTGCGGCCAGGCATCGTCGAGGGCCGATAACGGCAATTGATTGCGGTAGAGGTGCCAGACATCCATGCAAATGCTGATGTTCTTGCGGCCGGCGAGTTCGATGATGCGAACTGAGTCGGCCGGGGTGGTCATGTTGGTAAACGGCAGGGGCTCGAGCACGATCTCGGTGCCGAACTCGGCAAACTGATCAGCCACGACGCCGGCGTACCTCGCGGCATCCTCAAACGTGCCATCGAAATCACCGGTTGCCTGGAGTCGCTGCGG
>CAMCSO010000134.1 GCA_945877545.1 Bifidobacterium breve | reverse complement strand
GATCCACCGTGGGCCTGCCCATCGCTCGCGGTTGGGGGATCGCGACGGACTCCCGAACCGGCTGTGGAATCAGCCCGCGACGAATCGACTGATTGACCGCATCTCGGAAGGTGAGCCCGGCTTCCTCGCTGAACTTCTTAAGCAGCATTGCCACATCATCGTCAAGAGTGAGCGTTGTACGCATAGTGCCAGCCTACCCTTTGGACATCAACGCATCAGTTCATGATGTATCGATGTCTCTCACGATTCGTTCGGCTGCCTCCAGCGCGCCTTCGATATGCCCTGCGTAATGCGGAGCGGTCTCCGTGGATGACCAGTGGAGTCGGCCGCCCAGTTGTGGTTGCTGGAACATAGCGTGGCCGAACAGCGAGTGGTCAGGGGCGCTCGGGACGTATTCCGCTGCAGATCCAGGATTCGTCCACCGCTCGCGGGACCAATCCTGGATCTGGAGTTTCTGCGGAACTCCCGCACGAGGGCCGAAGATGCGTGCCAGTTGCGCGCGCACATCAGTTTCATCCAGACCGTCGGGCTGTCTCGCGCGGGCGAAACCAAAGATCGCGGCTGGCGATCCATCAGGCCCAGAGAGGTCATGCATCTCATGCAGTGGGCCGACTCGACTGATCGCTGCGCCAGCGAGGCCGTCGGTGCGCCAGAAGGGCTCGTCGTACATCACCACGACCTTGATCGTGTCGCCCATCCACACTGGCGTGCGCAGGGCAACGGTCATGAGACTCGTAGGGAGAGCATGAGGCAGTCGCATCGTCATCACTGCAACTGCCGGTGGCACCGCGATCACCACATGCTGGGGCTGCCATGAACCGTCTGCTGTGTTCACGCCCAGATCATCGGAGATCTCCACGACGGGCTGACCCACGAGCACTGTCCCCTCCGGCAGTTGGCCGGCCAGAGCATCAGTCAATGAGGCGGCCCCGTGGGCAAAACGGTGCGCTGGCCCATCAATCGGGTTTCCCGGATACCGGTGCACTCTGTCCCGCTCGTCGATCATCGCATCGCCAGCGATGTGCTGAGGGAATGTTGCGATGCCAAGGCGATCGGTCATTGCGCGAACTCGTTGCTCACCATCCCAGAACCACGATGCGCCGAGATCCAGTGGATCGGACAGAAGTCGTCCGCCGATTCGGGGCCGGGCTTCGAGCACGGTGACCGTGCGACCACTTCGGTGCATGGCCTCAGCGACGGCCAACCCACTGATGCCTGCGCCAATGACGACGACGTCCGACTGACGCATGTGTGGCTCACTTCCTGATCATTCATCCCGGTGACCCCCGCATGACCCTCGCACATCAGGCGGTTAACCCTGTCGTAACACGCGAGGGGCCAGTATTGGCTTACCAGCGGTGGGCATGATCGGCATGTCCGGGGGTGGCAGGGCAGTTCGGCGAGAGGGTGGGCGATGGACAAGCAGTCTGAATTTGTGCTCCGAACCATCGAGGAGCGCGATATCCGCTTCGTCCGGCTCTGGTTCACCGATGTGATTGGCACGCTGAAGTCGGTCGCGATCGCGCCGGCCGAACTTGAAGGTGCATTCGCCGAAGGCATCGGCTTTGACGGGTCCGCGATTGAGGGCTTCGCTCGGGTGTACGAATCAGACATGCTTGCAAAGCCAGACCCGTCGACCTTCTCACTCCTCCCGTGGCGGAACGAGGGTCCGGGTGTTGCGCGGCTCTTCTGCGACATCCTCATGCCGGACGGATCCCCGTCGTATGCCGATCCCCGCTTCGTACTCCAGCGGACCTTGACGAAGGCGGCCGATCTCGGCTTCACCTTCTACACCCACCCCGAGGTCGAGTTCTACCTGTTCAAGGAGGCGCCCGTTCCCGGACGCCAGCCGATACCTGCGGACAGTTACGGCTATTTCGACAACACGCCGCATGGTGTTGCGCAGGACTTCAGGCGACAGGCCATCACGATGCTTGAGCAGATGGGCATCTCGGTGGAGTTCTCCCACCATGAGGGCGGCCCCGGCCAGCAGGAGATCGACCTGCGGTACGCCGATGCGCTCACCACGGCTGACAATCTCATGACCTTCAAGCTCGTTATTCAAGAGGTCGCCCTCGAGCAGGGTTTGTTCGCCTCCTTCATGCCCAAGCCATTCCGTGACCACCCTGGCAGTGGCATGCACACCCACCTTTCACTTTTCGAGGGAGATCGCAACGCATTCTTTGAGGCGGGTGCCGAATACCAGCTCTCCAAGGTCGCTCGCTCCTTCATCGCCGGGCTCATCACACACGCCCCCGAGATCACGGCGGTGACGAATCAGTGGGTGAACTCCTATAAGCGGCTTGCAGGTGGTGCTGAGGCGCCAGCCTGGGTGTGCTGGGGCCATAACAACCGATCGGCCATGATCCGCGTGCCGATGTACAAGCCGGCGAAGGGCAACAGCACCCGCATCGAGGTGCGCTCCCTGGACAGCGCGACGAATCCGTATCTCGCCTTCGCCGTGCTTCTGGCGGCCGGGCTCAAGGGCATCGAGGAGGGGTACGAACTGCCCGCCGGAGCGGAGGACGATGTGTGGGCACTCACGCCCGCGGAGCGCCGTGCGATGGGCATGAAACCACTTCCGTCGAGCCTCAACCAGGCCATCACCGCGATGGAGCGATCCGAACTCGTTGCAGAGACCCTCGGTGAGCATGTCTTCGACTTCTTCCTGCGCAATAAGCAGGCGGAATGGGAGGAATACCGGCGTCAGGTGACGCAGTGGGAGTTGGACCGCTACCTTCCAATGCTGTGAGCACCCTCGACCCGACCATCCATCCGACCGTGCTCGTCGTCCAGAATGACGCGAGTGATCCGCCGCTGCTTGCGGGGGAGTGGCTGAGCGAGGCCGGAATTCGTTTGGCCGTGCTCGACGCGTGGGCGGGTGACCTCGTTCCTCGGCGAGTCGAGTCAGGGATTTCCGGGGTCCTTGTTCTCGGAGGCGCCCCGAACGCCCACGATGATCGTGCAGCCCCTTGGCTCGCTGATGTCCGGGCGCTGCTCGCCGACGCAGTGTTGAACGATACCCCGGTCCTTGGGCTGTGCCTCGGCGGCCAGTTGCTCGCAGCCGCCCTCGGCGGCCGGGTCGAACCCTCGCCGATCACCGAGGTAGGCCTTGTCTACGTTGAGCGGACGGAGGCGGGGCTCACCGACCGTCTCGTCTCGCAACTGCAGGCACCGGGGGATCGCATCCCCGCGACCCAGTGGCATCAGGACCACATCACCGAGCTTCCCGACGGGGCGGTCGTTCTCCTTACCAATCCGGCCTGCCGAGTGCAGGCATTCCGCGTTGGCGAGCAGGCCTACGGGCTGCAGATGCATCCGGAGGTCGATGCTGACGCTTTCGATGACTGGTCGACCGAGCAGGACGATGCCCTTGAGCGCTCGGGGCGCACCGGTGCTCAGGCGGCCGCCGAGGTGCGAGCCGAGCAGGGAGCCCTCATCGCTGCCTGGCGGCCGATGATCCTGGGCTGGGCCGAGTTGGTCTGGGCTTACGCCACCGACCGGCGTTGACGATGACGAGCGACGCGGCCCTCGCACGGCTCGGGTTCATCGAACTCGATCGCGCGCAGCGGATTATTGCCGCTGAATCGTTCGCTGTGTTCATGGCCGATGGTGAGGCCCAACAGCACGTGCTCGAAGGTCTGGGGGCATCGGCAGATCCTGATCAGGCACTGCTGCTGTTCGGCCGGATTCTCGAGGCCTGCGACCATCCGGCGCGCCGGCGAATGGGGTCGGCGCTCCTCGCTGACGAGGACCTGCGCGGCCGGCTCTTCGACGTTCTTGGGATGTCGGAGGCGCTCGGTGAATTCCTCGTCCGCCATCCGGGCAAGTGGGAGATTCTCGTCGATGCGGAGGCGCTGTCCGTCGCGCCATCGGCGACCGGCACCCGTCGGGACCTGCTCTTGGCAGTCGGAGCCGATCCCTCCGCCGCCGAACCGATCGCAGCGGGGGCAATCCCTGCCACGCACGATGCGCTGCGTGTTGCCTATCGCACGCATCTGCTCGGCATCGCTGCGCGCGATATCTCTGGACTTGCATCGATGGATGCCGTGGGGACCTGGCTCTCCGACCTCGCTGATGCGGTTCTCGAGGCCGCGCTTGCCATTGCTCGGGCTGGGCTTCCAGCCGGTGCCGTGCCATGCCGGCTGGCGGTCATCGGCATGGGCAAATGCGGGGGTCGCGAGCTCAATTATGTGAGCGACGTCGACGTCATCTTCGTGGCTGAGGCGGTCCACGATGAAGACGAGGCTGGGGCCGTTCGCACCGCGACTCAACTCGCAAGCGGTCTCATGCGGGCCTGCACGGCTGTGACCTCCGAAGGAACGATCTGGGAGGTCGACCCGGCTCTGCGACCCGAGGGCAAGCAGGGGGCGCTCGTTCGGACGATCGAGTCACATGTCGGCTACTACGAGCGCTGGGCGAAGACCTGGGAGTTCCAAGCGTTGCTCAAGGCCAGGCCATCTGCTGGAGATCTCGAGCTCGGCAGCAGGTATGTCGATGCGGTTGCGCCGTTTGTCTGGGGTGCGGTTGATCATCCGGGATTCGTTGAAGACGTGCAGGCCATGCGACGCCGGGTCGAGGAGCATGTGCCGGCGCGTCTTGGAGACCGCGAGCTGAAACTCGGTCCTGGAGGTCTGCGCGATGTGGAGTTCTCCGTCCAACTCCTTCAGCTTGTCCATGGCCGTAGCGACGTTATGCTCCGCAGTCCCACCACCCTTGTCGCGCTCGAGGCTCTCGCCATCTGGGGGTATGTCGGGCGTGATGACGCATCGACTCTCGCTGCGGCGTATCGATTCCTGCGGACCCTCGAGCACCGCATCCAGCTGCACCGCCTGCGCCGGACCCACACGATGCCGGACAACGATCCGGACCTGCGCAGACTTGGCCGGTCGCTCAGGTACCGCTCAGAGCCGATCGCCGAACTTGTCTCCGAGTGGCGCCGGCACTCCCGCGAGGTACGGCGCATCCATGAGAAGCTGTTCTACCGACCACTGTTGCAGGCCGTCGCCCGGCTCGATGCGGGGGAGGCGCGCCTGACTCCTGAGGCTGCCGAGCAGCGGCTCCATGCGCTTGGCTACGTCGATCCGGCGAGCGCGCTTCGCCACCTGCAGTCGCTCACCTCGGGGGTGAGTCGTCGGGCGGCGATTCAGCGGACGCTGCTGCCGGTGCTCCTCGGCTGGTTCGCAGACGCTCCCGATCCCGATGCCGGCCTCCTCGGCTTCCGTCGCGTGAGTGATGCCCTCGGCTCGACCCACTGGTACCTGCGGCTCCTACGTGACGAGTCTGCAGCGGCGGAGCGGATGGCGCAGGTGCTCGCGAGCAGTCGTTACGCAACCGACCTGCTCCTGCGAGCCCCGGAGTCGGTCGCGATGCTGGCCGATGACAGCGAGCTTGCTCCGCGATCGCTCGCGATGCTTCTTGTGGAGGCGAATGCAGCCCTGGCTCGTCATGATGATCCGGAGGCGGCGGTTGCTGCCGTCCGGTCGCTGCGGCGCCGCGAACTGTTCCGCACCGCGGTCGCGGAACTCGTCCATGTATCCGAGATCGACCAGGCCGGGGTGTCGCTGAGCGATGTCGCGAGCGCCACGATGTCGGCTGCACTCCAGGTTGCGATGAGCGTGGTCGCAGCATCGACGGGCGGCGCGCTCCCGATGCGCTTCACGATCATCGGTATGGGCAGGTTCGGCGGGCATGAACTTGGCTTCGGAAGCGACGTCGACGTGATGTTCGTCTACGAGCCCATCAATGGCGCTGATGAGCAGGCAGCGAATTCAGCGGCGTTCTCGGTTGCGAATGAGCTCCGCCGTCTGCTTATGGCGCCATCGCAGGACCCACCCGTCGACGTCGATGCAGACCTACGGCCAGAGGGCAAGCAGGGCCCGCTCGTTCGCTCCCTTGACTCCTACCGTGCCTACTACGAGCGATGGTCCTCCGGATGGGAGGCCCAGGCCCTCCTTCGAGCGGACGTCGCCGCGGGTGACGAGGAACTTGGCGCGGCCTTCCTTGAACTCATCGACGGGCTGCGCTACCCGCCGGGTGGGATCAGCGATGACCAGGTGCGCGACATCAGACGGCTGAAGGCCCGCATGGAGTCCGAAAGGCTCCCGAGGGGAGCTGACCCCACGCTCCACACGAAACTCGGTCGAGGCGGGCTCAGCGATGTCGAGTGGGTCGTGCAGGTAATCCAGATGCATCACGCCCACGCCATCCCGGCTCTGCGAACGACTCGAACCCTCGATGCGCTGGCTGCGACGCAGGCAGCGGGGCTCGTCTCGGCCTCGGACGCCGCATCCTTGCGAGCCGCCTGGCGACTGGCCACCGGGGTGCGTGACGCCACGATGCTCGTGCGCGGCAGGGCGTCCGACATGGTCCCGACCGACCTACGCGATCTCGCGGGCATTGCCCACGTGCTCGGCTACCCGCCGGGGGAGTCGGGGCGATTGCTTGAGGACTACCGGCGGGTGACCCGCAGGGCGCGCCAGGTGGTCGAGCGGCTCCTCTACGGTGAAACCGCGGAAGACTGATGAGCGAGCGGGAGGCGCTGACGGGCAATAGGTTTCCCGTTAACCCGCACAATACCGACCAGGTGTATATCCCCCCTATACATTGACCATCTAGGGGGGCTAACGTAACGTCAGGCTGAAGGCAATGACGTACCGCGAGATGGCGGGGGCGATGTCGACGAATGGCTGCACGAGCAAGCCGGGTAAGGGCGATCACGAGAAGTGGTACTGCCCCTGCGGCCAGCACATGACCGTGGTCACCCGCCCGGGCATCGTGTCGCCGGGGCTGGTTCGCGAAGCGATCCGGCGACTTGTGTGCCTACCGAAGGGGTGGTTGCAGTGAAGTACACCGTGCATGCACGACGATGGGAGCATGGTTGGGAGCTCCACGTGGATGGAGTCGGCGTGACGCAGACTCGTGTCTTGGAGCACGCCAAGGGTCAGGTGTGCGATCTCGTCGAGACGATGATCGAAAGTCGTCCCGCCGAGGATGACATCGAAGTGACCCTCGACGTTGGCGACCTAGGCTCGCGGGCGCAAGAGGTCCGCGAGATGACCGCTCAAGCAGGCGACCTCCAGCGCCGCGCTGCCACGGCCAGCCGTCAAGTGGTCGCTGACATGCGTTCGGTGGGCCTATCCGTGTCCGACATCGCGACCGTGCTCGGCGTGTCTCGGGGGCGCGTGTCGCAACTCATCGCCGATGCGCCCGAGCCAACGGTTTCCGTGACGAGCAGAACTCGCCGCCCGGTAACCACGCGAGCCTGAGTGCAGTATGCCGGCTAGCACTCGCCCGTCAGGGCCAGCACCGCCGATCAAGCCATGCGCTGGACCAGTAGGGCCCGCGAGCAAGAGCCCCCGAAGACTGAGTCTTCGGGGGCTCTCATGTTCCCTTGACGCGCGAGGCGAATCGACGCGGAGGGAGACGGTGTCGACTAGATGTCGTAGTAGAGCTCGAACTCGTGCGGGTGCGGACGAAGGCGAATCGGATCGACCTCGTACGTGCGCTTGTAGCTGATCCACGTCTCGATGAGGTCAGCAGGGAAGACCCCGCCCGCCTGCAGGTAGTCGTTGTCCGACTCGAGCGCAGTGAGCACCGCATCGAGTGAGCCCGGAACCTGCGGGATGCTCGCCAGCTCGTCCGGCGGCAGCTCGTAGAGATCCTTGTCAACCGGGGCCATCGGCTCGATCTTGTTCTTGATTCCGTCAAGGCCGGCCATCAGCTGCGCCGAGAACGCGAGGTACGGGTTGCTCGACGGGTCGGGCACCCGGAACTCGATGCGCTTGGCCTTCGGCGAGTTGCCGGTCACCGGGATGCGGATGCA
>CAMCSO010000133.1 GCA_945877545.1 Bifidobacterium breve | reverse complement strand
GCGCGCGCGAGTTCGAGGCGCTTGCGGTCGAGCAGTCGCAACTGCCCGGCGGGTTTCTCGGAGAGGTGCATGAGGCCGGTGGTCTCAAGGGCGCGGACCGCTGCCTCATAGCCGATCTGCCCATGGAATCCGCCACCAAAGGTCGCACCAACGTAGACGTTCTCGAAGACCGTCATGTCGACGAAGGGTCGCGGGATCTGGAAGGAGCGGGCGATACCGGCCTTCGTTCGCGAGGCTGCGCTCTGCGAGGTGATGTTGTGCCCGTCGAACATGATCGTTCCGGCGTCGGATGGCACCACGCCGGTGATGAGCGACAGGAGGGTCGACTTGCCAGCGCCATTCGGCCCGACGATGCCAAGTGCCGTCCCCTCCTTGACCTTGAAGGTGACATCCTCGGCCGTGACGACATTGCCAAACTTCTTCGACAGGCCGCGCACCTCGAGCAGTTCACTCATTCGTGCTCACCCCTGCTCCTGCCTCGGTGCCCCACGGCACCCTGGATCTGAAATGACCGCCACCGGTGTGGTGGTGCTGGTCGGGGTGAACGGCTCAAGCCGTCCACCCCGACCATCGTGCTACTTGTTGAGCGGCTCGACCGTGCCGCCTGTCGGGACCATCGGTGCGATGGAGTTCGACACAATGACGAGATCCCACGGGAAGGCCCCGCCATCGGTCTTGCGCCACTGGCCACCGGTCAGCGGGGTCTTCGCCACGTTCGGCACCGGGCCGGTGGTCCAGTCCAGGTCACCGACGATGGTGCTGACCTTCATGGTCTTCATCGCATCGACGATTCCCTGCTTGTCCGGACCGCCCGCAGCGATGACCGCAGCGGCCATGACCTCGAACAGCGCCTCGGAGAAGCCGAGAGGCTGGGTCCACTGCTTGCTCGTCGCGTCGGTGTAGGCCTGGGTGTACTCGGCGGCCGACATCCCGGTGAGGCTCGACTTGAACGGCGACGTGGACGACCACCAAACCTCGGTACCGAGGTTCTCGCCGATGTCGCCGAGGGCCTCGATTGACGACGGGAAGAGCAGTGCCTTGCCGATCGTCGCGATCTTCGGGTTGAAGCCCTGCTGCTTTGCCTGCTTCCAGAAGGTCGTGAAGTCAGGGGGCAGCGGAACACCCATGAGGATCTCGTCCTTGTTCTTCTTAAAGGCCGAGATCTGCGAGGAGTAGTCCTGCGAGAGGTTCGTGTGCAGGCCTGGGTTGTTGATCGTGTAGCCATTGGCCTCCACCATTCCCGGAAGGTTCTCGCTCCACGCCTGGCCGTCGGGGTCGTTCGGGAAGAAGCCGGCGACCTTCTTGTTCGTGTCGACCTGATTCCACATGTCCTGGTAGACGGCCGCAATGTCCTCGAGGCCCCAGAAGAAGTGGTACGTCCAGTCGAACGAGGTCTCGCCGGGGATCCCGCCACGGCCGATGAAGTACGGCTGCCACGGCGCATCGGATGAGATACAAGGAACCTGATTCGCCTCGCACTGATCGGAGACCGGGTTCACCATCTCGGGGGTGCCGTGAACGAGGATCACATCGACACCATCGGTGTTGATGAGTTCGCCCGCAACCTCGGCCGCCCGCTTGGAGTCCGACTCGGCATCCTTCTGGATGATCTCGACGTTGTAGTTGGTGCCGCCCGCGACGATCGGATTCTCCGCGAAGTAGGCGCCCATCTGGTCAACGACGAACTTGTCGGCCTCGCCGAAGCCAGCGAGCGGGCCGGTCTCGGCTGATACGAACCCGACCTTGATGGTGCCGGTCGGTGCGGCATCCGTGCTTGCGGCAGCGGAAGCCGCCGGCTCGGCGGCCGCGCTCGATGCAGTACTCGAGGAGGAACTGCTATCGAGGTTGCCACACGCCGTGGCGAGAAGGCCGACCGCTGCAATCGCAGCGACAGCCTGAATCGACCGTGCGATTCTCATGTGTTCTCCATTCACTTCACTGGTGATTCCATGCGGAACCACGGCCGGTCCGACGTCCACGCTGGACATCGGAAGCGATTCCCGAAACATAGGGCTCGTTGCGGGCCTCGTCAATCACTTTTCCCACATTGCGCGACAACTGTCCTGTCATGTGGGAGTTCATGGGGTGTTCTCCGGTCTCTTTCCGTTGCAGGCTGCTCGCAGGAGTTCCACGACTGCGTCCACATCGACCGCTCGGGGGTTAATCGGTTGGCCCGCCACGATGGTGGCCGCAGCCTCCTCGACCCTTTCGACGTCGAACCCGACGTCGACGAGGCAGGTGGGTGCGCCGATCGCGCGCGCGAGATCCCAGATGCCGGATGCCGCATTCGTGGCAGGCATTCCGGCATCATTAAGCGCTCGGACGATCGCGTCCATGGCCGTGGGTGCGGCATCGGCGTTAAATGCTGTCGCGTACGGCAGCACCGCCGAATGCATCGGCGCGTGGGGCAGGTTGTAGGCGCCGCCGAGGACATGGCAGATCTTGTGATGGACGCCCATGCCTGTCGTGCCCAAGGTCCAGCCGGCAAGCCACGCGCCGTACAGGGCATCCCCGCGTGCTTCTAGGTTGCCCGGGTCAGCGACAACACGGGGCAGTGAGGCGGCAAGCGCCCGCACCCCCTCCTGCGCCTGCATCGCCGAGAGTGGCGACAGGCCCGGCGCGTAGAGCCCCTCGACGAGGTGGGCGAGCGCATTCATGCCGCTGGCAGCCGAGATATCGACCGGCAGGCTCACGGTGAGTTCGGGGTCGTAGATGACTGTCCTCGGGAGCACTCGCGGATCCCGCCCCGTGGTCTTGCGGTTGCTCTCGGTCAAACCCCAGATGGACGTCATCTCGGAACCGGCATACGTGGTGGGGATCGCGAGAATCGGCAGTCCCGTCTCGAGCGCCACCGCCTTGGCCATGCCCGTCGACGATCCGCCCCCGAGTGCGATGATGACATCGACCTCCTCGCGAGCAGCGAGTGCAATCGCCTGCTGCGCAACAGGTACTGGTACATGCATCACGACATCGGTGAAGCGCGCGACGATTCGTGCGCCTAGCTGCTGCTCGACGAGCACTGCGTACTGGGCCTCTGGCCCTCCCGATACGAGCATCGCCCGCGAGCAGCCGAGCCGTTCGACCTCAATCGCAACATCGGCGAGCCGGCCATTGCCAAAGACCACCCGCGATGCAGGCACATAGTGCACGAACGGCGCGGTCATGTCACGCCTGCCTTGAGTGCTCGGAGCGCCGAAAGCTCTGCTTCGGTCGGCTGCTCAGTCGCCGTGAGGTTCTCCGAGATGCGCAGAGGCCAGCCCGTTGCGGCGACGGCCTCGGCTTCGGTACGGCCCGGATGAAGTGCCGTAAGGACGAATTCGCGAGTCCCCGGCTCGGGGCGAAGGACGCCAATATCCGTGATGATGACGGAGGGCCCTCCCCCGGTCATACCGAGCATGTCCCGCGAGTCGCCGCCCTGGTGGTTGCCGACGCTGGTGCAGAAGTCGAGCTCGGAGACGAAGGCCCGCGAACTCTGGCGCAGCATGATGAAGGTCTCCTTGGCGCTCGCGGCAATCTCGGGTGCGCCGCCTGCACCTGGCAGCCGGACCTTGGGTTTGCGATAGTCGCCCACGACGGTCGTGTTGATGTTGCCGAACCGATCCACTTGCGCTGCACCAAGGAATCCGACATCCACGCGCCCAGCCTGCAGCCAGTAGCTGAAAATCTCGGGAACAGAAACAACTGCGTCAGCGGTGTCCGCGAGCTCACCATCGCCGATCGACAGCGGCGGTCTCGTCGGCTTTGCACCGATGGTTCCCGACTCGTAGACGAGAACAGCATTGGGGGCGTGCATCCGGCGGGCGAGGTTTGCCGCCGTGCTCGGTAACCCGATACCGACGAAGCACACCACGCGGTCCCTGAGCTCCCGCGCGGCCACCACTGTCATAATCTCGTCCGCAGAAGGCTCGTTCACGAAACACCCGCCGACTGCCGGCGCAGGATATTCTCGTCTGCCCACGTACTAAAGGTCTCCCGATCGCGTGCGATCTCCTCCCACGCCACGTAGAACCCATTGTCGCGCTCGGAGTAGCCGTGCGCGTACGACGGATGCGCTCCCCCGGGCACGACGGCGATCGCCGAGACGATCCAGGACGGCAAGGTGACGGTGACCCGCGAGTCGAGGACATCGACGATCTCCTCAACCGTCACGATGCTTCGGTCGGCCGAGAGCACCGCCTCCTTCTGCACCCCCTGGATCCCCCACAGGCCAATGTTCCCGTGCCGATCAGCCTGCTGGGCATGGATGACTCCGACATCAGGTCGAAGGGCCGGCACTGCCGTCAGTCGTTCCCCCGTGAAGGGGCAGATGATCTCGGCGATGGTGTCTGTGTAATCAGCGAAACTTGTGCCGCTGTAGCCGCGCAGCACTCCAAACGGCAGGCCGCTCGCACCCGCGACATACCTGGCCGCCATGCCTGCGTGACTGTGCTCCTCGATCTCGAGTGGCCGCGGCCACTCATGCTCCACCGCGTCGCGCAACCGGTGCAGCGAGCCGACACCTGGGTTACCTCCCCAGGAGAAGATGAGTTTGCGGGCGCATCCAGCGCCGATCATCTGGTCGTACAGAACGTCGGGTGTCATCCGGACGAGGGTGAGATCCCGCCTGCCCTGCCGGATGATCTCGTGGCCTGCCGCGAACGGGATGAGATGCGTGAATCCCTCGAGCGCAATCATGTCGCCGTCTTTGACGAGCGACGAGACTGCCTCGGCCAGGGTCATGACCTCCGCCATCGCCATCAGCCCCTGGGGTAGAAGGCCGGCAGCGCGGCGTCGATGTTGACCCACACCGCCTTGGACTCGGAGTACTCGCGCATGGCCTCGAAGCCCATCTCGCGGCCATAACCCGATGACCCCATGCCACCGAATGGCGAGCCCGGGTTGACCCGCTTGTAGGAGTTGATCCACACCATGCCGGCGTGGAGTTCACGGGCCGCCTTGTGCGCGCGGGTGAGGTCCTTGGTCCACAGGCCCCCGCCAAGGCCGTAGTCGACCGAGTTTGCGATGGCCAGGGCCTCCTCGTCGGTCGAGAAGGTGTGCACGGTCATGAAGGGGCCAAAGACCTCCTCGCACGCGACGCGTGCCCCAGGGTCGACCCGAACCACGGTCGGCTCGACATAGCAGCCCCCTGCGAGCGATGGATCGGAGGGCGCTTTGCCACCGGTGAGGATCTCGCCGCCCTCCTGAACCGCGATGTCGATGTACGACAGCACGCGATCGCGGTGCATGACCGAGGTGAGCGGACCCATCTCGGTGGCCGGATCCTTCGGGTCGCCCAACTTGATGCTGCGGGCAAGCGCAGTGAAGCGCTCGAGGAACTCCTCAGCAACGGACTCGTGGATGATGAGGCGGCTCGCCGCGATGCAGGCCTGCCCCTGATTATGGAAGATGCCGAACGCCGTGCCGTTGACGGCAGCGACAAGGTTCGCATCGGCAAACACAATGTTCGCACCCTTGCCACCGAGTTCGAGATGCACCTGCTTGAGGGTGTCGGCGGCCTGCCTGGCTACCCCCTTGCCAACCGCGCTGCTGCCGGTGAACGAGACCTTCGCAATCCCGGGGTGCTCGACGATGCGCTGACCTGCGGTGGCTCCATAGCCCGGGATGATGTTCACGACGCCGGCCGGGAAGCCAACCTCGTTCATAAGCTCTCCGATGCGAAGGGCGCTCATCGGAGTGAGCTCAGCGGGCTTCATGACCACGGTATTGCCCGCAGCCAGTGCCGGACCCATCTTCCAGCTGCAGAACATCACCGGAAAATTCCACGGCACAATCTGGCCAACGACGCCAAGTGGCTCTGGTGTCACGTAATCGAGGAAGCCTGCCTCGACCGGAATGACGGAACCTTGGAATTTGTCAGCCATTCCGCCGAAGTACCGGAAGGTCGCCGCGGTGCGAGGCACATCGAGATTGCGCGTGTCACGAATCGGATGCCCGGTATCACGGGTCTCGAGGCCCGCAAGATTCTCAATATCTGCCTCGATGGCATCGGCGAGGCGAAGGAGGAGTCGCCCCCGATCTGCCGCGGCCATCCGTGCCCAGCCTGCCTTCGCGGCTGTCGCGGCAGCAACTGCGCGATCGACATCCTCCGATTTCGCCTCCGCCACCTGCGCGAGCAGCGATCCGTCATGCGGGTCGAGCACGTCGATCATGGCGCCGTCGGCCGCCTCGACGAACTCACCCCCGATGAACAACCTCGTCTGCATTCACTCTTCCCATCGGTAGGTGCGTGATCAGCAGACGATTAGCCTGCTGGCGGCCACGCGGGTGTTCACAATTGGACGGCGGCCCAGACGGATCGCCGTGTTAGAACTCGATCGGGTAGGTGGGCGTCTTGCCACTCGCGATGAGGTCGGGGATATCGCCCGAGTTGTTCTCCCAAACCAAGAGCATTGAGCGCTTCGGCGAGTAGCCCTGGTGACGGATATCGGCCGGCATCGCGCAGATGTCGCCGGCCTTCATCACGACCCGTGATCGCACGGCGCCGGTGTCGCGGTCCTCGACCTCCCAGGTGATCTGGTCGCTGAGTTGGAGGAACCACTCGACCCGGTCATTTCCGTGGATGATCGGGAGGATGTACTCCTCGGTGGTGGGACAGAAGAGCGAATCCTTACAGGCACTCACGACCGACGGATTCCACGTGACGTCGGAGCGTGACAGGTACGCGAAGAGGCTGAATGCCGCCACCTCGCCCTCGAAGCCCGGCTCGACCTCAATCACCGGCTCGCTCTGATCGACGTCGCGGAACATGCGGTTGACCGGGAAGCCAGAGGCATCGCTGCGGATCTGCTCATCGCCGGGCACGGCGACCATGCGGTTGGCTGCGACCCGTCGTCGCGTGACGGCGCTGAGGTTCTCACCGTTCTTGATTCCGAAGGCAGCCCCGGTCTCGTGCGGCGAGGCGAACGGGTCGAATGTCGAGTTCGTCCAGTCGGCGAGCACCGCCTTGAAGGTTTCACGGATCTGCGGGGTTTCGACGTTCTCGCTGTAGTCGAGTTCCGCCTTGCGATACGACTCGTTGTACCGGCCGGCAAAAATGTCTACGGTGCCGTAGTGGTTCACGGTGCCGAAGACTCCGTCGAAGTTCACGACTCCGTAGAAGAAGTCCCATGCGACGTCGCGCTGCAGGGCTCGCAGGAAGGCGTCGGCGCTCATGATGTGGTTGCCCGTCGGCCAGATGATGTACACGAAGAACTCGTCGCGACGGAAAGTGAACTCGCCGAGCGAAAACTCGTGATACCCCTCGGCATTCGTACCCTCGGACTGCGCGACCTGAATCTCTGAAACCGTCATGGGATCTCCTTTTCTCCTGAGCGTTTTACGGTCTGGCGCTAAACGGTCTGGCAGATCTCGGCCCAGCGGAACTGGGTGTCGGGACCTGCAATGGTCTGGATGAGCAGCACGCCAGTCACGGTCGCCGTGAATCGGTATGCGGCGCCGGCCGGCAGCAGCGCCTGGTGGCCTCGCTTCAGGAAGACCCGACCCATTCTCGGGCCAGCTGGCTCGCCGTTGATCGCGACCGAGCCCTCAGAACCCTCGGCGAGCGGCGAGGAGTTGAGTTTCACGAGGTCAAGCGTGACCTCGCCGTCGAGGCACACGGCGAATTCATCATGCGCCGCTGTGCGCCACTCGGAGATTCCTTCGGCGCGAACAACCTCCAGCACGTACTCCATATTCTTCCCGACGGCGACCTTCTCCCACGGCTTACTACGCGACGCCACATCAAAGACGTTCGAGAAGGCGTAGTGGCGGGCATCATCGTTTACGAGTTCGACGCCGCCCCTGTCGAAGCTGTTGAGTGAGCCGAATCTCGTCGTGTAGGACGCTTGCTCAACGCCACCGCCCGCAGCAGGATTGCCTGAAGCACCCACGTGTTGCCTCCCGAGTATCGCCGGCCGCCAATGCGG
>CAMCSO010000132.1 GCA_945877545.1 Bifidobacterium breve | reverse complement strand
CGCATGATTGCCCGCTGCGACTCCAGCGGCTTGTCATCTCCAAAATTGTGCCAGAACCCCAACGACACCATCGGCAATCGGAGCCCGCTTCGTCCGGTGCGACGGTAAGGCATCCGGCCGTCGTAGCGTGCGGGATCAGGGACATACATGGCGTTCGACATGGGTTAATCCTTCCATGCGAGCCCTCAAGCCGCTCCACCTATCAAGCAGGTGAGTCGAGCTCATCCCGCAATCGCGTCAAAGACGTGAGGACAGTGGCCCGGTCGGTGGTGTACCAGAAGGGCGGCAGGCTCGCGCGAAGCGCTCGGCCATAGCCAGCTGTCGCGAGCCTGGAATCAAGGATCGACACAACCCCCCGGTCGCTAGCCCCGCGGATGAGTCGGCCAGCCCCCTGTGCCAGCAGCAACCCTGCCTTCGGGACGGAGATCGACCGGAATCCCGAACCACCCGCCTCGTCGACCGCACGCTGCCGAGCACTCAGGAGCGGATCATCGGGCCGTGGGAATGGAATGCGATCAATAACGACCTGGATGCACGACTCCCCGGGCACGTCGACGCCCTGCCACAGTGACACGGTTCCTAGGAGGGTCGACGGGTGATCATCGGCGAACCGCTGAACGAGCGAGCCGACTGAGTCGCCCTTCTTCTGGACGAGCAGCGGAAAGCGCCCCGCGTCAAGGCGCACCCGCAGGTACTCGGCCGCACGATCGACTCCCCGCCAACTGCTGAAGAGCGCGAGGGTCCGCCCGCCTGCGGCCACGATGCGCTCCGCGAGCTCATCGAGGGCCTCCATCGCGACGCCCTCCCGGCCGGGCGCAGGCAGGTCCTTCGCGACGTAGAGGATCCCCTGCTTAGCGTGGTCGAACGGTGATCCGACGTCCATCGTGGTGACCGGCGCGCCCGTGAGGCCCAAGCTTGCGACGAGCGAATCGAAACCACCCCCAACGGTGAGGGTCGCGCTCGTCATTACGACCGGCGACTTACTGAACAACGCTTCGCGGAGCAGGCCCGCGACCGAGAGTGGGGCCAGCTTCAGACTCGGAGACCGACCCTCCCCCGGATCGAGCCACACGACGTCGAACTCGTTACCAGCAAGCAGCGCACCGGCGGTGTCATGGACCTCCTCGATTGCCCCTCGCGCATGCTGTTTGGCAGCGAGGGAGTCGGGGTCCTTGCTCTCCTTGTCCGCGTTGATTTCGGTGATCGCCTGATGGCAGGCATCGCGGATGACAGTGAGTGCCAAAGTGATGTCACCACCAACCGGCTTGAGCTGGGTCGGCCCCGCCAGGCTCTCGGCCGTCGCACGCAGGCAGTCGTCAAAATCCTCCGCTGCCTCCTGGAGCATCTCGTGGGTGCGCGAGTCGACATGCTTGCGGCTTCGACTCAGCGCTTTCTCGATCATCGGCACGTTCAATTCGCTCGTCACAGCGGCCGTGGCACGGTCGACTAGTTCGTGACCCTCGTCGATGATGACCGCACAGTGCTCGGGGAGGACGGGAATGCCCTCGAGGGCGTCAATGGCGAGCATCGCGTGGTTCGTGACAACGATGTCGGCAACCTGCGCCTCGAGTCGCCGCTTCACCGTGAAGCACTCCTCGCCGAAAGAGCAGCGACTCTCGCCCACGCACTCGCGCCGACCAACCGACAACGATCGCCAGACCCGGGGGTCGATGTCATCCGGGTAGTCATCGCGGTCGCCGGTATCGGATTGCTCGGCCCACTCGCGCACCGCCACAACCTGCTCGCCGAGGGCACTTCGCTGAGTAGTGAAGAGGGCGTCGGACTCGTCGTCGGGAATCGAGCCGTGCAACTTCTGCAGGCAGATGTAGTTATTGCGCCCCTTCAATACGGCAAACGTCACAGGCCTCGGGAGTGACGGACTCAACGCCTGCGCCATGCGCGGCAGGTCACGGTCAACGAGCTGTTTTTGGAGGGCGAGCGTGGCGGTCGCAACGATGACCGCCTTGTTCGAGGTCACCGCATGAATCGCGGCAGGAACGAGGTAGCCGAGGGATTTTCCGGTTCCGGTGCCCGCTTGAACGATTACGTGCGTATCGCTCGTCATCGCGTCGCTCACGGCATTCGCCATCGCGTGCTGGCCCTCACGTCGCTCACCGCCGAGCTCCGCGACGACCGCTTCGAGTGCGGTGTCGACCGCTGTCGCCTCCTCAGCCACCACAAGCCTGCATAAGTTCGCCAGCGAGGGCTAGTGGGACACGCGCCTTGAGCCTGGTGCCCCGCTCCTCGTGCTCGATCGCGATGACATCGCCTTGGCTGTGGACCCGCGAGAGAAGGTCGCCGCGACTGTAGGGAAGGAGGATGTCGATCTCCTCCATCAGGTGGGGTAGGTCCGCCTCGATTGCGAGGAGTAGTTCATCAATTCCCTCCCCCGTCATGGCAGAGATGACGACGGCGTGTGGCTCGCGTCGCAGCAGCGTGGTGACACGATCCGGGTCGGCGATGTCGGACTTGTTGATGACGATGAGCTCGGGGACTCCCCCGGCACCGATCTCATTAAGCACCTCTCGAACCGCGGCCATCTGCTCCTCTGGAGCGTCATCGCTCCCGTCGACGATGTGGAGGATGAGATCGGCATTCTTCACCTCCTCGAGAGTCGATCGGAATGCCTCGATGAGCTGATGCGGGAGGTGCCGGACGAAGCCGACGGTGTCGGCGAGGGTGAACTCGCGACCACCCGGAGTTTTCGTCTTTCGTACGGTGGGATCCAAGGTTGCGAAGAGGGCGTTCTCGACGAGCACACCCGCACCAGTCAGCCGATTCAGCAGGCTGGACTTGCCAGCGTTCGTGTAGCCAGCGATCGCCACAGCGGGGACCCCGGCCCGATGCCGGGCAGCGCGCTGAGTGGTACGCGACTTCTCCATCTCCTTGAGCTCCCGGCGGAGCTTGGACATCATGGTCCGGATGCGACGGCGGTCGGTCTCGATCTTCGTCTCGCCCGGTCCCCGGGTACCCACGCCGCCGGTCTGGCCGCCGGCTCGACCGCCCGCCTGTCTCGACAGCGACTCTCCCCAGCCTCGGAGCCTTGGCAACAGATACTGCATCTGCGCCAAGCTCACCTGCGCCTTGCCCTCCCGGCTGCGCGCGTGCTGGGCGAAAATGTCGAGGATGAGCCAGGTTCGGTCAACGACCTTCACCTTGAGAATCTCCTCAAGCTTGCGCAGTTGGCCGGGCGTGAGCTCGCCATCGCAGATGACGGTGTCGGCGCCGCTCGCCACGACGATGTCGCGGAGTTCCTGAGTCTTGCCCGAGCCTAGGTAGGTCGCCGGATCGGGGCTGTCGCGGCGCTGGATCACGCCGTCGAGGACGAGCGAGCCCGCTGTCTCGGCGAGGAGCGCGAGTTCGGCAAGGCTGCGGTCGGCATCGCGAACGGTGCCGCTCGTCCATACTCCGGCGAGTACAACCCGCTCCAACCGCACCTGCCGGTACTCGACCTCGGTGACATCCTCGAGTTCGGTGCCCAAACCGGCAACGCGCCGAAGGGCGTGTCGATCAGCGAGGTCGTGATCCCCCGAGTTGCCGACGACGTTGGCGAAGGGCCGCACGTCAATTGGGCCCTGTTCATCCGCGCCGAAGTCGTCAGTATCCATGTGGGGACAAGCGTGCCACGCCGACCGCATAGTTCCCAAACCCTCGTCCACAGGCCGACCAGCGATCACGGTGAAACGCCCACCAAAGAGCAGAGGGGCACGAGACTGCGCCCATGCCCCTCTGCTCGATAGTGAACGCGGTTAGCCCGCGGCAAGCCAAGCGTCGACCTTGTCCTTGTTTGCGTCGATCCACTTCTGCGCAGCTTCCTCCGGGGTCATGCCGCTCTCGATATCGAGGGCAACCATGTTCTGATCCTCGTTGGTCCAGGTGAAGTTCTTCAGAAGCGAGGCGAACGGAGAGCCGGACTCCATGAGCTTCGTCGTTGCGAGTTTCTGCAACTGGGTCTCGGGATAGTCCGTGAGACCGCTGGCCTTCTCCGCATCGGTCCAGTCATTGGCCGGGAAGTTGACCCGTGCCAACGGCACCTTCGCGAGGAAGTTCTGCGGCTCGTAGAAGTATCCGAGGGCTGGAGTCTTGTTCTCCGCCGCCGCGGAGAATAGCTCGATCAGCGCCGCCTCTGAGCCGGTGCTGATGATCTTGTAGTTCAAATCATTAGCGTCAATGAGCTTCTCGCCGATGGTCGTGTAGCCGGGAGGGCCCTCGTACCAAGCGCCCTTGTCGCCCGACTCCGAGTTCTTGAACAAGTCTGCGTACTTGTTCAAGTTGGCCCCATCTGTGATGTCCGGGTACTCCTCGGCCATCCATGCCGGAACGAACATGCCGATGAGGCCGACGTTGCCGTTCGAGCCAACCTCTTGGATAGCCCCGCGATCGACCCACTCCTGCCAGCGGCCGCCACCCCAGTCCTCAACGATGACATCGACCGAGCCGGCCTCCATCGCGTCGTACGTGACGCCTGCCTCGTCGAGGGTCGTCTGGGTAATGTTGCATCCCAGCGACTCCGCGACGTTGGTAAGTACCTGCGCCGATGCCGTGTAACCGACCCATGCGTGCATTGCCACGCCCCAGTCACCACAGTCCGCCGCAGCGGGGGCTGCCTCAGATGCGGCTGCCGAGGCGGCCGTCGACGCTGCGGGAGCAGCGGCCGAACTCTCTGAGGTGTTTACGCCCCCACCGCACGCAGCGACCACGAGCCCTGCAGCGGCGAGCATCGAGACGATACCGAATTGCCGTGTTGCGAGTTTCTTCATCTGCATTCCTCTCGAACGAATCGACCACCCGATGGTGATCCATTTCGACGCCGGTCAACGCTCGGCCCGAAAATCCTCAGCCCCTGCCACGGGGTCATGCCGCGCCATTTTGACGTCGGCGCTCGGCGCCCGCCTGGGCCATGCGGTCTAGCACGACGCCGAGGAGCAGGATCGCTAACCCAGCCGCGAGGCTCTTGCCCTGCAGTTCCGGCTTCGACTGACCGACGATCACGAGATAGCCGAGGCCACCAGCCCCGACGAAGCCGCCGATGACGACAACCGCCAGCACGAAGATGAGGCCTTGATTGGCCCCGAGCATGAGCGAACGTCGTGACGCAGGCAACTGCACCTTCGTGATGATTTGCATCGTCGTCGATCCTGCCGCCGTCGCTGCCTCAACCATGCTCGACGGCACATCACGCACGCCATCGGCCACCACGCGCACGACGATAGGCGCCGCATAGAAGAACCCGCAGGCGATTGCCGCAAATCGGGTCGGACCAAAGAGCGCCAGGACCGGCACGAGGTAGACGAAAGCGGGGAGGGTCTGGCCGGCATCGAGCACCGGTTTCATCATTCGCTCGACCCGCTCGCTGCGACCGACAAGGACTCCGACGACGACCCCGACGAGCATGACGATCACGGTCGCGATGAGCACCTGGGCCAAGGTCACCATCGTGTCGTTCCAGAGGCCGGTGAGGACGATGAGTCCGAGGAGGACGAGTGCGATGGCCGCGGCCTTCCTGCCTCCGATGAGGGCTCCGATGAGTGAGATCGCGATAATCGTGACGTACCAAGGGGTGTTCGCCAGCAGCGACTCGAGGGGATTGAGGAACCCAACCGTCACCACCTCGCGGAAGCCGGTCGTGAGGAAGTAGAGGTTCGTAGTGATCCACTCTGCTGCGGCGCTCGTCGCACTTGAGATGGTTTCGCCAAGGATGAGTTGCTCAGGGAAAACGGCGGCCCACAGTTCGTAGCGTGAGAGCACAACCGCCACAACCGCGCCGATGAATGCCGCACCCAGTCCAATCCTGCGGCGGGTGCGCATGGCGCCTGACTCGTGAACGAAGTTCCCAGTTCGAACGACGGCCGCCGTCGTGGCACGGTCGAGCATGATCGCAAGGAACACGACTGCGAGGCCTGCGACAACGCCATCTCCGACGTCGCGGATGATGAGGGCCTCAACGACCGGCTTGCCGAGCCCCGGCGCCCCAATGAGCGCCGCGATGACGACGAAAGAGAGCGCGGCCATCATCGTCTGGTTCACACCGAGAGCGATCGTGCGCTTGGCCATCGGCAACTGCACTTTCGTGAGCAACTGCCAGCGGGTGGAGCCCATCGAGGTCGCAGCCTCGATCGGGCCTGCGTTCAGATTTCGGATCGCATGCGAGGTGATTCGAATCGCGATCGGAATGCTGTAGATCATGGTCGCGATGGTCGCGGCAGCCGTACCGATGAGAAAGAAAAGCGCCAGCGGCGCAAGATATACGAGGGTCGGCAGGATCTGCGCAAGGTCCAGCCCTGGTCGCAGGAGGGCAAGCACCCGGTCCGACAGTCCCGCCCAGACTCCGAGGGGCAGTCCGATCACCAAGGACAGCGCGACCGCTCCGAGGGTCAAAGCGAGGGTGTCCATCGTGAAGGTCCACATTCCCAGCACCCCGCACAGGAACAGCAGGCCCATTGCCAGCAATGACGTCCGCCAGGTCGAGGTCGCGAACACGACGAATCCGATGATCGCAACGACGCCGAGCCAGCCGACGGCGGGGATGATGTCATCGCCCGACGGCAGGGAGATGATCGACCGGATGACGTCGATGAACGCCTCTACGAACGCCCTGATCGGGTTGAAGAAGTAGATGAATGCCGGGCTCTCGGTGCGATTGCCGCGAATTGAGGCCGCCGCCTCGCGCAGGACCGACGTGAACGGGGTGTTCTCCGAGGTGGGGAGCGCGAGGGTGTTCACGCCCTTGAGCACCGCTCCGAGGACGACCCACGCGAGGAGGACGAGCACGATGAGAATCCCGCGCCTGCGCAGGAGGGCCATGGCCCGCTCCAGCAGGTTCGACGTACCGCCCTCGTTCGCCGGGTCGCTCACCGAGGATCGCCGCCGTCGGTCCCGATGAGACGGAGCACGTCGTCGCTCGTCACGACCCCGATGAGGACACCCGCCTCCATGACCTTCACCGGGCGCCCAGCCCCGATGATGACCGGGGTGGCGTCGCGGACGATCATCGTCACGTCGATCTCCGGGCCGGTGGAGTCCTCTTCAGGTCGCAGCGGCCGGGCGATCGCCCGAACGGTGAGGACGTGGGACTTGGGGATATCCCGGATGAAGTCGGCGACGTAGTCGTCCGCGGGATTCGCGACGAGTTCCTCTGGGGTCCCCATCTGCACGACCGCGCCGTCGCGCATGATCGCGATGCGGTCGCCAAGCTTCATTGCCTCGGAGAGGTCATGGGTGATGAACACCATGGTCTTGCCGAGATCACGGTGGAGCCGAATCACCTCTGTCTGCATGTCACGGCGGATAAGCGGGTCCAGAGCGCTGAACGGCTCGTCGAGGAACATAACCTTCGGGTCAACTGCCAGCGCGCGTGCGAGGCCCACTCGCTGCTGCATGCCTCCCGACAGCTGCTCGGGATAGTGATTGGCGTAGCCGTCGAGCCCGACGAGTTCGATGACCTCATTCGCCCGCCGGTACCGGGCATCACGCTTCACGCCGTTGACCTCGAGACTGTAGGCGATGTTATCGATGACCTTGCGGTGCGGGAGCAGACCGAAATGCTGAAACACCATGGAGAACGAGGTGCGGCGCAGCTCGCGCAGGCGCGCAGGGGACGCCTTCAGCACCTCCTCGCCGGCGAGCAGGACGCTCCCAGAGGTCGGCTCGATGAGCCTGGTGAGGCATCGGACGAGGGTCGACTTGCCTGACCCCGACAGGCCCATGACGACGAACACCTCGCCCGGAGCAACATCGAAGGAGACATCGCGGACAGCAGCGACGCAACCGGTACTCGCAAGCAGATCGCTACGCGACAGATCCGCGGCCGGTGACCCGGCGATTGCGTGCGACTTGGGGCCGAATACCTTCCAGAGGGATCGCACGCTGATTGCCGACGTCGACTCCACATCGCCCACGACTGGAGC
>CAMCSO010000131.1 GCA_945877545.1 Bifidobacterium breve | reverse complement strand
GTCCGCGACGCATCCAGGCGCGGTGAATGTAGGCGTTGCGGTCATCTCCGCGATACCACTGCGAGCTTCGCAGGTCGCGCACGCATCAAAAGATGCTCGGCTCGCGGGCCTTCAGCCACTCAAGCTGCAGGAGGGTGTGGTGTGAGTCGCCACCCCCGTGGCCACTCCATGGGTACTCCCGTACCTCCTTGGGGCCGGCCCACGCGTTGTAAGCGGCGTAACACGTGGACGGAGGGCAGATGTCGTCCATCAGGCCAATTTCGAAAAGCGCAGGGGCGGTGGCCATTCCCGCGAGCACCGTGCCGTCAAGATACGACAGCGTATGTCGAACTGCGTCAAGGTCGTAGGGGCGAGCCTTGAGGTAGTTGGCCAGTTCCTTGTAAGGAATGGTGTCGACCAGCGTGCACGCGCGCTCGACGTCGCACCAGAAGGGGACCCCGACGAGGGAGCCGATCACGTCGGGGACAAGTGCCGAGGCGGCGATGGTGATGGCGCCACCTTGGCTGCCGCCGCCCACCGCCACCCGTGACGAATCGATGAACGGCAGGGCACGGGCCACATCGACCGCTCGAGCGGCGTCGATGAACACGCGCGTGTAGTAGCTCGTCAGCGGGTCAAGGATTCCGCGCGTGACGAATCCGAGCTCCTGCGGGTTTGCCGCGTACCCGGGATCGGGTGTGTCAGACCAGCCCTGTCCGCGCGTGTCCATGATGAGCGTGGCCCACCCCGCTGAAGGCCACAGGGTCCACTCGTGGTGCAGGCTGCGTCCTCCGCCGTATCCGATGTACTGCACGAGGCAGGGCAGTGGGCCATCGATGCCGATCGGGGTGAGGACCCAACCCTTGATGCGATGCCCCTCCGCGCCGCTGAACTCGATATCTTGAACGCGAATCTGAGTGAGGGGTGAGTCGACGTGACCGACGATGGTCTCGGTGGCGAGGCTTCTGGCCTCCGAGAGGCGAGCCGACCAGAATTGGCGCACATCGGGCGCCGGGGTGATCTCGCTGCGGAACTGCCGTAACTCTTTAGGCGGCAGATCGGTCCAAGCCATGAGTCCCCCCTCTCCATCGATGATACATATGATGTTAGTGGGTCAGTACTTCTGACGTGGCGTTGTGGTCCAAGGCGGTTCGGTCGGCAGTGAGAGCCGGTCGTTCGACCATTGAAGTTGGTCAAGCCGGTCTTGGGCCGACTGCATGTGTTCGTACATTGCAGCGCTGGCACCGGTGGCATCGCGGGCCATGATGCAGGTGAACACGCGGTGATGCTGCATGTGCGCCGCCTGTAGACCGCCGGTGATGAGGGCAGTGCCGCGTCGTGCAAGCGCGAACGGCTCGGCCATCAGGTCAAAGAGGTCGCACGCAATCGCCACGCCGGAGATAGTCGCGATCTCAGCGTGGAAGTCCCCATCAGCCATCACGTAGGACTCAGGGTCATCTTTCCACCGATCGAGATCGTCGAACCGCGACTGCAGTCGAGAGCGGTCTCCATCATTGGCTTGGAGGGCGGCCATCGATGCTAAGACGGGTTCGATCCCCTTGCGGAGAATGAGTAACTCGCGGATGACGTCCTCACCGCCGGGGTGACGCAAACGTGCAGCGAGGAGATCGGGGTCAAACGTTCGCCAGTGGGAGGCTGGCTCAACGATCGTGCCGCGGCCCCGCCAGGTGCTGACCAGGCCCTTTTCGGTCAAGACTTTGACGCTCTCTCGAAGGACGGTCCGTGACACATCGAACTCCGCGCCGAGTTGGCTTTCGGATGGCAGAACGCCGCCGACGGGGTAGGTTCCGCTCACGATTCGGTCGAGCAGTTCCTGCATGACCGGTACCCACATCGGTCCCTTCATTGCCATCGTGAACGTCTCCCCACCTCGTGACCAGAGCGCCACAGTATCGCCGAAGTGAGCGGGAGAGCCGACGTTGTGGCAAATCAGCATACGTACTATCTTTGAGTCACCGCTAGAAATGCCGAGATTCAAGGAGTCACACATGGGTTCGGGAACTTGGGGCGCTGCGGATGAGAACTTCCTGAGCCGGCTTCGAGTTGCGGGTGTGGTCCCTGTGGTGACCGTGACGGATCCGGCCCTGGCCCCCGACCTCGTGGGAGCACTCGTTGAGGGTGGATTGCCCTTCGTTGAGATCACCTTGCGTTCCGCTGCGGGTCTGGACTCCATCCGGGCGGCTCAGGGGCTTGGCGCGGAGATCGGCGCCGGCACGGTGACGAGTGTTGCGAGCGCCGCTGCCGCGATTGATGCAGGGGCTTCCTTCGTTGTTTCGCCGGGGCTGAACGAGGGGGCGGTTCGCTACTGCCAGGACGCTGGTATCCCGGTGATCCCCGGGGTCGCCACACCAACGGAGGTGATGGCCGCGCGTGAACTGGGTGTCGCTGCAGTCAAACTCTTTCCCGCGGCTCATCTCGGGGGACCGTCGTATTTGACAGCGCTTGCGGCCGTATGGCCGGACCAATTGTTTATGCCCACCGGTGGGGTCAGCGTTGTCGATGCGCTGGACTACCTGCACCTGCCATCTGTCGTTGCTGTCGGTGGAAGTTGGATCGCGCCAGCATCGCTTTTGTCCGCACGTGACTGGGACTCCATCACGGAACTTGCGCGTCGCGCGGCCGCCCTTCGTGTGACTGCCACATGAATGGCCTCCAACTACGACCGAAAGCGGAGTGTCGCTGGGACGCCGTCGCGCTCGGTGAGGTGATGCTGAGGCTCGACCCGGGTGAGGGGCGCGTACGAACGGCGCGATCGTTCAAGGTGTCCGAGGGCGGGGGTGAATACAACGTCGCACGTGGGCTGCGCCGTGCCTTCGGGCAACGAACCTCCGTCGTCACCGCTTTGGGTGACAACGAGGTCGGGCTCCTTCTTGAGGATCTGATTCTGCAGGGTGGGGTCGACACCTCGCATATCGTCTGGAAGAAATCCGATGGCATCGGTCGAATGAACCGCAACCCGATGAATTTCACTGAGCGCGGATTTGGGGTGCGAGGGGCTGTCGGTGTCTCGGATCGGGCCCACAGTGCAACGGCTGCGCTGGCGGTGGACGATGTCGACTGGGACGTCCTGTTCGGGGATGAAGGAGTGCGCTGGCTGCACACCGGAGGGATCTTCGCTGGGCTTTCCGCTACTACCGCGAACGTGGCCGAAGCGGCGATGACGGCGGCACGGATCCACGGCACCGTCGTCTCCTACGACCTGAACTACCGGCCTAGCATCTGGCGCGATCAGGGAGGGAAGGAGCGTGCGCGTGACGTCAACCAGCGACTTGTGCGCCTTGTTGATGTGCTCTTCGGCAACGAGGAGGACTTCACGGCCGCACTCGGATTCGATGTCGCAGGTGCGACCGACGGACTCACCGGTCTGGATCCTGCAAACTTCGAGGCAATGATTGAGTCCGTGGCACATACGTACGGTGAGCTTGCAGTCGTGGCAACCACATTGCGTGAAGTTCACTCGGCGTGCGAGAACGACTGGGGCGCGGTCGCATGGTCGAGGAGTTCGGGGTTTTCGCGCGCCCAGGATCGTCGGGCCCTTCAGATTTTGGACCGAGTGGGTGGCGGAGACAGTTTCGCCTCCGGCCTCGTGTTCGGGCTACTTGACGGACGAACACTCCAGCAGGCGGTCGAGCTCGGTGCCGCGCACGGTGCGCTCGCCATGACGACTCCGGGTGACACCTCGATGGCCAGTCGCGACGAGGTCGAGCGGCTTGCTGCTGGAGGAAGTGCGAGGGTGCAACGTTGACCAGCAGAACGTGGGAAGTTGCTGCGCATGTGCGAGCTGATGTCGGCGAGGGACCGGTGTGGGATGGTCGCGAGGGCATTCTCTGGTTTGTGGACGTCACGCCCGGTGCCCTATACCGGTTGGAGGCGGCGAGTGGCGAAGTCGAGCGTCGACTCGTTGGTCTCCCCATGGGTGCGGCCATTCCGGGGCGGCAGGGTGGACTATTCCTCGCCCTGGAGAACGGTGTCCACACCTACTCTTGGGGCGACGACACCACCTCGTTGCTCGTGCCGGTCGAGGCTCACGACACGCGTGTTCGCATGAACGATGCCAAGTGTGATCCGCTCGGTCGGCTGTGGGCCGGCACGATGGCGTACGACTTTTCGCCGGGTGCCTCGACCTTGTACCGATTCGATCTGACTGGTCCGACGCCAGTGGAAACCGGCTGCACCATCGCCAACGGAATGGGCTGGAGCCCCGATACCGCCATCATGTACTTCGTCGACAGCGCTACCTCACGCATCGACATTTTCGACTACGACGTCGAGACTGGGGCAGCAACTGACCGGCGCACCTGGGTAACGATCGAGGACGGTGCTGGGTCACCCGATGGACTCACCGTTGATTCTGAGGGTTGCGTATGGGTGGCACTGTGGGGTGGAGGGGCCGTTCGACGGTACTCACCTGACGGGCTGTTGATGGAGGTGGTCGAACTTCCGGTGCGCCAGGTAGCCAGCGCATGTTTCGGGGGTCCAAGCCTGTCCGACCTTTACGTGACGACCGCCGCCTACCAAATGACCAAACGAGATCTTGAACGTGAACCGCTGGCGGGAGCAACGTTCGTTGTCGCGACCGACGTTGTCGGGAGCCCGAGCGTGACTGTTGATCAGGGCCTTGTTTCGACAACGACGTGAGTCCGGGCGTCAATCGGTTGCACAGTGACCACTGCTAGCGGGCGAGGGGCCCAGTGGATGGCCCTGCTAGCGGACCGAGATGTTCGCTCGCTTGCTCTCGCTAGGTTTTGGGCCATTCTCGGCGCGAGCCTGCTTCCGACGGCACTTGCCTTCAGCGTACTGTCGATTGAGGGCGCGACGCCTTCGGCATTGGGCATCGTTGTGGCGTCCTCGGTGGTTGGGCAGGTGGCCTGCCTGCTGCCTGGCGGTGTCGTCGCCGACCGAATGTCCCGGCGACTCATCATGATCGTCGCCGAGTTGGTGGTCGGCGCGGTGTCGCTACTCTCGGGCGCCCTTGTGATCTCTGGTCACGCCACTGTAGCCACGCTGGCTGTACTCGCAGCGATCGGCGGTGGGGCAGGAGGCTTCTTCTATCCCGCCTTCACCGGATTCGTTCCCCAGGTCGCCCAACTCGAGATCCTGCAGTCAGTCAACTCTCTGCTGAGACTGTCGGTCAATATCGCGCGCATTCTTGGAACCGCGGCCGGAGGAGTGATCGTCGCGGTGGTCGGCCCGGGCGTGGCCATCGGGTCGGCCGGCATAGCCGCGCTGATCGCAAGTGTCTTCGTCGCTCTGGTTCACCCCAGATTCGTGGTTGATCGCCAAGGGGATTCCCATCCTTTCACTGACTTTCGCGAGGGATGGACTGCGTTCACGGCGCGCAAGTGGGTGGTCGCCGTCGTGGTAGCGGGGACCCTTTCCAATATTGGTGCCAGTGCGGCAATGGGGGTTCTTGGTCCCTTGCAGGCAGTGACGGCACTGAACGGTGCGAGTTCGTGGGCCGTGATCACCTCGGCCCTGGCGGTGGGAACGGTGATCGGAGCGGTGATCGCGGGCCGTGTGCGACCCAAACGCCCTCTCGTGCCTGCAATGATCGCGCTGGGACTGTTCTCATTGCCGTTCCTTGCTCTCGCTCGGCCAATGTCGATCACGGTCATCGTGATTGCGGCGCTGGTTGCGGGAATCTCCCTCGATATGTTCTCAGTTCTGTGGGACACCGCTCTGCAGCAAAACATCCCGAACGATTCCCTGTCTCGAGTGTCGGCCTTCGACTGGCTTGGATCCTTTGCGTTGTCGCCTATTGCGATCGCCGTCGCCGGCCCGCTGGTCGATGTTTACGGGGTATCCAATGTCTTGTGGCTTGCAGCCGCCTTTGCGGCGACACCGCCGCTCGCACTCCTGGTACCCGCGGTACGTCGCCTGCGCGCTGCATCATGAGCTGGGGGCCGATCGTGGTCAGCGTTCGAACCACGAACTTTCGATTGTCAGGTCACTCCCGTCTCGTATGAGCAGAGGCACGATGTGAAGTGGTGCCTCGACGGTGATCCATCCGCCGCCGGCGTGTACGGCGCCCGTCCAAGCGTCGCGCCAACGTGCATCGGCGGGAAGGTAAACCTTGCGACTGCTCGCCCCTCGCTGCAGTACCGGCGCGATCAGGAGATCATCGCCGAGGAGGAATTGGTCGTCGACTTGAACGGCGACGGGGTCATGGGGGTTCTGAAACCACAATGGACGAACAGGCGGAAGGCCCGATGTCGTCGTGTGGTCCATTACCTGCTGCACGTACGGGCGCAGTCGCTCGCGGAAGAACAGCAGGCCTGACATCACCTCGTACGCCTTGTCTCCGAACGACCAGACCTCGTTGGGCCCACCGCTGGAGAAGATCCCAGAGTTGAAGAAGTCGGCATGCCGATTTCCGTGCAGTCGGACAACCGGCCAGAACGTCGCGAATTGAAACCAGCGCACCAGCAGTTCACGGTAGTCCTCACTCTCCACGTCGGCGTCGAAGAACCCGCCGATATCTGTGGTCCACCAGGGCATACCGCTCGCCATCATGTTCAGGCCGGCACCCACCTGCGTGCGAAGTGATTCCCATGTCGACTGGATATCACCGGACCAGACGGTGACCCCGTAACGCTGGCTTCCGGCCCACGCGGAGCGCTCGAGAATCATCGAATCGACGTCGCCAATCTCGTCGAGACCATCGCGGATGGCCTGAGCGTCGAAGAGGGGAAACATGCCGGCGAACTCGGTCCCGTGTCCGCGTGCGAAACGAGCTCCTGCTTCGCGCAGGGTGCCCGCGGGCTCACTTAACTCGGGCTCGCAGGCATCAAGCCAGAACGCTCGGACACCAATGTCGTAGTAGTTCTCGCGGACACGCTCCCAGTAGAAGCGGCGAGCGTCAGCGTGAGTCAGGTCGAGGAGGGCGAGATCGACCCCCGCGGGCTCGGCTCGATCGGCGAAGGAGAACACGGCGTGTGACCCATCGGGTCCATCCACGAGGAGGCCACGGTCGCGAAGCTCAGTAAAGTGCTTGCTGTGCGGGCTCACTTGGGGCCACACGGCGACCATCACCTGGACGCCGGCTTCGGCAAGTTCGGCCACCATGCTGGCGGGGTCGGGCCAATTGCCCCGGTCCCACTCCCATTCACCAAGGTGAGTCCAGTGCATGAAGTCGACGAAGATGGCTGACAGGGGAAGCCCCCGTGAAAGGTGCTCGCGGGCCACTGCCAGCAATTCGTCCTGTGAGACGTAGTAACTGTTGCTCTGCCAGTAGCCCGTCGCCCACTCTGGCAAGCGGCGCGGAAAGCCGGTGAGTTCGTGATAGCGGCGCAGCACCTCGGCCGGTGTCTGCCCGGCATACACGAAGTAGTCGATACCTGATGCCCGTTGAGCCACCCAACGCGTGTGGTTGGCGGCGAACTCGACCCGTCCGACCGAGGCGGAGTTCCAGAACATGCCGTACCCACGGGACGACATGATCGCGGGAATGGAGATGTGGCTGTTGCGCTGCAGCAGGTCGATAACGCAGCCCTTTAGGTCTAGGCGCGCGAGCGAATGCTGGCCAAGTCCGTAGATGCGCTCGTCATCCCATGCCTGGAAGGTCGCCTCGACCGAGACCCCTCCGTCATGATCGTCGAGGTACAGCCGATGTGGTCGCAGGGGTGGCTCGTTCGGGTCATATTCCACCTCGCCGGCAAGTGCGCCATCAAGTCCCTCGAATCGCACGCGGCCGTGCGATTCGATGATGGCAGTGAGTGCGCCGCTCGTCACCCGGGCGATATTGCCGTTGACGGTGACGATTGCCTCGGTCGGCTCGGTGACCGAGAGCCCTTCGGTGACAGGAACCACGTCACCGCTCACACTGCTTCGCACACGGATCGTGGAGGTGCCCCAAGCCTCGATGCGCAGTACCTCGCCCGGCAGCGTCAGCGTCACTCCTGAGGTCTGGGTGGTGAATGGCATCGGTTGTGCTCCTCGGCTAGGGGGCGATTTGCGGGGGAGTGGTCTCCGGCAGGTGTTGCTCGCTCCCAGCATGTTACCGCAATCATCTG